>CACXDI010000220.1 GCA_902766335.1 uncultured Ruminococcus sp. | reverse complement strand
TACTGATCCTCCTTATTCCTTTCTGGGGTCAACGATCTTAACGGCATCAGCAACTCTGCCGTACTGACCCTGTGCCTTCTCGAAAGCGGTGTTAGCGTCGTCGCCAGCCTTGATGAAGTCCATCATCTTGCCGAAGTTCACGAACTTGTAGCCGATGATCTCATTGTCCTCATTCAGAGCCAGACCGGTAACATAGCCGTCGGTCATCTCCAGATAGCGGGGACCCTTAGCCAGAGTACCATACATAGTACCTACCTGGGAACGCAGACCCTTGCCGAGGTCTTCAAGACCAGCGCCAACTACCAGACCGTCCTCAGAGAAAGCGGACTGGGATCTGCCGTAAACGATCTGTAAGAACAGCTCTCTCATAGCGGTGTTGATAGCGTCGCATACGAGGTCTGTGTTAAGAGCTTCGAGGATAGTTCTGCCGGGCAGGATCTCAGAAGCCATAGCAGCGGAATGGGTCATGCCGGAGCAGCCGATAGTCTCAACGAGAGCTTCCTGTATAACGCCCTCCTTAACATTAAGGGTGAGCTTGCAGGTACCCTGCTGAGGAGCACACCAGCCGATACCGTGTGTAAAGCCGGAAATATCCTTTATCTCCTTTGCCTTGACCCACTTTGCTTCCTCAGGAATGGGAGCAGCGCCGTGAGCAACGCCCTGTGCGATAGGGCACATTGTTTCAACTTCGTGCGAATAAGTCATTGATTAATACTCCTTTCGGTGATTTGGCATAAAACTGCCTACATTATAATAATACTACATTTTGCTTTCTAAATCAAGTCTTTTCACAAAAAATTCTTTTTTATAAATAAAAAAATAGCTCCCGTTTTTTTCGGGAGCTAAAATGAAAAATTATAGGGGAGAAACCGACAGTTTGAACTGCCGGTGTATGAGGCTTGGGGTAAAGAGCCTCATATCAATATGACCTGTCAGGGGATTTCGCCTCCTGACATTTATATCTTAGCAAGTGATTGTGATACCGGTGTGACAGCAGGTCGGATTGTTTATGAAAAACTTCCGTTTTGCGGGGCACGTTTTATCTTGCTGCCGCATACGGCACAGAAGTTTATGCCCGGCTTGCACTTGGCGCCGCAGTTCGCACAGTATATGTCCGGCTGCGGCTGAGGCACGGGAGCGGGCGCCGATACCGGCACGCTCTGGGGATAGACCGGCTGCTGAGGCTGCCTGTACTGCTGCTGTATACCCTGCTGAGGAGGCTGCTGACCGTAATTGCTGTAATTCTGCTGCGCCGGACGAGCCTGCTGAGGATACCCCTGCTGATAGCCGCCGTAGGGCTGACCGTTCATCGGCATGGCACCGTTCTGATTTGGATAGTTAGGCTGCATAGGCTGGGCATATCCGGTCTGGTAGGGATTCTGTCCGTAGACCGGCGGGGGCGGAGGCGCCATTCCCATGCTTGCGTAGGGGTTGTAGGGGTTGAAGCCGCCGGTGCGTCCGTACATCTGCGGCAGCGGAACGCCCAGGAAGTAGGGACGCTTCTTGTCGCTGGTCTTGCCGCCCATCATATCCTGTATCTGTCCGTCCAGATGCTCGTAGTAGTAAGCGTTGTAGATAGCGTGGGTCTGCTTCTTCGCAAGGTGTACCGTCCGTCCCAGCAGTATGTAGATGAACAGCATGATGACAGCAAGAACGGAATACATAAGCGTCCCGCTCATGTCGTCGAACATCTCGCCGGTGGATACCCACCAGTCGTACACGCCGTGGAGTATTACCGAGAAGATGAAGGCTCCGCGCTGCGGGTGGGTGTCGGCGTTGACGTTGTTGTACTTGCGGTACTTGCAGATGCCGAAGTAATAGCCCATGACGATGCCTGTGACGGCGTGCATGGGAACGCTAAGTATCGCACGCATTATCGCCGTGTAAAGCGGCGAGTCATTGTCGAGGAAAACGTACATAAGGTTCTCGAGCGTCGCAAATCCCAGCGCCGAAGCCGCGCCGTATATAACGCCGTCGTATGTATTGTCGAACTCTCTGTCATGGAAGATTATCCATTTGAAGGTAAAGTACTTGCAGGCTTCCTCCGCAAGACCTACGATGAACACGAACTGCACCGCGTTGTAGATAGCAAACCCGGTCACTCCGAGATCCTCCTTGGAAACTCCGGAGCCCATGGCGGACAGCACTGCCGTGATTATGCCGATGCCGATACCCTCGAGAATAGCCGCGGGTATGCACGAAAGAGCGCTGATAGTAAATACCGACGCCACCTTTTTGAACGGCTCACGTTTAGCCCTTGCGTTTGCAAGCACGATAGTGAATATCACTATCGTAGGCAGCAGCGCAACACCCAGCGTAATAAGATCTAAAAATCCCATAAGCTTCACCTCTTATAACATAATATTGTATGCCTTAACACATTATACAACATATTTTAATAAATGTCAAGAAGATTATTTTCTCCATAAAAGAACTGCGCCTCCGAATGGAAGCGCAGTCCTTTTGCTATAGATTATCCCAATAGGGTAGAGATGTGCTTTTTTTATCACTGTGAAACAGCTTCAAAAGTACTCTCTGTCACTATATTTATTATACCGTCTTTTTCGTTAATTGTCAATAACTATTTATGCGATTTGTATAGGTGCTGAACTTTTGTTAGTACACGTTGTGTAAGTTATAACAAAAGTTCAATCATTAAACTAACGAAAACGGTTAAGTAGTGCGAAAGTTTCGTAATATTTTAGTAATTAGTTCAATCATTTTACACTATAGCATTTTTGTTTTAAAATTCCACATCTTTTTGGACAGCAACATTTTTCGCCGCCGGGCTATTGCATTTTCTCCGGGAGTGTGCTATAATAAATAATGTATGTAAATTTATATCTCACCGAAAGGAATGTTGAATAATGAACAAGAAGATAGCTGTAATAAAGGGCGACGGCATAGGCCCCGAGATAGTGACCGAGGCTATGAAGGTGCTCGATAAGGTAGCCGCTAAGTTCGGACATACCTTTGAGTATGATCAGCTGCTGCTGGGCGGCTGCTCGATAGACGCTTACGGCGAGCCGCTCACCGACGAGACTATCGCACGCTGCAAGGCGTCCGACGCGGTGCTCATGGGCTCTATCGGCGGCGATACGAATACCTCTCCCTGGTATAAGCTGCCCGCAAACTTACGTCCCGAAGCAGGTTTGCTGAAGATCCGCAAGGAGCTGGGTCTCTTTGCCAATCTCCGTCCCTGCCTGCTCTATCCCCAGCTGTCCGGTGCCTGCCCGCTGAAGGAGGAGATCTCAGCCAAGGGCTTTGATATGCTCATCATGCGTGAACTTACCGGCGGTCTGTACTTCGGTGCCCGCAAGACCGAGGAGGTAGACGGCGTTATGACCGCTGTCGATACTCTTTCCTACAACGAGAATGAGATCAGAAGGATAGCGATAAAGGCTTTCGAGGTGGCGATGAAGCGCCGCAAGAAGGTCACCAGCGTTGACAAGGCTAACGTCCTCGATTCCTCCAGACTGTGGAGAAAGGTGGTAAACGAGGTGTCAAAGGACTATCCCGAGGTAACTCTCGAGCATATGCTGGTGGATAACTCCGCTATGCAGCTTGTCCGCGATCCCGCACAGTTCGATGTTATGGTGACAGAGAATATGTTCGGCGATATCCTCTCCGACGAGGCTTCGATGATAACCGGCTCTATCGGTATGCTGCCCTCCGCTTCCATGAACGAGACCAAGCTGGGTCTCTATGAGCCTTCCGGCGGAAGCGCTCCCGACATCGCGGGTCAGAACAAGGCTAACCCGATAGCTACTATCCTTTCGGCAGCTATGATGCTCCGCTACTCCTTCGACATGACCGAGGAGGCAGACGCTGTTGAGGCTGCGGTAGAAAAGGCACTCGACGACGGTCTCCGCACCGGTGATATAATGGCAGAGGGCTGCGTGAAGCTCAGCTGCTCGGAAATGGGTACAGCTATTGCAGACAGGATCTAATGAAAAACAATAATTATCTGGAAAAGATCAGGGAGACGCTGAAGCCGGCACAGGGATTCCTGACGATCGCGGTACCGCCGCTTTTCGTCATGCTGCTGCTGCTGCACATATTCAAGGACGCCGGGATGTACCCCTACGGTACGCGCTCGATCTCCTGGTGCGATATGTCTCAGCAGGTAGTGCCGCTGATGAATCAGTTCAAGGATATCCTGGACGGCAAAAGCTCCATGTTCCTGAACTTCGCCGACTCGGGCGGAATGAATTTCTACGGCGTGTTCTTCTTCTTCCTTGCAAGCCCCTTCACCCTGCTGGTGAAGTTCGTGCCTAAGGAAAACATGATGATGTTCATGAACGTGCTGGTCATACTCAAGCTTATGACCTGCGCCCTCACATCCTCTGTATGCCTTACCCGTACAAGAAAGAACCTGGATCCGCTGACGATAGTGCTGCTCAGCATAATGTATCCCTTCTGCGGCTACACTATGATGTACTACCAGAACATTATATGGCTGGACATGATGTATCTGTTCCCGCTGCTGATAATGGCACTTCAGCGTCTTGCGGTAAAGAAAAAGCCGCTGATGTATACGCTGGTGCTGTCCGCCTGCATGATAGTCAACTATTATATAGGCTATATGGTGGTGGTGTTCATACTGCTGTATATCGCGGTGTATGTGGCGCAGAACTATAAAAAGGAGCGCACCTTCGCGGTCTGCCGGGAGCTGTTCGCGGGATCGCTCATTGCAGCGCTTTTGACGGCATTCGTGTGGCTGCCCTCGCTGATACAGTACACCCGCTCCGGCAGAGGCTTCACGACTGTCCATGAAACGCTGGAAAAGGCGAAGATGCAGTCGGCGTACCTTACTATACTGCCGATGCTCATGTGTCTTTGCTTCCCGATCGTGATAGTCGCTTCTGACCTCGTTTCCCGACGCGAGCGCACCAAGGCTAATGACCGCTGGCTGATAATGCTGGGGCTCACCCTGATACCGTTCTTTATAGAGCCGATAAACAAGATGTGGCATACCGGAAACTATATGTCCTTCCCCTGCCGCTACGGCTTTATGACTATATATCTTCTGCTGTACTGCTCGGCGTATGCGCTGGAAAATGCTCCCGAGAGAAAGCAGAGCATACCGGGATACCTGGTGGCGGCGGTCTGCTCGGCGCTTGCGATGTACGGCTGCTACCGCTACGGCTATGTCACCCGCCTTGCAAATGACGAGAAGATAAGCAGATACGCCTACACCCTCTGGGGCAATAACGAATCCTTTGAACTGATACTCGGCATATTCCTGATGACCCTTGTGGCATACGGCGTGCTGAGGTTCTTCTACGGCAGAGGACTGTTTGCAAAGAGCATCTTCCTTTTGCTCTGTACGGTGGTCTTTCTTATGGAAGCGTCGGTGAACTCCGGCATATATATCACCTATTCCTCCGAGCGCAACGAGGAGACGAACGCCGCGCAGGGACGGGTGTATGACCTTGCCGGCAGGATAGACGAGGGGGAGTTTGCCCGCGTCAAATCCTTCTCAAAGGTATTTAACAACAATATGATAGGCGCTCTGGGGTACAACTCGATAGCGCACTACACCTCGCTCAATGACAGAGACTACATGGAAGCTATGCGTATGTGGGGCTACACCGGAGTCTGGATGGAGACCGGCTCGGTGGGCGGCACACGCCTTTCCGACGCCGCTCTGTCGATAGGCTATGAGATAAACGGCGGCTGCAACGGCAGCGAGGAGATATACAGCTCCGACGCCGGATTTATACACAAGTTCCCCCAGTGTATGCCCATGGGCATACTGGTGGACAAGGGCTCGCTGGACGACTGCGAATACTTCGCCGATAATGCTGACCGCACGTCAGTCCAGGAAACGCTCAGTCAGAAGCTGCTGGGCGAGCAGATAATAGTGAGATACACTCCGGATGATACGATAGAGAAAAAAGGCAGCAGGTATCACCTCAACGCCGGCGCTTCACTCGTATATAAGCTGGATATCAAGGGCAGCCGCGAGATATACTTCGACTGCTACGATGAATTTTCCAATCATCTTTCCGAGCCTGTGTATGATTCCTTCAAAATAAAGATCAATAACGAAACGGTGCGCGATAGCTATCCCGAGGGCGGCGTCAACGGAGTCTACGCGCTGGGAGAGTATTCCGACTGCGTCCTTACCGTTGAAGTGGTCTGCAAGAAGCCGGTGGACTGCCGTTCGCTGGGGCTTTTCGGACTTGACACCGGACGCTTTGCCGAGCTTTGCGAAAACGTAAAGGGCATAGGCATGACTAAGGATCGCGGCAGACTCAGCGGCAAGGTGAAGCTCGATGAAGAGAAGAGCTGCTTTATCAGCGTGCCGTATAATGACGGACTGGTGGTAAAGGTCAACGGAAAAAGGACAGACTTTGACCGTGTGTTCTCCGACTTTATAAAGATAGACCTGCCCGCCGGTGAAAATGAAGTCACCGTGTCTATGGTGCCGAAGGGCTTCGCGGCGGGAGTCGTGATATCCCTTGTTGGCGCCGCGTTTCTGGTGCTGTACACCCTCTTCTCTGCGAAGCTGGGCAGCACGGCGGTGCTGGATAAGGTGCTTACCGTGATGATAATGCTTACGGCGGCTGTTACCTTCATAATGGTCTATATCTACCCGCTCATGGTGAAGATAGGCTCGCTTGAAGACCCGCCGGTAAAGTGAAAGAGATACTGATATGAAAAAGATATACAGGACATCTGTTCTGATAATAGCCGCAGTCATGGCGCTGAGCCTTTGCGCCTGCGGAAAAAGCGATGAGACTAAGGACAGCGCCGCTCCCGCCTCCGTGTCGGAGACAGAGCAGCTTACGGCAGCCGGGATACTCGACAAGCTGCGGGACAGCGGGCTTTGTCCTCAGCTGGACGAGAGAGCCGACTTCGGCGGCGATGTGTTCACAAACGCCTGCGAAAAGCTGTACGGCGAGCCGCCGGAGAAGTTTACCGACGGCGGGATAATGTTCGTTTCCAGCGGCGCTTCAGCCGATGAGATATCGGTGCTGTCAAGTACAGACGCCGACTGCCGTCAGCTGCTTGAGGACAGAAAGCAGCGGCGCTATAAGGACTTCGAGGGCTACGCGCCGGCGGAGCTCGAAAAGATAGAGAAGGCGCGGATATTCTCTGCCGGCGGGCTCTGGGTGATGATAATATCCGACAATGCAGAGGACGCCGAGAAGCTGATAACCGGATAAAGCGATGAAGGGAGGGCTGAACAGATGAAGAAGGTCATAAAGCTGCTTTTGTGTAGCCTCACTTTCTCGATAGTCTGCACTCAGCTTATCCTTATCGCCGCCGATCTTGCAGGCGTGACCGGCATCAGACAGAGGAGCGTTTCGTCGCTGATCTACCTGGGACTGGTGACGGTGTCGGGGATATTCCTTATCGAAAAGACCCGCGCCCCGCGACTGCCGGCTCTGCGGTTAAGAGAGGTGCTTGAGACCGAGGGCTACTCTAAGGAGTACTACGCGGTAATGCTTCGCTGGCATGACGCCTGCATAAAGCGGGGATACCCCACAGCTGCACGCCTTACCCTTGCGGAGTCGCTCATAGACGGCGGACATACCGAGGAGGGTCTGGAGATACTTGAAAAGCTGGAGGTAAATGACCTGGATCGCGGGCAGAAGCAGATCTATTACAACACGCTGCTGTACGCCGCAGTGGCAGGCGGAGACCGCGAGGCTGCTGACCGCATTTTTGAAAAGGCGCAGCCGTGGCTGTACACCGCGTCCTCTAAGGCGATATCCGCGTCGGTAAAGCATACGCTGGGCTGCTATGAATATCTTTGCGGCAACATAAAGCGCGCGGAGGCGCTGTTCATGCAGGCGCTGGACAGCAAGCCGGCGGCAGATGTGATATGCGAGGTCAAAATGGCGCTCACCCTCTGCTATCTGGATACAGGGCGCCTGGAGCTTGCCAGGGAGCAGGCAGACAGCGCGGCGCAGTACGCGGGAACAGTCCCGCTTCAGCAAAAGCTTGACCGCACCCGCAGGCTTTCGGAAGAGGTGTTCCGTCAGAAGCTTGCCGGTACGGCATGATATATAAAGGAGAGATATGAAATGGAATTGAGTTTACTTGCTGCCGAAACGGGAATGCAGAATATCTTCACACCGCTTTCGGCTACGGCACATTTTGTGTTCTGCATTATCGCGACTATAGTGTATCTGTTACAGTTCTACAGACGCGGTTCATGGCATTACATACTGATAATGCTTGCAATCGACCTTACCTTCCTCACCCAGACTCCCGTATGCCGGGGTCAGAGCGCGGTGGGAGTGCTTGGGATAATCGAAGCGCTGGTGCTGATAGCCGCCTTCGTGGTCTACCTGCCCTACGGAAAAAAGCTCAAGGCAGAAGCCGCCGCGGCAGATGCGGAGACCGACAAGGAGAACGCACGTCAGAAAGAAGCGGAGCGCACCGAGGCGGAAAAGGATTCCAATCCGGTGGATAACGCTTTCGAGGACTGAGCATGGAAAAGAAGATAAAGCTTACGATACTCGACTCCGAGACGGTCACCAAGGGTGATGTCTCGCTGGACGGCATTACGGCGCTTGCCGACAGCAAGGTGCTGGGCTTCACGCCCAATGATGAGGTGGCTTCGGCTATCGGCGACGCGGACGCTGTCATCTGCAACAAGTGCCTTATCACCGAGGAGGTCTTTGCCGCCTGCCCGAACCTGAAATACGTGGGGCTGTTCGCAACGGGATATAACAACATAGACCTGGACGCCGCCGACAGGCGGGGAGCGGTGGTCTGCAACGTCCCGGCTTACTCCACCTACGCGGTGGCGCAGCACACCTTCGCGCTTATGCTCGACTACTACAGCCGCGCCGCAGAGTACCAGCAGGACACGGCAGAGGGCGGCTGGATAGACTACAAGCTGTTCTCCCGGTTCTATATCCCCACCTCCGAGCTTTACGGCAGGACGTTGGGAATAGTGGGCTACGGAGATATCGGCAGCCGCGTGGGAGAGATAGGCAGAGCCTTTGGAATGAAGGTCATCACCCACACCCGCACTCCCGCAAGGGTAACAGACGGCACCGAGACGGTGAGCCTGGAGGAGCTGCTCTCCCGTTCCGACGTGGTGAGCCTGCACTGTCCTCTCACCGCCGATAACGAGAAGATGATAAATGCAGACACTCTGCGGCTGATGAAGCCGGAGGCTCTGCTGATAAACACCGCCCGGGGCGGTCTGATAGACGAAGCGGCGCTTGCGGAGGCTCTTGATGAAGGAGTGATAGCGGCGGCAAAGCTGGACGCTCTCACCTTAGAGCCGATGCGTGCCGACTGTCCGCTCTACGGCGCAAAGAACTGCGGTATCACCCCGCACATCGCCTGGGCGCCCATAGAGACAAGGGTAAGGCTGCTGCGCGAGGTGGCAGAAAATCTCCGGGCATGGATAGACGGCACACCGCGCAACGTGGTGAATATGAAAAGGAAAGTGTGAAGTAAAAGATGTCTGTATACTATAAAAAGCGCGTGGTGGTAAAGCTTGGCACCTCTACGCTTACACATAAGACGGGAAGACTCAACATCAGACGCGTGGAGAAGCTCTGCAAGGTGCTTGCGGATATCCACAACGCGGGTCACGAGGTGATACTCGTTTCCAGCGGAGCGATAGGTCTCGGCATGGCAAAGCTGGGGCTGAGGGAAAAGCCTAAGGACACCCCCTCGAAGCAGGCGTGCGCCGCTATCGGTCAGTGCGAGCTGATGTATATGTATGACAAGCAGTTCGCCGAGTACTCGCTTACGGTGGCACAGTTCCTGCTGACCAAGTACATACTGATAGAGGACCGCCGCCGCAACGTGCAGAACGCGCTGGAAAAGGTCATCGAGCAGGGCGTTATCCCGGTAGTAAATGAAAATGACACGGTGGCTATCGACGAGCTGGAGCTTGAGGTGGGCGAGAACGATTCGCTTGCGGCAACGGTGGCGAGCATCGCCAAGGCGGATATGCTGATAATAATGTCGGATATAGACGGTCTCTACGACAAAGACCCCCACGAGTACCATGACGCCCGCCTTATCCCGGAGGTCAACGAGATCACCGGCGAGATACGCAAGCTCGCGGGCGGCGCCGGCTCAAAGCTGGGCACCGGCGGCATGGTGACCAAGATAAACGCCGCCGAGATAGCTATGGAGAACGGCGTGGAGATGATAATAGTAAACGGCAGAGAGCCGGCGAACCTATACAAGATCTTCGACGGTATCCCGGTGGGTACCAAGTTCGTGAAACGATAAATATACAGTAAAGGAGTTTTTGCGATGAACTACATTCAGACAATGGCAGCAAGATCTAAAGCCTGCAAGGGCGAGATCGCCAACGCCTCCAGCGTG
Source organism: uncultured Ruminococcus sp. (assembly GCA_902766335.1). GTDB lineage: Bacteria > Bacillota > Clostridia > Oscillospirales > Ruminococcaceae > YE71. Next base: position 2,170 of record CACXDI010000220.1, on the reverse strand, counting down.
CAGAAGAACGAGGCTCTGCTGGAGATCGCTCACGCGCTGAGACGCTCTAAGGCGGAGATAATCGCCGCCAATGAGCTTGATATCAAGGCGGGACAGGCACGCGGCATGAGCGAGTCGCTCCAGGACAGACTGCGCCTTGATGACAAGCGCATAGAGGGTATCGCCTCTGCCTGCGAAAAGCTCACCATGCTGGAAGACCCGGTGGGCGAGATAATCGGCGGCAGAGTGCTGCCCAGCGGCATGACTCTCCGCAAGGTTAGAGTGCCCCTCGGCGTTATCGGCATAATCTATGAAGCACGCCCCAACGTCACCGTTGACGCGGCGGTGCTCTGCATAAAGAGCGGCAACGCTGTGATCCTCCGCGGCGGCAAGGAGGCTATCAACTCCAACAAGTGCCTTATGGACATCATGCGCCGCGCCGTGAAGCTTGCGGGCTTCCCGGAGGATATAATCCAGCTAGTGGAGGATACTGACCGCGGCATCGCTCTTGAGATGATGCAGGCTAACGGATATATCGACGTGCTTATCCCCCGCGGCGGCGCTAAGCTGATACAGGCGGTAGTGCAGAACGCCACCGTTCCCGTTATCGAGACCGGCACCGGCAACTGCCACGCCTACGTTGACGCCACCGCAGATCTTAATATGGCTGTCCGCATAGTTGACAACGGCAAGACCCAGCGCCCCAGCGTCTGCAACGCTCTGGAGAGCTGCCTCGTTCACCGCAGCGTGGCTGAGGACTTCCTGCCTATGCTGAAAAAGAAGCTGGACGAGCATAATGTTGAGATACGCGGCGACGAAATGACCGCCATGATCCTCGGCGAGGAGAACGTCACCCCCGCCACCGACGAGGACTACGCCACCGAGTTCGGCGATTACATCATCTCCGTCAAGGTAGTTGACAGCCTGGGCGAGGCTATCGAGCATATCGCCAAGTATTCCACCGGTCACAGCGAGGTCATCATCACCGAGAGCCTGTTCTCGGCTGAGGAGTTCCAGAAAAGAGTAGACTCGGCGGCGGTATACGTAAACTGCTCCACCCGCTTCACCGACGGCGAGGAGTTCGGTCTCGGCGCCGAGATCGGCATTTCCACTCAGAAGCTCCACACCCGCGGTCCTATGGGACTCAAGGAGCTTACCACCGTCAAGTGGCTGATAAACGGCGACGGACAGATCAGACAGTAAGAAGGCGCTTGTGATATGAAGGTCACTCCCGGTACGGCGGCGGTGATAGCGGTGCTGCTCATCGCGTTCACCATGGCGCTGACGCCGCTTTTCAAGCTTTTCACGATAGACTATATCGCCGACTACAGCAGCTTCAGCACGGTAGACGTGTACCGTATGGCGGGACAGGTGAAGGAGTTTGCCGAGGAACGTGGCAGGCCGTTCAGCACCGAAAGGGTGATGAACGACGACGGACTGCTGAAAATGTTCACCGTTATGCTGATATTTGTCGGGACGCTTTTCGCCGCCGGATTTGCGGCGTTGTTCGCCTCGTCGGTCATGCTGACGGTAAAGGGGAGCGGGCTTGCCTTTTGGCGCACCGTAAGGATAGCGATCCGGCTTTGCTTCTGGGGGAATATGGTCATGTTCATCTGCCTTTATGCGGCAGACAGGTACATCATCAGCGGCGAGACCCGGATCGAGCCGGCAGACATCATGTGGGTGAGAAGCGGCTTCTACGTCTTTGAGTCTCTTGCGGCTGCGGGAGCGGTCCTGTCGGATATCCAGACGCTGCGGCTTAGACGGGGAAGAAAGCTTGCAAAAAATGAAACATAAGCTCAGGACGGCTCTCAAAAGGAGCCGTCTTTTTCATTTGCCGGCTGTATACCGGAAAGTGTGTGAAAAATATTAGAATTTTCATAAAAAGGCATTGACAAAGGAATTAGTTTTGTGTACAATATATATGTAAATACTTTCCGGCAGACAGGTGCGAGTTTTCGGTCTTTCGGAGAGGAAATGACAGTTTATAATAATTTTAACGGAGGTTTTCACTATGGCTGAATTTTTTGCCAATATCCCCAAGATACCCTATGAGGGTCCCAAGTCCACAAATCCGCTGGCGTTCAAATACTACAACCCCGATGAGGTAGTAGGCGGAAAGACTATGCGCGAGCAGCTGAAGTTCGCTCTTTCCTGGTGGCACACCATGGGCGGCGACGGCACCGATATG
>CACXDI010000219.1 GCA_902766335.1 uncultured Ruminococcus sp. | reverse complement strand
TAAGGCGAATCTCTGCACTCTCTATCCAACCCCGCCCCACAAAGTTAACCCGCACAAAAAAGGCGATACCCGATAAGGTATCGCCGGTTTTTGTTGCAGCTTCGCTGCAAATGGGGGCTCTGCCCCCATTCCCTCGCATGGAAAACCCTTTTGAAAAAGGGTTATTCCTTGACCTTTCCTAAAACTTTTTGCCTTGGCGCTGCATGGCTGTAGACTTACGCCTTTTCCATGGCGGCGTCCAGCAGCTCGATGTAGGTGTAATTCCCTTCCATGTAGCTGTTGAAATGCCCGGTAATGACTATCTCATCGCCTACCTCGGGATAGTCGTCGGGATAGCTGAGCTTGTCGGCACCCGCCAGCCGGAACTCCAGACCCTGGGCACAGCAGGCGGTTGCGTCCGCTATCATCACCGCGAAATAGTCGCGGTCATTGTCGTGGGTGTAGGCAAATGTCCCCTTAGCCTTGACATACTTGCCGGTGTAATTGTCCGGACTGGTCACCATGTCATAGACCTGTGCATAGGTCATGTTGGCGTCCAGCGAGGTAAGGTCTACGTCGAACTCGCCGTTGGACGGGTCAAAGTCATTGACGTCCGGAAGCGGCGGCGGCGCAGAGGTCTCCGGCGCAAGCCCGGTCTCCGCCTGCTGCTCAGCCTGCTTGGCGATCTCGTCCACAAACTGATCCTCGGCGGTCTTTGAGGAACCGTCTATTATCCTGTCAACGTTTGAAGTGTCTCCGCAGGCGCTTATGCAGAGCGCCGCCGTCAGCGCGGCAAGTGCAGATATCAGTCTTTGCTTCATTCAGCTTACCCCCTCTTGAACAGAGATATTATCCAGAATATCAGAAATACTGCAATATCTGCCGTAACTATCGTGGAGCCTACCGGCGTGGACAGCAGTATCGAGATCATCATTCCGGCGCCGGCACAGATGACCGATATCACCGCCGAACAGATTATAACGCTCAGAAAGCTTTTGAACACCCTCATGGCAGACAGCGCCGGGAAGATTATCAGCGCCGATATCAGCAGCGAGCCTACCAGATTCATCGCCAGCACTATGATGACCGCCGTGATAATGGCTATCACCAGATTGTAAATGTCCGACTTTACTCCCGTGGCTTTCGAGAAGCTCTCGTCAAAGGTGACGGCGAAGATCTTGTTGTAGAACAGCACGAATATGGCTATGACTATCGCCGCCAGCGCAATGCACAGCCACACCTCGGCCTTGGTGAGGGTGAGTATCGAGGTGGAGCCGAAAAGCGTGGAGCAGACATCTCCCGCCACGTTCGCCGACTTGGAGAAAATGTTTATCAGCATATATCCCAGCGCCAGCGCTCCTACGGATATCATCGCCACCGCGGCGTCGCCCTTTCTCTTGGTGTTCTGCCCCGTCCGGAGCAGCAGTATCGCCGAGGCTACCGTCACCGGCATGATTATCAGCATCTGATTGGTGATCCCCGTGACTATTGCCACAGCCATGGCGCCGAAGGCTACGTGGGAAAGCCCGTCGCCGATGAAGCTGAACCGCTTCAGCACCAGCGTCACTCCCAGCAGCGATGAGCAGAGGGCTATCAGCAGTCCCACGATCATGGCGTACTGCACGAAGGGGAAGGTGAAATAGTATTGCAGCTTCGCTATCATATCACTCATCTATATCACCGCCTTCCGAGAGGATAAAGGAACGCCCGATAGGGCTTTCCACATAATCATCCTTGCTGCCGAAAAACAGCTGCTTCTGCCCGCCGATGTGGAGAATGTGGCTCGCAAACATCACGGCGGCGTTTATATCGTGGGATACCATTATTATAGTTATCCCGTTTTTGTTGAGCTTTGAGATCAGCTCGTAAAGATCGAGCTGAGCCTTTGGGTCAAGCCCCGTCACCGGCTCGTCCAGCAGCAGTATCTTGTCTGCCGCACACAGCGCTCTCGCAAGCAGCACCCTCTGCTGCTGACCGCCGGAAAGCTCCCGGTAGCAGCGCTTTGCCAGGTCGGTGATACCCAGCCGCTCCATATTCTTTGCGGCAAGCTTCTTCTCGGCAGAGTTATAAAAGGGTCTAAGCCCCGTCTTTCCGAGACAGCCGGACAGCACTATCTCCCTCACCGAAGCCGGGAAGTCCCGCTGTACCACCGTCTGCTGCGGCAGGTAGCCTATCTCGCCGGCGCCGATGCCGCCGCCCCGCTTTATCTCGCCGGAGTTGGGGGATTTCAGTCCCAGCAGCGCCTTGACCAGCGTGCTCTTGCCCGAGCCGTTCTCGCCCAGTATGCAGAGGTAATCGCCGGCGTGTACCTTAAAATCCACGCCGCTCACCACCGTCTCGCCCTCATACCCCAGAGAGCAGCCGGTACATTCTATTTGCAGTTCTTTTTCTTCCATAGTCTTACCTTTTGAACCTGATAATCATTTTCATTTTTGCGTACCCTCATATTATACACTTTAATAACAGGATTGTCAAGTCCCTGCGCGGATTTACAAAACTTTTACACTTGACATACCCAGCGAGGTTTGCTATAATATAATATGTATGCCGGAAAACGCGGCATAACGGTTTTTCTTTGAGGAATGATATATGAAAAGCAATAAGGAGCTTCGGGCTATCGCCTTTAAGAGCCTGCGTAAGCATTACTTTCTCAATGTGGTCATAGTATTTGTAGTGAGCGTGCTGATAAGCGGCGGCTACCGCTATGCAAGCGAATGGGATAAGAATGTGGACATGGCAGGCTCGCTCAGGCTGAACGAGCCGCGTAAGACTAATTTTGAGATAATAGAGGACTTTCTGGGCGGTCTGGAGGTCATAGACGTTGACCTCAGCCCCGAGACTACGGCGGAGAAGTACACCAAGGGCTACCTGTCGGTGTTCGTCAATGAGACTACCTCTTCGGGATCTCTGGGCTTCGGGATAATAAACGGCATCAACCAGATAGCCTTCAACGGACGTGTTGACCGCTCGATAGGCATTTTTATCATGACCGGCGTCTCGGCGCTGTTCTGGGTGTTCTTCAAGAACATCATACTGATAGGTCAGTGCCGGTACTTCATAGAGCGCCGGATATACCCCGAGACCCGCGCTGACCGGCTGTTCTTCGTGTTCAAGACGGGGCACATCCGGCATACCGCATGGATCATGCTGGTGAGGTCTATCCGGCAGACGCTGTGGAACATCACCATAGTGGGCGGCTTCTACAAGCGGTACGAGTACCTGATGATACCATACCTGCTTGCGGAGAATCCCAACCTCAGCTGCAAGGAAGCCTTCTCCCTCTCCAAGGAGCTGATGAACGGCTACAAGCGCCGCGCCTTCAGAATGGACCTATCGCTGCTGCCCTATTCGCTTCTGGACGGCTTTACCTTCCATATGTCCTCGCTGCTGTTTTTAGACCCCTTCCGCGAGATAATCTACGCCGAGCTCTACATGGAGCAGCGTGACGCCAAGCGCACCGTCATGAATCTTGAGTTCAAGCTGTATGACACGCTGCTTGCGGTAAACCCCGAGGGTCTGGAGTGCTACCCGGACTACGTCTGTCCCACCCGCTACCACGAGCAGCACAAGTGGCTCACCACCGACTGGGACAGGAGCTACGGCGGCGACACGGTGATACTGTTTTTCTTCTTCTTCTCGCTGATAGGCTGGGTGTGGGAGGTCATCTTCTACCTGATAAACGACGGCGAGTTCATAAACCGCGGCACCATGCTGGGACCCTGGCTGCCGATCTACGGCGTAGGCGGCTGGATAATCATTTACGGTATGCGCCCCCTGCGCAAGACTCCCCAGCTCATGTTCATAGGCGCAACCGTCGCCTGCGGCACGGTGGAGTACTTCGCCTCGTGGATACTTGAAAAGCTGATGAATATGCGCTGGTGGGACTACACCGGCTACTTCATGAACTTAAACGGTAGGATATGCTTAGAGGGCGTGCTGGTGTTCGGCTTTGCGGGCGTCACCATGACCTATTTCATCGCCCCCGTCGCCGACAACCTGCTCCAGAAGATACCCAAAAAAGCCCGCCGCGTGATATGCATAACGCTGGCGATCCTCTTCTTCATAGACCTCGCCTACTCAGCCATGCACCCGAATACCGGCGACGGCATAACGGGAGGGTTCTATTGATACAAAACGGCAGACACTCCCAAGAACACTTACGCTAAAAAGCTAACCCAATCCATAAATAAAGGAGTAATATAAAATGACAAACACCGCGATAATCCTTGCCGGCGGGCAGGGTAAGAGAATGAAGACCGACAAGCCCAAGGTGCTTTGCAGCGTGCTGGGCGAGCCTATGCTGGAATGGGTCATAAAGGCTTGCGAGAGCGCTGAGCTGGAAAAGGTCTGCATAATCAAGGGCTATAACGCGCCCATGATAGACGAGTACCTCGCCGGACGTGCGTCCGGGGCGGATATCAGCACCGCGCTCCAGGCAGAGCAGCTCGGTACCGGTCACGCCGTTATGCAGGCTGAGGATTTCCTCAAGGCAAACGCCGGCGGCAATACGCTGATACTCAACGGCGACGCTCCCTTCATCGACGCCGAGACGATAAACGGCGCTCTGAAGGCTCATACCGACGGGGGCTGCTCGGTGACTGTCGTTACCGCGAATATCCCCGATCCCACCGGCTACGGACGTGTTATCCGCGGCGAGAACGGCTTCAGCGCTATCGTGGAGCACAAGGACTGCACTCCCGAGCAGCTTGCCGTCACCGAGGTCAACTCCGGCTGCTACTGGTTCAGGACAGCCGACCTGCTGGAGGTGCTGGGCGAGCTTACCAACGACAACTCCCAGGGCGAATACTACCTCACCGACTGCATAGAGCTGCTGATAGCCAAGGGCAGAAAGGCTGAGGCGTTCACCTCGCACAATCCCAGCGTGGTGCTGGGGGCAAATGACCGCCGTGCGCTGCTTGCTCTCAACGACATGGCACGCGCCGAGATCATCGGCAGACACCTTGACAACGGAGTGGAATTTACCTGCACCGACGGCGTGTCGGTAGGCACCGGCGTTACTATCGGCAAGGGCACCGTTATACACGCGGGGGTAGTGCTTCGCGGCAGCACCACTATCGGCGAGAACTGCGAGATAGGTCCCAACTGCATAATCGAGAACACCACCGTAGGCAGCGGAGTCACCCTCAACAGCGTTCAGGCTTTCGACTCCACCGTTGACGACGGCGCGAAGATAGGCCCCTTCGTCCAGCTCAGACCCAACAGTCACATCAAGCGGGGCGCCAAGATCGGCGACTTTGTGGAGATAAAGAACTCCACCATAGGCGAGTACACGGCGGTAGCGCACCTGACCTATGTGGGCGACAGCGACGTGGGCGCTAATGTCAACTTCGGCTGCGGCGTAGTCACCGTCAACTACAACGGCGACAAGAAGTTCCGCACCGAGATCGGCGACAACGCATTCATCGGCTGCAACACAAATCTGGTGGCACCCGTCAAGGTGGGCAGCGGCGCATATACGGCGGCAGGCTCCACCATAACCAAGGACGTCCCCGACAACGCCCTCGCCATAGAGCGCGGCAAGACGGAGATAAAGGAGAACTACGGTCTCCGCCGGCTGAAGCACCACAAGGAGAAGTACGAGCAGGCAAAGCTTGCCGAGCAGGAAAAGAACAAAAAATAACAGACAAGCTCCGGTTTATCCCGGAGCTTTTTGCGCCGCTGCAAGCTATCCTTTCCTGATATTTTCAGCTTGTTTTTGTAAAATCCCTCTCCCGGCGATTGACTATCCGGTCAGAATATGGTATAATATGTATATACGGCTGTGACGCCGCACAGATGAGACATTACGCAAAGACCCCAAGAGGCGATCAGAATGAGATCAATACGAACTAAAATAACCCTGCTGACCGTGACAGCCATAGTTATCGCTATCACGGCGGCGACGATCTTCGGTATAAGCTCTATAAAGGAGCTCGGAAACAACGACTCCGAGGAAATGCTCATGATGCTCTGCGAGACAGGCGAGAAAAACCTCGACCACTACTTTGAGAGCATTGAACAGTCGGTGGCTATGGTGTCCTCCTTCGCCGAGGCTGACCTGGATATGAACGGTCTTGACCAGCTGGACGAACACGTTGACCGCACACGGAATATCTTTAACAAGATAGCCGAGAACACAAACGGCGTGCTCACCTACTACTACCGCATAGACCCCGATATCTCGTCCAATACGGAGGGCTTCTGGTATGTGGATGTTGACGGCAAGGGCTTCGCGCCCCATGAGGTCACGGATATAACCAAGTACGACACCACCGATACCTCTCAGCTGGTGTGGTACACCGTTCCGAAGAATCTCGGCAAGGACGTTTGGCTCTCCCCCTACGTCACCGATAATCTGGACGTTCTGGTGCTGTCATACAACGTGCCAGTGTATATGGGAAAGACCTTTGTGGGAGTAATCGGCATAGAGCTTGACTACTCCACCATGGCAAACCAGGTGGACAACATAAAACTGTTCGACAACGGCTACGCCTTCATAAATGACGACGAAGGCAATATAATCTATCACCCGAACATCGACATTTCAAAGCTCACCGACGAAAACAAGCCTAAAGTCCCCGCCGGACTTCTCGGGCAGAAAAATTCGGTAAGATACACCTTTGAAGGCGAACAGAAGCTGGGCGTATGGGCAAAGCTCAGCAACGGGATGAGACTGAACGTCTGCGTTCCCGTCTCGGAGATAAACGGCAACTGGAAATCGCTTATAAAAAAGATAATCATAGTATCAGCCGTACTGCTGATAGTCGCCGTCCTGCTCACCATGCGCTTTGCCGAAAAGCTGACCAAGCCGCTTCGCAAGCTCACCGAAGCCGCCAAGCAGGTGAACGACGGTAACTACGATGTGGAGCTTGAGCATTACGGCGATGACGAGGTGGGTGTGCTCTCACACACCTTCGGGCAGCTCATCGAGCACCAGAAAAAGTATATCGAGGAACTCAATGACCTGAACAAGAAGCTCAAGGACGACAATACCACACTTGAAGCCGCCACCATACGGGATTCCCTCACCGGCGTAAAAAACCGCTTCGCCCTGCGCCGCGATTACGACAAGTACATCGAGCAGGATATACATATAATGATGCTGGACATCGACGATTTCAAGGGAGTCAATGACAACTACGGTCATTCGGTGGGTGACTATCTGCTGAAAAAGACCGGCGACACCCTGGTTGACCTTTTCGGAGCCGAGTACAGCTACCGCTACGGCGGCGATGAATTTATGGTGATCTATCCCGGTATCCCCGAGGACGAATTCAACGCGCTGGTAAAAGACCTGGAATCGCGGCTTGAGGAGATATATCTTGAGACCCAAAGACTGCCGGTGCATTTCTCGGCGGGCTATGTTTTCGGTCAGAACCTGCTGCATGACGATCTGAGGCTGATGCTCCGTCAGGCAGACGAGCTGCTGTACAAGGCTAAAGGCTCCGGCAAAAACACCTTCTTCGGCGGCACCTATAACAGAGAGTCGGCGCTGAAGATACAGAAAAAAGCCGAGGAAGCCTTCCGGCGCGGCTGACCGGTGCTTTCCCTGCGGACACAAGACAATAAGAGCAGTACCGTGATATTTCCGGTACTGCTCTTTCATTCTGTCTGTTTTATTTAGGGAACCCGCCGTTTACGATAACGTAAACGATCATTGTCAAAAAATCCAGCAGAACTATCACTCCCGCGATGACAGCCGCTATCTTCAAGCCCTTCTTAGCCTTCTGCTTGTTGTCGTCGGTGAGGACGTTTTCCTTGATATCGGTGTAGAGGTCTGCCTTTACGGGTACCTGCTCGGGCTCGGGAGCCTTGTCCAGCACCAGCTCGTCAAGGGATATATCGAACAGATCGCTCATAGCAACGAGCTTCTCTAAGTCAGGTGTCGAATCTCCGGATTCCCATAGTTAAGGACATAGATTTCGTCTTTCAGTCGATCTTCCCTATAAACCGATAGAATATCTCGACCTCCTGCTCCTTCATGCCGTCCTCGGTTTTGAACGCTTCGTGAACGACTATCTTTTCAATGAGTGAGTTAAGCATTGGTGACGTCAGCTCCTTCGGATCGGTGTACTGCTTGATAAGTGTTATCCACTTTTCTTTGTTGCTGACATCTTCCTTTTCTTCCTTGAGCACCCTATTCAGCGAATCAATTTGCTCCTGCACCTCGTCCTGCTCCTGCTGATACTTGGCGGTGAGCATATTAAAGTTGCGCTCGTTGATCTTGTCTGCAACTCTGTCCTCATACAGTTTGGTGAACAGCGAGTCTAATTCTTTCAGACGCTTCTCTGCTTTCTTTAAATCTGATACTGCCCTTTTTCTTGAAGCTGCAAGATTCTTATCGCTGCTTTTAACCAGCTTTTCAAGCAGGGCATTTTCATCGTTTTGTGCCACACTTGCCCAATACTGAATTCTTGAAAGCACATACTCATATAAGGTATCGTATCTTATGTAGTGCATGGAGCAGTGTATTTTACCCATCTGACCGTATTTGCTGCACGAGAAAAAGCTATACGAATCGTTCTTTAGCTTGTTTGTACCGAACCGAAGCGACCAACCGCAATCCGCACACTTGACAAGTCCGGCAAATATCTGTGTGGCTCCATTTGAGGTTTGCCTGCGGCGAGACTTTATCATCTCCTGAACCGCTGCGAAATCGTCCTTGCTGATTATCCCCTCATGAGTATTCTCTACGCGCAGCCATTCGCTTTCGGGCTTTCGGGATATCTTTTTGCTTTTATACGAGGTAGTGCTTTGCTTGTTATGAACGGTGTTTCCGATATAGGTTTCGTCTTTGAGTATGCTCTTGACCTGACTTATCGTCCACATATACCGCTTTTCTTCGGGCTGACCCTCAAAAACGTGAGAAAACGTGCCGTAACGCTGATAGTTGAACCATGCGGGTGTAGGGACTTTTTCAATAATAAGTGATTTGGTTATTCTTGATGCACCTACTCCGTTTATCGCCAATGCAAATATCTTCTCTATGACCCAACGTGTTTCTTCATCAATTACAAGTCTGTTATTATGCTCAGTATCTTTCTTGTAACCCAGCGGAGCATACGCACAGAATCTTTCTCCTTCTGCAAACTTAGTCTGAAAGGCAGTACGTATTTTCTTTCCGATGTCTCTGGCGTACCATTCATTTATGATGTTCTTGAATGGTGCAAACTCGTTGTCTCCGTTTATACTGTCAACGTTGTCATTAATTGCTATGAACCTGACATTCTTGCTCGGAAAATAAAGCTCGGTGTATTGTCCTGTCAAGATGTAATTGCGACCGAGTCGGCTCAGATCCTTAACGATCACACAGTTGATTCTTCCGTCCTCAATATCACCAATCATGCGCTTGAAATCGGGTCTGTCGAAGTTCGTTCCCGACCAGCCGTCATCAATATATTCGTCATAGATATTGATATTATGGTCTGCTGCATACTTGCGAAGCATTTGCCGCTGCGTCTTGATACTTGAGCTGTCGCCCTGCAATTCATCATCTCGGCTAAGTCTTAAATATATTGCGCTATTGTAAGTGGGTTCTCTCATTTTTGACCTCCTTTGATTTTTCACCCGCACTTACAATATTCTGTATAACTACATTATACCACAAGTGCGGGCTCAAATCAAGATTTAATTACGATATTTTTCTGTCCTTTATAATAGTGTGAGAATCCACCGTAGCGTTTCTTTCGATAGCATTCCCGACAAGCTCTATGAAGGACTTGCCGTTTTCGTTGAAATGCTCAGTGATGATTATTCTCGTTTTGTTATGAATGAAATACTCCTTTTCTTTTTCTGTTGTCTCTATAATTCTACTCAAATAATATATCCTCCATAATTCTAAAAGTTATGCGCTAATGAGGATATAGTTTACGCGTACTTTCATTCTTTTCTCAGTCCTTTCTATTTAGATTTTAGTTTATGCTGTCAACGTTACTCCGTGTATTCGCCCGGACAGGTTTCTTCTGACTCGCTCATGTAGTAGCCATCGTTGATCTCGCTTTCTGTGGGTTCTTCCATGACTGCTTCGCTTTCCGAAATCGGTGATACTTCGCTCTGCGTTTCAACAGTATTCTTGCCGTCCAGCTCGTCTATCTTCTTAAACAGAGAGCTGTGGTTTTTGCGCAGCTCCTGAATACGTTTAGCCTCAGCCACCTCGATCTTCTTTATGCACAGGTCGCGTCTGTCCTTTAAAACATTGTCTGTTATCTTTCTTGGCATATAGTTTCCTTTCATAATCAAGTTTTGTTGTCATCAGTTTATCTTTATTGGCTTTATCTGCGAAATGAAGCCGTTCAGTATATCTCCCAAAGCTGCAACGTCATCTTTCAGACGTGCAACATCGTCTGCACTTATGTACCCGACTTCGTTGAACTTCTTTGCAAGAGTATTGATCGACTTTGATATCGCCCGCATTTCATCGAGCGTGTCACTTGGGTCGATCTTATAGAAGTACGCCTGATTATTCAGCACGGCATACCGCAGGTAAGTCCCAAGCTTGGTGCAGTGCTCCTTCGCATCGGCGTTCACCTTGTCCCACTCCATTCCGTAGAGGCGGATCACTTTGCGGACTTTTTTACGATTTTGTACCTCGATAGCTATTTCCTCCATTCTTTCAATAATCAAGGTTTTAGGCAATGCCGACAGACAGCAAGGGTTAAGGGCAACGGGTTCCCTTAACAGCCAAATCGGTGCGAAAAGCACCGATTTGGAAGAAAGTGGTAAAGTATGCACCGCTTTCTATACTTGCTATTCTTAGCCGGAAATTTGCCTATTATCAATCTTTCTTTTTTCCCCGTATGGGCTCTATATTTACATTGGAATCCTCTCCTTATCGGCTTAGGTACATTTTATCGAAAATGTACCTACTGGAACCGGTTCTGCGCGAGGGTAAAAAGGAACGAAATCATCATTTTGTTCCGAACCCATTTCCCCGATTGGGATCATAATCGAATAATGTACCCGCTGTGCTACATCTGCATACTGCCTCTCTCCTTCCCTGTGATGTTCCGAAACAATCTTCGTTTGAGCTCAATTTTATTATACCACCCCCTTGACAAAATTGCAATAGTTTTGTACAATAAATATTAGAACTACAATTATTGCAAATAAAATTTTGAAATTCTTATTGTCCAAAATCGGGAGGTACAAAATGAAAAAAGATTCCTATGAATACACGCCGCTGGAGATCTATCATGCGATTCGCACGAACCGCCCTGACATAGCTTACGACGGTTTCCCTAACAAGGTCTATTTCGACGAGGACGAGCATATAGCACATATTCACGTCAGCACCCGGTACGAAATGGAGGACTACACGCCGCCCGCCGAGGGT
>CACXDI010000218.1 GCA_902766335.1 uncultured Ruminococcus sp. | reverse complement strand
TAAGGCGAATCTCTGCACTCTCTATCCAACCCCGCCCCACAAAGTTAACCCGCACAAAAAAGGCGATACCCGATAAGGTATCGCCGTTATTGCTTTTTAATCCTCCTCCGAACTGTCGGAAGCAAGCTCCGGTAATGGTATGCCGTTGAAATAGTCATACACCGTCTCGGATACCTCCGCCAGCTGGTCATTCATGTCCCAGGCAAACGTTGGATTGACTACCGTTATGGTAAGCACATAGTCGCCGCCCTCGGAAAATACTATCGCCGCGTCATGGGTCTCGTCCTCTGTCTCGCCGGTCTTGTTCGCTACCTTGACTACCTTCGGCAGCCCCGCAGGTATCTTGTCACGCCTCTGCTGGTCTAACAGACAAGCTAACATCTTCTCCGAACACTCCGCCGAAACACACTCGCCCCGATAAATGCTCACCAGCAGCTTGCCCATGTCCCTGACGCTGGTCATGTTCCGTCCCTTGCCGTTTTTCAGATCCTCGGAATAATTCGACGCCGGAGCCAGTCCGTTATGCTGCTCCGTCTCGTCATATCCGTTAGCCTCGCACCAGCGGTTGACCTCCTTAAGCCCGATCTTTCTGAGTATCTTGTTGAAACAGTAGTTGTCACTCTCTGAGATCATGACCTCAACATCATCGTCCACCGACACCGCCGCCAGTTTTCCGTCCTCTACCTGCTGGTACGCCGCCGCCATGGCAAACAGCTTTATCTCACTCGCCGCATATACCTTGCGGTCATTGATCTCGAACTCCTTGCCGGTGGAAAGATCCTGCACGTACACCGACCACTTGCCCTCATACAGCGCCAGCTGCTCGTTCAGCCTGTCCTCAAGCGCGTCAAGCTCTCTCGGGGGAGGGGGAGGCTCGGGAGGCGCCTGGGTCTCGGTGGGCAGAGTCTCAAGCTCGCCGTAGCCGGTGGACGCGGGATCGCCCTTTTTTCCGCAGCCGGAAAAAGCCGCCGCCGCTATCAGGCATACGCCCGCAGTCAGCGCCGCCAACACCCGCCGGGAAGTATTTTTATTGTAGCTCATATTCCGCATAGATATCGTCCTTATTATTTTAGTGGTAAGTCTATTTTAGCACATTTATACCGTATTGTCAAACGCGTTACCCCGCCTCGGAAAATTAAAGGTAAAAAAGCTATTAAAAATTAAAAAAGTTTGCAAAAGGGTATTTACAAACGAAAAAAAGAGTGTTATAATAATAACAATGGGGTGGTGCGCTCAGAAGGCGTATTCGCTCTCGTTTATACTAAGGACAGAGGCGGTCATAGTCGCTTTGGTCCGAAATATCCCGAAAGGAATGATTCATTACTATGGCAAGAAAAATGAAAACCATGGACGGAAACAACGCTGCTGCATGGGCATCGTATCCCTTTACAGAAGTCGCTGCTATCTATCCTATCACACCTTCCTCAGTTATGGCTGAGGTGACCGATCAGTGGTCGGCAAAGGGACAGACCAACATCTTCGGAACTCCCGTTAAGGTAGCCGAGATGCAGTCCGAGGCCGGTGCCTCCGGTACCGTTCACGGCTCTCTTGCCGCAGGCGCTCTGACTACTACCTACACAGCTTCTCAGGGTCTGCTGCTCATGATCCCCAATATGTACAAGATCGCAGGCGAGCTGCTTCCCTGCGTTATCCACGTTTCTGCCCGCTGCGTAGCTTCCCACGCGCTGAACATCTTCGGCGATCACTCGGATATCTACGCCTGCCGTCAGACTGGTTTCGCAATGCTCTGCTCCTCTAACCCTCAGGAGGTAATGGACCTCGGTACCGTTGCTCACCTCTCCACCATTAAGGGCAGAGTTCCTTTCCTGCACTTCTTCGACGGCGTCCGTACCTCCCACGAGATCCAGAAGATCGAGACCTGGGACAAGGAAGACGTAGCTGATATGGTAGACTACGACGCTATCCAGGAATTCAGAAACAGAGCTATCAACCCTGAGCACCCCGTACTCCGCGGTACCGCTCAGAACGGCGATATCTTCTTCCAGGCCCGTGAGGCTT
>CACXDI010000217.1 GCA_902766335.1 uncultured Ruminococcus sp. | reverse complement strand
CAATAGAGCCGCAGGCGTCAGCCTGCAAGCCGGACGTCAAGTCCGGCAGCCCATGCAAAGCATGGGCTTTGGCTTTATTATACCATAATTTGTTTCATAAAATCAATAGTTTTAATAAATTTTTATCTTTTAACATAATAACAGCGGTCTAACAACTGCCCCCGATTTTTGTGAAAAAATTAGGTGATTTAACAGAGATGCCCAAAAAATTATCCGCCCGCTGTTGCAAATCCTAAAGTAATGTGATATACTATTATAGATGACATTTCACAGCGAAAGGAAGTAAACACTATGTTTGACGCAAAAAAGGTAAAGGACGAATGTGTGCAGTGGATACGGGATTTCTTTGAGGAGAACGGCAGAGACTGCTGCGCCGTGGTAGGTATATCCGGCGGCAAGGACAGCTCTATCGTGGCGGCGCTCTGCTGCGAGGCTCTCGGCAAGGACAGGGTGATAGGCGTGCTTATGCCCTGCGGCGAGCAGCATGATATCGACATGGCACAGCTCCTGGTTGACCACCTGGGTATCAAGAGCTATACTGTCAATATAAAGGACGCGGTGGAGGGCGTAAAGTCGGCGCTCCCCTTTGAGCCGTCGGTGCAGACCCTCACCAATATCCCGCCCCGGGTGCGCATGACTACGCTCTACGCGGTGGCGCAGTCCCACAACGGCAGAGTCGCCAACACCTGCAATCTGTCGGAGGACTGGGTGGGCTACTCCACACGCTACGGCGATCAGGCAGGAGACTTCAGCCCCTGCTCCTTCATTACCGTTCAGGAGATGAAGGAGATAGGCAGACTGCTGGGACTTCCCGATGTTCTGGTGGATAAGGTGCCGATAGACGGTCTCTGCGGCAAGACGGACGAGGATAACCTGGGCTTTACCTACGCCGAGCTGGACAGATATATCCGCGAGGGCGTAATAGAGGACGAGGCAAAGAAAGCCCGCATAGACCGGCTGCATAAGCTCAATCAGTTCAAGCTCCAGTATATGCCCTGCTTCAAGCCGGAGATAAGCTACTGAACCTTCTGGGGGTGAATGATTTGGAAAACCGAATGTCAGCCGCCGAGCGAAACCGGCTGATAGTCCGCACCAGTATCGTGGGGATAGCCGCCAATCTGCTGCTTGCCGGCTTCAAGGCGGCGGTGGGGATACTCTCACATTCTATCGCTATAACGCTGGACGCGGTGAACAATCTGTCCGACGTGCTGTCCTCCACGGTGACGATAGTGGGAGCCAAGCTGGGCGGTAAGCGTCCCGACAGGGAACACCCCATGGGTCACGGCAGAGCGGAGTATCTCAGCGCTCTGGTGGTGGCGGGCATAATACTCTACGCCGGAATCACGGCGGCTACCGAGTCGGTGAAGAAGATACTCGAACCGGTGAAGCCCAGCTACTCGGCGGTGACGCTCATGATAGTCGCCTCGGCGATAATCGTCAAGCTGCTGCTGGGACGGTATGTCAGCGCACAGGGCAGAAAAGCCAATTCCCCGGCGCTGCAAAACTCCGGCAAGGACGCTTCCTTTGACGCGGTGATATCCGCCTCGGTGCTGCTGTCGGCGATAATATATCTGACAGCGGGCATAGCTCTTGAAGCATGGGTGGGTCTGCTCATCGCCGTGTTCATCATAAAGTCGGGCATAGAGATGACCTCAGAAACGCTGGACGATATCCTCGGCAGACGCGCCGATCCGGATACGGTGAAAAGGATCAAGCAGCTGCTTACCGAGGAGCCGGAGGTGCGGGGCGCATATGACCTGTTCCTGTATAACTTCGGGCCTGACCGCGACTACGCTTCGGTGCATCTTGAGCTGCCGGACACCATGACCGTGGAGCAGACAGACCTGCTCACCCGCCGGGTGCAGATGAAGGTATTTAAGGAGACCGGCGTGGTGCTCACCGGAGTGGGAGTCTATTCCTACAACACCCGCAGCGATGAGGCTGCTGAGATACGCAACAAGGTGCAGCAGGCGGTGCTGTCCCACCAATGGGCGCTCCAGCTGCACGCCTTCTATGCCGATACGGAAGCTAAGACCATGCGCTTTGACGTGGTCATGAGCTTTGATATCTCCCACAAGGAGGGTCTGGAGATACTCCACCGGGAGCTGGGAGAGCTTTATCCCGGCTATGATATAACGATAGCGCCGGACATCGACATTTCCGGCTGAGAAAGGACAGTATAATGAAACTTGACCCGATAGTCACCTCGCTTCTGGATACAGACCTTTACAAGTTCAACATGAACCAGGTGATATTCCACAAGCACACCGATCTTTGCGGTGAGTATTACTTCAAGTGCCGCAGCAGGGACGTTGTCTTTACTCCGGAAATGGTGCAGGAGATAAATGACCAGATAGACCACCTCTGCACGCTGAGATTCCACCACGCCGAGCAGGACTATCTCCGCTCGATACGCTTCATAAAGAACGACTACGTGGAGTTCCTGCGTATCTGGAGACCTATCCGCGAGTACGTGAACGTTTTTCTCTCCGACAGCGGCGAGCTGGATATCATCGTGAACGGCCCGCTTTTTTCGGCTATGCAGTTCGAGATCTACCTGCTTGAGATAGTCAATGAGGTATACTTCCGCATGAGGTATGACTACAGCGAGCTGCTGAAGTCCGCCGAGCGCCGCCTTGACGAGAAGATAAAGGCGCTCAATGACGGGACATATACATTCAGGTTCGCCGAGTTCGGCTGCCGCCGCAGGCTCTCCCGTGAGTGGCAGGATACGGTGATAAAGCGCCTTGCTTCCGAGACCGACAAGTGCGTCGGCACCTCGGACGTCTACTACGCCATGAAGCACGGGCTCACTCCCATAGGCACCTACGCCCACGAGTTCGTGCAGATGTACCAGGGCATAGATTCCATACCTTTGGCATACACCAACTACTATGCCATGAAGGACTGGTACAACGAGTACGAGGGCGACAACGGTACGGCGCTTACCGATACCGTCACCACCGATCTGTTCCTGCTGGACTTCAACCGTTCCATGGTGAACAACTACACCGGCGTCCGCCATGACAGCGGCGATCCCTACCAGTGGGGAGAGAAGATCATAGCCCACTACGAGAAATACGGCGTTGACCCAAAGACCAAGCTGCTGCTGTTCAGCGACAGTCTTGACTTTGACCGCGCCCAGAAGCTTTATGACTACTTCAAGGACAGGGCAAAGGTTTCCTTCGGCATAGGCACCTATTGTTCAAACGATACCGACGTGGAACCGCTGAATATCGTAATCAAGCTGCAGTATGTCAACGGCAGACCCGTGGCAAAGCTTTCCGACACCCCCGGCAAGTCCATGTGCCGCGACGAAAGCTACCTGGAATACCTGCGCCGCTCGGTGCAGTTCAGGCTCGACAGAGAAAAGAAGAGATAACACAAAAGCCGCACCCGGAAGTGCGGCTTTTGATATTTCATGTCCTGTTAAGCTTGCTGCTTCTCGAGCAGAAAATAACTGCCCTCGTCGCTGTTCTTGAATCCCTTTATCGTCCAGCCCATTTCAAGCATGGCGTTCAGCTTCTCGATGCGAGTGAACCTGTCCAACTCGGGCGCTGCCATGCCGCCTTCGGCAGGATTCTTTGAAACGTAAAACTTCTTCTGCATAGCTATCACCCTTTCAATAAACCTCTGGGTATGATTTACCCTGTTAATATGTTACAATTACATTATAGCACGTTTTTTTGGACAGGTCAATAGCCAAGAAAAAATTTTTTCTTTTAACAATACGGCGAAATTGCGTTATGCAGCGATTTTAGCCAACCTATAGGACTATATTATCCTTGTCCGGCTCGCCTGGTGTGTATCTCCTCCCGAAGCTGCGCCTTCAGCCCCGCGAAGATGACGTCCCTTGCGGCGGCAGCCTGCTTTTTGGTGGCAGGCTCCACCCCCTCCAGCCGGTATTTTATGCCAAGCTCCTCATATTTGCCCACGCCCATGGTGTGGTAGGGGAGCACGTCCAGCGCTTTCAGCGTCTTTATGCGGGCGATGAACCGCCCCAGTTCGGTGAGCGAAGCCTCGTCGTCGGTGACTCCCGGCACCAGTACGTGCCGTATCCAGACGGGTATCCCCCGCCCGCTGAGGTGCAGCGCGAAGTCCTTTATCGCTGCGTTGTCCTGTCCGGTGAGCCATTTGTGCTTTTCAGGGTCTATATGCTTGATGTCAAGCATCACCAGATCGGTGGAGTCCAGCACCCGGTCTATCATCTGCCGCCTGCTTTCGTCAGCCCAGGTTATCCCCGAGGTGTCAAGGCAGGTGTGTACCCCCCGCCGCTTCATCTCCTCAAAGAGCGAAGCCGTGAACTCCGCCTGCACCAGCGGTTCGCCGCCGGTGCAGGTGATACCGCCGCCGCGCAGAAATTCCTGCACCTTGGTAAATTCCCTCACGATATCCCCCACGCTCATCAGCGTGCCCGCAGACCTGTTCCAGGTGTCGGGGTTGTGGCAGTAGGCGCACCGCATGGGGCAGCCCTCGAGAAACACCACGAACCGAAGCCCGGGACCGTCCACCGTGCCGAGGCTTTCGGTGGAATGTACGTGACCCTGTGTATCAAGTGACATTTTGCACCTCTCCTTTAAAATATCCCGGCGGCGAGTATCTCGCTTGCAAGATACAGCGAGCCGCAGATGACAAGCGAGCCGTCCGGCAGGGAAGTAAGCTCGCGCACCGTCTCTGCCGGCGTCCTGCCAGACGCCCGGGCGTTTGCTCCGCAGCGGGTGAGCAGCTCTGCAAGCTCCCCGGCGGGACGGGCGCTGGGCATGAAGCCCTCCACGCAGATAAACTCGCCGCAGCTTCCGGCGATGAGCCTTGCCGCCTTTTCGCTGTCCTTGTCCGAGAGCATACCGATTACCGCACGTCTCGGACGGGGAAGCTGCTCTGCGATCTTCGACAGCGCCGACAGCCCCTCCGGGTTGTGGCTGCCGTCCAGTATCACCGGGGGAGTCTCGCGCAGTATCTGCACCCGGGCGGGTATCTGCGCCGTAAGACCTTCCCGCAGCGCCGACTCGGGGATATCGTACCCCCGCGCCCGCAGGATATCCGCAGTCTCAATCGCCGCCGCCGCGTTGTAAAGCTGGTGTTCGCCGCCCATTCTGAGCCTGAGCCCCCTAAGCCCACGGTAGTCGAACTCCGAGCCGAAGATGTCGCAGCGGTGTACCGTCATGGCGTCCATATCGGGAATGATAAGCTCCGTGCCGCAGCCGTGAGCCTGCTTTGCGATAACGGCTCTTGCTTCCTCGCCTACGCACGCTGAGCAGACCGCTGCCGAGCCGGGCTTTATTATCCCCGCCTTGTGCCGGGCGATGTCCGACAGCGTGCCGCCCAGGATAGCCGTGTGGTCAAGGGCTATGGAGGTTATCACCGCCGCTTCGGGGGGCGGGATAACGTTGGTGGAATCCAGCAGCCCGCCGAGACCTGTCTCCAGCACCACGAAGTCGCAGCCCTGCCGCTCATAGTGGAGCATAGCCATAGCCTGCGTTATCTCAAACTGCGAGAACCCCTCCGGCAGACTCTTCACCGCGCTGTCCACTATATCCGCAAGCTCGTCAAGCTCGGCGTCGGCGATCTCTCTGCCGTCTATCCGTATGCGGTCATTGTAGCGCAGGATAAACGGCGATGTGAAGCTGCCTGTCCTGTATCCCGCCGCCGTCAGCGTCTTTGAAAGCATTTCGGTGACGCTGCCCTTGCCGTTGGTGCCGGCTATGTGTATGAATCTCAGCTTCTCCTGCGGGTCTCCTACAGCCCTCATCAGCGACTCTATCCGTGAAAGATCGCTGACCCGCTGACCCAGCTTGCTGTAGCGGGATATAAGCTGTCTGTAGTCCATTAGTCCTCATCTCCGTGAATGTGCCGGTAAAGCGCTTCTGCGATGTCCGCGCCCACCCCGGCGGTCTTTGCCAGCTGTTCGGGAGTCGCCGCCCGGAGCGCTTCGCGGGTCTTGTATTCCGTCATAAGCTTCTGCGCCTTTTTGTCGCCTATGCCCCGCACGCTCGTCAGCCCCAGCGACAGCGTGCTTTTGGTGTGCTTGGCCTTGGTGTAGCTTATGGCGTAGCGGTGTACCTCGTCCTGTATCTGAGTCACCAGCGCGAACGCCTTGCGGTATGCGGTAAGGCTTATCTCGTGATCGTCAGAAGTCGCCGCCCGGGTGCGGTGCTTTGAATCCTTTACCAGTCCAAATATCGGGACAGTTATCCCCATGCTCCGCACTATCGGAGTTATGGTGTTGACGTGCCCCCGTCCGCCGTCTAACAGTATCAGATCGGGCAGGGTAGAGAAGCCCTCGTCCTCACCCTCGAAGTAGCGCTTGAACCGACGCTCGATCGCTTCGCTCATGCAGGCGTAGTCGTCCTGCCCCGTCACCGTCTTTATCGAAAACTTGCGGTAGAACTTCTTGCAGGGACGTCCGTTTTCGTAGACCACCATGCCGCAGGTCATGTCCGACGAGCCGAAGTTCGAGATATCGTAGCATTCGATGAACCGGGGCGGCTTTTCCAGCCCCAGCGCCTTTGCAAGCTCCTCCAGCGCCGCGATCTCCCTGCCGGTGCGCCCTACCTTTATGGAGAGCTGCTCCTCCGCGTTGCTGCGGGCAAGCTCCGTCAGCCGCACCATGTCACCCCGCTGGGGGACAGATATCCGCACCCGGTGTCCGCACCGCTCCGACAGATATCGCTCTATCAGCTCCGGATCGTCTATCGGCTCGTCCAGAAGAATGTCCCGGGGTATCTCGCTCCGCGCCGAGTAGAACTCCAGAATGTAGCTCTCCCGCATACGCGCACCCTCGTCAGCCATGCCCAGCGGCGCCGAGGACTTGTCGAACAGCCTCCCGCCACGGTACATTATCACGCTGCCGTAAGCAGTCTCGCTGTTCACCGCCACCGCGAAGATGTCCATATCCTTTATCCCCTCGGTGACTATCTTCTGGTTTTCCGCAGCCTTCGTTATGGCGGCTATCCTGTCGCGGAGCTTTGCGGCAAGCTCGAAATCCAGAGTCTCCGCCGCCTGCTCCATTTGCTCGGTGAGCCGCTTGACGCTCTCACGCGAGCCGCTTTTTATATATTCCACCGCCTGCCTGACGGCGTCGTTGTATTCCTCCCGTGAGACCTTCCCCCTGCACACGCCCATGCACCGTTTGATGTGGAAGTTGAGACAGGGGCGCTCCCTGCCTATATCCCGGGGGAATTTTTTGCTGCAGGTGGGGAGCATGAACACCCGGTTCGCCTCCTCCACCGCCTGCTTTACCGCCCAGGAGCTGATGTAGGGCCCGATGTACTGTGCGCCGTCATCCTCCTTCTGGAGCGCCGCCGTAATGCGGGGGTACTCCTCGCCGGACACCCGGATATAGCTGTAGCCCTTGTCGTCCTTGAGCATGATGTTGTACTTGGGGGAGTACTGCTTTATCAGCGAGCACTCCAGCACCAGCGCCTCGAACTCGCTGTCGGTGACGATGAAGTCGTAGTCGTTCACCAGCGACACCATTTTCCACACCTTCGGCAGATGATCCTGCCCCTTGCGGAAGTAGGAGCTCACCCGGTTTTTCAGGTTCTTCGCCTTGCCCACGTATATGATCGTCCCGCCCTCGTCCTTCATCAGATAGCACCCGGGGCGGTGGGTGAGCTTCCCTGTCTTGTCCCGAAGATAGGGGAGCCGGGGGTTGGTCTGTTCTGTAATGTACATATCATTCTCCAAAAAACACGGGCACAGATGATGTCTGCGCCCGAATATTTTTACTCCGCCTTTACGGTGATATCCTCGCCGTCGGCGTCTATCAGCGCCATGCCTATAGCGCCCTCGCCGCGGTCTATGATGATCTCCGCAAGCTTATCCTCTGCCTGCTCGCGGATAACGCGCCTGATGTCGCGCCCGCCCAGCTTGTGACCGTAAGCCTTCCTTGCGATGAGCTTCAGCGCCGCGTCGGTGTAGCTGAGGGTTATGGCACGCTCTGCAAGCGCTTCTCTTGTCTCGTTCAGCATCAGCCCCGCGATCTTCGCGTAGTCCTCTTCGGTCAGCGGGTTGAACACCACTATCTCGTCTATACGTCCGAGAAGTTCGGGACGCATTATTTTCTGCAAAGCGTTCAGTGCTCTGTCCCGGGTGACCTCAGTCTCGGTCTTGTTGAAGCCCACGCCGGTGTCCTTGTCGGTGGAGCCGGCGTTGGAGGTCATGACGATCACCGTGTTCTTGAAGGACACTATCCGTCCCTGAGAGTCATGTATCTCGCCCTCGTCCAGTATCTGGAGCAGGATGTTCATAACGTCCGGGTGAGCCTTTTCTATCTCGTCAAAAAGCACCACCGAGTAGGGCTTGCGGCGTATCTTCTCGGTGAGCTGTCCCGCCTCGTCGAAGCCCACGTATCCGGGAGGCGAGCCTATCATCTTGGAGACCGAGTGGGGCTCCATGTACTCCGACATATCCACTCTGATGACCGGCTCGGTGTCGTCAAAGAGTGTCTCGCCAAGTACCTTTACCAGCTCCGTCTTGCCCACACCGGTGGGTCCTACGAATATGAAGGACGCGGGACGTATGCGCTTGGTCATGTGTACTCTGCTTCGCCTTACAGCCGCGCAGACAGCCTGCACCGCCTTGTCCTGCCCGATGACGCGCTTTGAGAGCGCTTCGGGAAGAGCGCGTATCTTGGCGTACTCCGTCTCCTCTATCTTGTTGGCGGGAATGCCCGTCCATACCTCTATTACGTGAGCCAGATCGGATTCGCTTACTTCCACCTTGTCCGCGTCTGCCTTCAGCTTGTCAAGCTGCTCCTTCAGAGCCAGTACCTTTACCTTCTGCTCGCCTATCTTCTCGTAGTCGGGGGTGTCGCCCTCTTCGAGCTCCAGCTCCTCAAGCGCATCCTCCTCCAGCTGGTAGTTGTAGGCTGTCTCCTTTGCCCCCTCTATCGCCTTGCTTCTGATAGCCGCAAAGGCGCAGGCTTCGTCCAGCAGGTCTATCGCCTTGTCGGGGAGATATCTGTCGGTGATGTACCGCTCCGAGAGTATGGCGCACTCCCGGGCTATCTGCTCAGAGACCTTGATGTGGTGGTGCTGCTCGTAGTATTTCTTTATGCCCTGTATCATCAGCACCGTGTCGGAGACGGTAGGCTCCTTGACGGTAACGGGCTGGAAACGCCGTTCCAGAGCCGCGTCCTTCTCGATGTATTTTCTGTACTCCTTGAAGGTGGTAGCGCCGATGACCTGTATCTCTCCGCGTGACAGCGCCGGCTTCATGATGTTTGAAGCGCTGGTGCCGCCCTCGGAATCGCCTGTGCCGACGATAGAGTGTACCTCGTCGATAAAGAGTATCACGTTGCCCAGCTTCTTTACCTCGTCTATCAGACCCTTGCAGCGGCTCTCGAACTGTCCGCGGAACTGTGTTCCGGCAACCAGCGCCGCCATATCCAGCAGGTAGACCCTCCTGCCCCGCAGGTCAAAGGGCACCTGCTTGTCGCATATGCGCTGGGCTATGCCCTCTGCTATGGCGGTCTTGCCGACGCCCGGCTCGCCCACCAGACAAGGGTTGTTCTTCTGCCGGCGTGAGAGTATCTGTATCACGCGGTCTATCTCGCGCTCACGCCCGATCACCGGGTCAAGCTGACCGTTCTCAGCCTTATCCGAAAGATCGGTGCAGTAGACGTTCAGGTACTTGAGCTTGGGCTGCTTTTTCTCTCTGGACTTGCTCTTTGGCTCCACCACCTCAGCTTCCAGCTCGTCGTCCGACTGCTCACGGCTCTTAGCCGCCTGTCCGAACATCTTCTCCACGTTGCCCATGATGTTCCCGAACAGCTCCGGCAGGGTAGAGCTGCCGCCCTGCTCGAAGGACTCGCCGTCATCGAACATCTCGCTCTGCATCTGAGCCATATCCTCTATGTCGCTGTCGGATATGCCCATTTTCTTCATATATTCATCAAACTGCGGTATGCCCGCTTCTCTTGCGCATACTATGCAAAGCCCCTTGCCCAGCCCGTTGTTGTCGTTCTGCTGGACACCGTTCATCTGTGAGATGAACACCACCGCGGGGCGCTTGCCGCACTTGGAGCACATCAGCATTATCATCACTTTCCTTTCTCTTGTCTGGGAATATACATACTACTATTATACACCATTTCGGGAAATAATTCAAGCCCTAAAATCACGATGATAATATTCTTTCATATCCGCTGTAAAAGTATATATTCCGCCGAAGGCTCCGGAAAGGATATCTCAATATTATAAGCGTGGCAAATACGCGGTATTACGCGGTCTGATGCGTTATCTTACACTAGATCTGCGACAGGGCGCAAAGCTGGGTTAATATTTTTATACAGGCGTGGCGCATGGCAGCGCCGGGTGCCTCCTCCGCCCTTCGGACACTTCCTCTGGAAGGGGAGGCTTCACAGCCTTGGGCGTGGGTTTGCTGCTTTCGGCACGTAAGACTCTATTAGCCTCCCCTCACAGTGGAGGGGTCAAGCAAAAAAAGAACTGCCGCAAAACGCGACAGTTCTTCTTGTATCAGTAATCTACCTTGTAGCGGAACTTCTTGTCCAGCCGCTTCTTGAATTCCTCCACGGGCAGGGGCTTGTCGAACAGGAAGCCCTGCGCCATTTCGCAGCCGTTCTCCCGGAGTATCTCCAGGTGCTTGACCGTCTCGACGCCCTCCACTACGCACTCCAGACCTATCTCTCTGGACAGCTTTACGACAGACCGGAACATTATGTCGTTGACTCTGTCCGGCTCGCCCTCGGTCACGGGCATGAAGCTGCGGTCTATCTTCAGCACGTTCCAGGGTATTCCCCTGATAAGGTTCAGCGAGGAATATCCCATGCCGAAGTCGTCTATCGAGGTGCAGATGTTCTCCTGACTTAACCCGCCAACTACTCTCTTCAGGTCGGTGAAGCCCACGTCGGTGGTGGTCTCGGTAAGCTCTATCTCGATAAGCTCGTGGGGTATCGAATACCAGTCGATTATGCCCATTATCGTCTTGAGCAGGTTCTCGTCGGTCATGTGCCGCCTTGACATATTGACGGATATCCTGACTACCTTCCTGCCCTCGTCCAGCCACTCGCGCATATGCTTGCAGACGTGCTCCAGCATATAGAAGTCCAGCTTGCAGATGTCGTTGGTCTGCTCCAGCACCGGTATAAACTCGAAGGGCGGTATCACCCTGCCGTCCCTGAACCAGCGGCAGAGCGCCTCGGCGCCGCTGACCTTGCCGGTGAGAATGTTCACCTTCGGCTGGTAGAATACCCTGAACTCCTCGTTTTTCAGAGCGCCGGGGAATATCTCCTGTATCTTCATGGAGGCTTGCTTTTTGGCTATCAGAGCGTCATCGTAGTATACCATTCTGGTGTTGCCGTTCTGCGCCACCCTGAACGCCGCGATTATCTTCGACAGCACATCTCCGGGATCGGTTATGATGATGTCCCCGGGTATGCAGTAGATACCCGCACTGCAATGTATGCTCACGGCGCCGCCGCCGTCGCAGTCGAAGTGTATCTTAGTCTCGGTGAGGTAGTTGGTCACGTCGGTGAGCTTGTCCTCGCTGAATATCGCCACGAAGTTGTCTCCGCCCAGACGGCAAACACAGCCTTCCTCGCCTATCAGCCGCTCGAAGCCCTTGTAGTGGTTCATCAGTATCTCGTCGCCGGCGTCTCTGCCGCACTGCTGGTTCACCAGCGTGAAGTGCCGCAGGTTGTAGTTGACAGCCACCATGCCGCCTATCCGTCTGGTAGCGGCTTTCTTCATGATCTCCATCATGTACAGTCGGGCGTTGCGGTAGCCCTGGTCATCGTTGTACGCCAGCTCCTCCACGATGTCTCTCAGCCTGTTGCGTATCAGATAGGTGACGGTAGTGCGCATCACCAGATCCAGCCGGGCGAACTCCTTCTCTGTAAGAGGCGGCTCTCCCACCTTCATAAAGGCTCTCTGCTCGGCAATAGACATTACCTTCGTGACCGCACGTATCCTGTGCACCTCGGTACATTCCTCGCCGGTGTCCCGGGAACAGAGGTACTCACCGCCGCCCGTCATCTCCTCCTTGGGATTGCGGTAAAGCCGGGTGTAAGCCTTGGAAATGCGCAGAAGCTCGCATATCTCCACAAGCAATTTTTCCAGCTCAGCTATCCTCGGCGGGCCATCCACGTCCGTCATCAGCGACACGAGCTTTGTAAACAGCTTGTAAAACCTTATATCCTTAGCTGTTGTATCCATTAAGCTCTCCCCCCTTTTAACGGCATGAATTCTTACATATTCTCTTGTCATCGTACATAAGAGCGTCCGCACGCTCGAACACGTCCTGCACGCGGATATCGCTGTGCGCTTCAAAATCAGATATGCCGCAGGCAAGAACCTTTATCCCGTTGTGGGTGCTGTTTTCAAGCTCCGCCAGGAGCCTCTCCATAAGCGACTTCCGGTTGATAAAGTCGCTGCCCTTCAGTATCACCGCGAACTCGTCGCCGCCGATACGGAACACCGGGCTGTGAGTAAATGCATGGCATATGATAAGACAGGCGCTCTTTATGAACTCGTCTCCCGCCTTGTGACCCAGCGTGTCGTTCACTTCTTTCAGGCAGTTGATATCGCATACCAACACCGCAAACTCCGGGTTTATCTCGTCCTTTATCTGCTCGTCCAGCTCTATTTCAAGCTGGGCGTAGGCACGCTTGTTCTTGACACCGGTGAGCGGATCGCGGTTCGCCATGTCCATGGCGTTGTGATAGGCGATCTCCATTCTCTTTGAAGCGTCAACGTTAGCCACCGCAACGATTATGTGGCTGGAATCCTCCTTGGGGCGCACCGCGTACAGCGATACATACTGCGGCTTGCCGTCCAGCATCAGCCGGTAGTTTAGGTATATCTTTCCGAATGTGGAAAGGCTCTTCATAAGGTTTTCCTTCTTCATGGCAGCGCACATCATAGGCAGATCGTCGGGGTAGATATCCCTCTGCATATTCCTGTAGGTGTCTCCGAAGAAATCCTCTCCCTTGGTGCCCACCTTCAGCCTGGTGTACTTCTCGCTTGCGCTGTACTCGGAATACTCGTTGGTCTCGATATTTACGTGATATATTACCTCGTACCTCTGCGCCAGCGCAAGGGAGATATCGCTGAATGTCTGCGTCTCTGCCGCCAGCGACTGCTCGCGCCTCGTCTGGGTGTCGGTGTTGAGCACGCCCATTACGATATGGTGCCTGTCTTTTTTCGGCTGTACTATTATCATGCTCATGTACTGCTGTCTGTCGTCAAGCAGCTGCCTGTAGTTGAGCGTCACCGAGCCGGTGCGGCTAAGGTTCTGCATAAGGCGTTCCTTGTCCAGCTCCTTGAGCAGGTGCATTACGTCGCTGGGGTGTATGTACACCGCGATGTCTTTTGTGGCGTCCTTAAAGAAATCCTCGCCCTGCTTGGTGGTGCCGAGCTTTGCGTACTGCTCGCTGGAGCTGTACTGGGTGTAGGCGTTGGAGTCTATGTCGATGTAGTATATTACCTCATATCGGCTCGCCAGCGCACCCGCGATGTGGGAGTATGTCTCGCTCAGCTCCTCGCGCATTTTCTGCTCGTGGATATCCTGCACGCCGATGATTACGTTCTCATCTCTGCCGCGTATAGTCTTTAAGAAAAAGTATCTCGGCTGTCCCTCTATGTTCAGCCTGTAGGTGAGCGAAAAGGACTGCCCGTTCTTCAGCGCTTCGAGCATGGCGTCCTTCTTGAAGGCGTTCAGGAAGTACTCCTGATCCTCCTGCCATACCTGCTCCAGACAGTCGCGGCGGACGGCGTCAAAGAAATCCTTCCCGCCGGATACCTCTGTAAGCTCCTTGTTGTCGCCGCTTGCGGAATACTCTATATAGCTGTCGTCCTTAGCGTCTATTACAAACAGTCGGGTATAGTCATTTGCAAGAGCCAGCGCCAGACTGACAAACGTAAGCGGAGCGTTATCACGATCCTTCATTTATGTATTCTCCTCCTTGCTGCCGTTTTGATCGCTGTCTACCACCAGCGTAGCCGAGCCGTATGCCTTCAGCGGCTTGCCGTTCTCGTCCCTCTCTAAGGTATATCTCACATGGAAGGGTATCCTGCCCACCGTGAGGGGTATCACCACATCAAGGCTGTCGATAGTGCCTTCCTCCAGCTCCTTCATACGCTGACGGTACATATCCGCATAGTCGGGCGGGAACAACCCAGTCTCTATCAGCGGCTCCGGGTAGTTGTGTACCAGCGGCGGAACGTTCAGATCGCGCATACATCTGAAGCAGGGTCTCATCTGCTTGGTGGTAAGGTCGACCTCCCAGGCGTAGACGTTAGCCTGCTCGCTGGAGAACCGGAATCTCCGCTCGCTGTTGTAAAGATCGTTGAAGCACTTCTTCTCCACGGTGACGTTCTGCACCATGGCGTAGAAGAGGTACTGCTCCTCCGTCCTGCCTATCATTCTGATAAAGCTGCGTATACATATCCTGTCCTCGCCGCAGATCTTTGAGCAGACGTTGCGCCATGTCTCGCAGCTCTCCTCGTCCTTAGACTCTATCGCCTTCCAGAGCGTCTTTTCGTATATCTCCCTGTTTTCCGAGTCCATGCCCGCCCAGGGATCGGAGTCGAGTATCTCCTGCTCCAGCATATTCATGCCGATCTCCCTGACGTATTTCTTGTTGACCCTGAGTATCTCCGTCTTTCCGTTCTGGTAGTTGAAGATAACAGCGCCCCCCACGAAGTTGTTGAAGATGAGCGTCTCCAGCGAACTGGGATCCCAGAACTTTTCCGCGTCCATAGTGCGGATAAGATCCATAGCGGGTGTCACAGGCTCATGCTCCAGCTGACCCAGCTTCTCTGTGAACTCGCTCTCCCTTACAGGCTGGGAGTAGAGATAGCCCTGTATATACTTGCAGCCTATACTCTTCATGTAGTCTGCCTGCTCCATAGTCTCGACGCCCTCGGCTATCACCGGTGTGCCCAGCCATTTCGCCATTTGCACGATAGCGCTGATTATGGTGCCGCCCCTGCCGCCGATATCGCCGCTTAAAAAGCGCATATCGAGCTTTATGATATCCACCGCCAAGTCTTTCAGAACGTTAAGCGAGGAATACCCGCTGCCGAAATCGTCCATTTCCACGATGTAGCCGTAGTCATGCAGCTGCTTGAGCACTCCCGACACCAGCTCCATGCCGCCGATAGCAGAGGTCTCCGTGACCTCTACGTGCAGGTACTTCACCGGTATGTCATACTTTTTCCGCAGCGCCTCTATCGCGTTGACGTAATCCTTGCGGTATATGTCGTATCTCGACATATTGACGGATATCGGCACCGTGTCCGTGCCGCTGTCGAGACACTTCCTCAAAAACCTGCATACCGACTCGAATACGCCCAGATCGGCTCTGTAGATAAGATCGTTCTTTTCCAGCACCGGGATAAAGTCGGAAGGGTACTGCATACCGTATTCGGGATGCTCCCAGCGCATTAGCGCCTCCGCACCTATCATTCTTCCGGTGGAGTGATTTATCTTCGGCTGATATGTAATAAATATGTGCCCAAGCTCCAGAGCCTCGTCAAAGCTGTCAACAAGCTCCTGCTCGGTCATTCTTTTGGTCATTTTCTTCCCCTCCAAGGCTATGAGTAAGCATACTTTTGTATATTATACCATAAAACCTTAATGAAATCAAGAGAAAATGACGAGTTTATAAAATATTATCATATCCGACAAAAAAAGCCGCAGTTTTATCAGCGATATACTCTAACGACTACCCCCTCGCCTGCGCCCTCCACCGAAGCGGTGAGGGGGATACGCTCCCATTCGGCGAGCAGGGGACTGTCCGTCACCAGCTTAGGGTGCCACCCCTCCTCGTCGTGCAGGCTGTTTTCTATGAAAATGCGGCAGCTGTTCCCGCCGCTGTCTCTGCCCTCCAGCATATACCTTGCCGACAGGGTACATTCCCCGGAAGCAAGGTCGGTCTTTTGCGTGTCAACGCCCTGTCCCAGCACCTCGCCGCTGAAATCCGTACCATAGGCTCTGCCGGTGAAGGGCACCATGTTCACCTCGGTAAACTGCCCCTTTACGCCTATGCTCTCAAGGCATTTTACCTCTATTGTGAGTATCAGCTGTTTCATATTTTCACCTCCGTGCTATTCCTTAGGCAGCAATATTCCTTAGGCAGTAATATTATATCACCGTCCCGCAACGCTGTCAAGGCGGCGCCGGGGCAGGAAAAGAGCTGCCGCTTTTTTAAAGGCGGCAGCCCGGTATCGTGTTTATACTCCCTGCAAAGGGAGCTTGACGACGAGTGATGAGCCGTCAGTGCCGAGATTTGTCTGCTGTTCTTTTAGGGATTAGTATTATATGTCAAGCACGGCGGCTTTTATTCCGGCGCGTCTTATCAGCAGCGCCATAGCCGTGCCGCACAGTACGGCATAGCCACCGACAAGGGCGAAGAATGAGGCGGGTCTTGCCTCTGTAAATTCTTCGCAGTATCGTTCACCGTCATCGAATACATGATACTCTTTGTACTCATGCAGGAACAGCGGTCTTATGGTCTTTGCTATGTTCGTGTCCGCGTAGAACATAAGCGAGAGCACGCCGTATACCGTCAGTATCAAAAGCACCCCGCACAGCGCACCGAACACGCCGAACTTTCTGTAAGCGGCGTAGACAAAGCCCACGCTGGCGGCGATGATAAGCGCAAGCAGCAGAAAGACTGCGGCGTACAGGAGAAAATAGTCGAAGCCCGTGTCCGCCCACTTGGGATAGCTAAATGGTGTGGCATCAAACAGGTGCCAGTCATTAAAAAAGAATGTGCCGTGAAACAGACCCAGGCAGAGCAGCTCGCTTACAAGCGTGACCAGCACAGCAGCCAGCGGCAGAACCACGATCAGAGAGCCGATAACGCTTCGCCGCGAGGCTCCGTTTGCCGTGCCGAAGCTGAACGCGGAATCGCACAGGAACCACACCGCAGGGATAAACGCTGTCAGCGAGACCGCTTCGAGATAACAAGTATCCGTAGGCGGGGACACAGAGCCTCTGATAATGAAAACAAAGGCATTCAGCACTGTAAAGATCAGCATGACCGCCGCAGGGAAGATCACCGCACGGCGTATCCCCCGCTTTGAGCAGAAAAGAAATCTCATCATATCGCGCGCCCCCCCTTCAGACCTTGCCGCGCACGGGCGCACGCCGTGCCAGCAGGAAGTATATCAGATAGGCGGCGAGGAAGAATGCCGCGCCTGTACATATGAACATCATCAGATACGCGGGGAAGGTGTAGGCTGCCACATCTAATGGGTAGTTGGGATCGTATTCAAACAGCAGGATCATATCATTGCTGCTCTCCTCGAGATACCACAGCAGCTTGCGGAAAATTCCGATGTCATAGTCCTCTAAGGAGAAATAATAGCTCAGCCCCAGCAGACCCGCAGCTACAAAGCCCGCCTTGCCGCCGAAACGGCTCTTTACTCCCATGTATATCAGCGAGAGGGTGTACATCAGCAGCATGAGCGAAAGGCAGATCGCTGTGTCGAATGTCATCACACGGGGGTCAAGCAGCAGTTTGGAGCTGATATCGATATAATCAAACCCGATGTTTGAAAGTCTCATTCCGTTTGCGCTGAATATCGCGTAGGTGATAAGGTATGCGATCTCGGTCATCGCCGTGCTGATGACGGCGAACACGGGGCAGAGCAAGCCCATGCCCAGCAGAAAGCTGCGTCGTGATGTGCCGCCGTTTGTGGCTGTCCGCATCATTCTGCCCGCCGTTATGCTAAGTGCCGCGGCTGCAAACAGGGGAGACAGCATTTCGTATATCAGGATATGTACCGTTTCGCTGCCGCCGCCGTCGTATTTCAGCACGCCCAGCAGTACCATATGCACCATGAACAGCCCGCAGAGCGATACTCCGAACATCGCAAGATAGGATATCAGACCTTCGCGGCTCTTGAATCCGAATTTGAGAAATTCGCGCATATCATTCCCCTCCTCCCGTCAAGGCGATGAGAAGCTGCTGCAAGGTGGGCTGTGATATCTCAATGCTGTCGGGGACGTTCTGCGGCTCGCCCTTGACGCAGGCGCTGCACAGAGAGCCGACAGCCGTGCGCGAAAGCACCTCCCTGCCGGCGGTGAAGGCGTCAACGTCGGCAGCCTTGCCCTCCGCCACATAGGCGCTGCGGCGCAGCTTGTCGCTGTCCTCGTCAGCGATGAGTCTGCCCTCCTTGAGTATCAGGCAGCGCTCGAACAGCCCCGCGCACTCGTCGATCTGGTGGGTGGATATCACGAACGCCGCCTCGGTGTCGGAAAAGCGCTCGAGAATGACCTTGTAGAGCAGCTCCCGGTGGTTGGGGTCAAGCCCCAGCGTCGGCTCGTCCATGAAGATGAACTCCGCCCCGCTTGCAAGCGCGAAGATATCCTTTGCGATCATGCGGTAGCCGGTGGAAAGCTGCGACAGCTTCTTTTTGGGATCCAGCCCGAACCTTTCGCAAAGCTTCAGCCCGTATTCGGCGTCCATGTCCTTGTAGAAATACTTCATGGAAGAAAGCACGTCCTTCACCCGCATATACGTGGGGATAAGCTCCTCCGCGCCGGAGCAGTATATCCGCCGCAGGGCTCTGTCATTCTCTCTGACGTTCTCGCCGTCAAGCATCACCTCGCCGGAGGTAGGGAAGTCGCGGTTGCCCGCCATGTTTACGAGGGTGGTCTTGCCGGCGCCGTTTCTGCCCAGCAGCCCGTAAATGCTGCCCTTGGCGACGCTGAATGAAACCCCTGCGAGGGCTGTCTTTTTCCTGTAATCCTTGCATACCGATCTGAACTCCATCATACTCATTTTTCAGTACCCCCTTTCAGCATTTCGATTATATCCTCTGAGGATATCCCCAGCCGCTGTGCCTCGCTGAGCAGCGGCTTGATGAAATCGTCGTAGAACTTCACCCGTCTGTCGTCGCGCACATTCTGATTAGCGTTCTCTGCCACGTACATACCCATACCTCTTTTCTTGTAGACAAGCCCCTTATCCACCAGAATGCTCACCCCCTTGCGAATAGTCGCCGGGTTGATCTTCAATGTCTGTGAAAGCTCGGTGGTGCTGGGGATCTGTTCGTCTGTCCTCAGCTGACCTGTCACTATCTTGTCCTCAAGCCACTGCGCTATCTGTATATACAGCGGCTCGGTATCGTTGAAGCTTGGATAATTCGCACTCATCTTGTCATCACTCCTTTTGTTCCACTTTATCTCATTTCACCTCACACCGCGTCCGGTGGGGTATCGCCGGCAGAAGAAAACCCTGTCAAAGCCATGCAGCTTAGCTGGTTAGTTACTTCTGTAACTAAGTATACCAGTAATCGGTCATACTGTCAATATACCACACCAAAATTTGTGAGATCCCACAAACTCCCGCCGCCGCGATTGTGCACATCAAACTAAAATCCCCGGCGCACACCCAAGTCACGCCGGGGATATTTTATACTGTACTGCCGCACCTGCGGTATAAACGTCACTCATTCACCGCCCGCAAAAATGGGGATCAACTGAATTTTCACATAGAATAATCTGTCATCACCCCGAAAATAGTTACGTAAATTCCTGCAATATTTTAGCGCTTATGGGCAGCCGACGGTCTCTGTGAGGAGCGTGTAAAGCGGCTTGAGGAATATCTTGAACTGCTTTCCCGATCAGTCCATGAGCGGTTTCAGCGTGCTTATGGGCATAGGCTCGGGCGATTTCTCCTTTATGTTGGATGTCCTGAGGCAAAATGTGTATGGGGGTTAGTATGATATGCAGCCGGTATGCCGCACGAAAACCTGCCGGCAACGGCGTTATCTGCGGCTGTGCTGCTGCCGGACATATACCTCTCCCGGAGAAGCGCGGACAAGAAGAAAGAGCTGTCATTTCCGGAGATGAAGGCTCTTTCTGGTTTGGTATTTTATCAGCTCCTGCCGCTAAGCCGGCGTGCAAGCTCATCTGCTGCGGACAGCGCGGACTTGTCCTCTGCTGCGGGGAGAGTGTCGGTGCTTGCGCTGCAAACCGGCGGGAGCACCTCGATAATGCCAAGGCTGCGGAAGATTAGCTGCGCGGTCTCGTATGCCCGCTCCCAGCCGCCGCTTCCGCCCTGGGTCAGTATGACCGCTCCGCATTTTGCTTTGACGGGCAGAGTCTCCCGGCGGAATATCAGCGCTGAGCTGTACATCTGGAAACGCCCGGCGATCTTCATCAGCATGGCGGAAAGCTCGCCGTAATGCACCGGCGAGGCTATCACCACATTGTCGCACTCCGCGAGGAAGGCGTATATCTCCTGCATACCGTCACCTACCGGGCAGAACAGGCTCTCACGGCAGACGCGGCAGTCTGTGCAGGGTGAGATGTCCGTGCTGTAGCAGTCTGTCAGCCGGTATTCTCCCTCCAGACCGGCTGTGAACGCGTCCACAAGCGCCGCGGTGTCGCCCTGCGGGTGCGGAGAGCCGTTCAGTATCAGCGTTTTCACCTGTGCTGCTCCATATATCTGAGGTTCTTTTCGATAAGCTCGCAGCGCTGCTTTACGCAGTCGGCGCTCCTGAGCGGGTCAGAGGGCGTCGAGAAGGTGTAGTCCATAAGCTTGTCTATCGTGGTGGACGCAACGTGCAGACGTGTGTCGGAGGAGGCGTAGTAGATGTATACCTCATTCTTTTCGTTGACCACCGCACCGTTTGTGAACACCACGTTTGAGACGTCGCCCACCCTTTCGCTGCCGTGTGGCGCTATGAAAAGTCCCGACGGCTCGGCGATGAGCTTCGAGGGGTCATCAAGGGCTGTGGCAAAGACGTAGATGACGTATCTCAGCCCGGCGGCAGTGTTCCTCACGCCGTGAGCTATATGTATCCAGCCTTTGGGGGTCTTTATCGGAACAGCGCCCGCGCCGTTCTTGACCTCGGTGATAGTGTGGTATCTTCTGGGGGAAATGACCGTCTCCTCGGTGCAGATAACCGGGTCAGTGATGTCTCTGACCAGACCTATGCAGACTCCTCCGCCCGAGCCGGTGCTGATGAAATCGTCCTGAGGACGGGTGTAGAAGGCATACTTGCCGTCAATGAACTCGGGGTGGAGCACCACGTTCCTCTGCTGGGGCGACTTTGATACCAGATCCGGCAGGCGCTCCCAGTTCTCCAGATCCTTTGTACGGACGATGCCCGCCTGTGCTATCGCCGCGGAAAGATCGTTTGAGGAGGTGTCGCGGCTCTCGGAGCAGAACACTCCGTATATCCAGCCGTCCTCGTGCTGGGTAAGGCGCATATCGTATACATTGGTCTCCTCGGGACAGGTGTCGGGCAGACGCACCGGGTAGTCGCGGAAGCGGAATCCGTCCACCGGACTGTCGCTCTCGGCTACGGCGAAGAAGGATTTTCTGTCGTTGCCCTCAACTCTTGCGACAAGATAGTACCTGCCGTTCATATACAGAGCGCCGCTGTTGAGCACCGCGTTTATCCCCAGCCGCTCCATGAAGTAGGGATTGGTCTGAGGATCCATGTCATATCTCCAGAAAAGCGGGGTATGTGCCGCTGTAAGCACGGGGTACGCGTATCTGGTGTAGACGCCGTTAAGATCGTCGGCGGGGACGTTTTTTCTTGTCACCAGCTCTTCGTAGTGCTTTTCGGCTTTTGCAAGACGGGTGGTAAATTCATTATTATTCATAGACTTTCTTCCTTTCGGTCATAACGGTAGCAAGGTCTTATCCCTTAATGCGATTATATCATACCCGCCGGTTTTAGTCAAGCCGCTTCAGGTATTTATAAATATACACAATAATTTCCAAAAGGACTTGCATTTATTTTACATATGTGCTATAATGTAAAATAGGAAATTATGGAGTTGTTTTAACTTGAGAATTATCAATAATTTTACTATAAACCTGAAGTATAAATTGCAGAGGAAATGATCATAATGAATCCTAGAGTGGGGTTTTCACTTGTTTTTATTCTCCTCAGCGCTATTCTTGCGGTATGCTCCGTATTGGCACGCAAGTCTAAAAGATCTATCGGACTTTACGTATCCAGGTTCTGCCTTTCCCTTATACCACCTTTGGCGGGCAATAATAGCGTCGGGCACGAAAACCGCTTCTATTGTGGGATACTACTCGTATTTCCTAGGCATGGATCTTGTAATGATCTCGCTCGTAAGATTTACCGACAGGTACTGTCAGGGTATAGGCAACGGTCGGCAGAAGCCTACCTTCATGTATTTCGCCCTCGCCGCTGACTTTGTGCAAATGGTAATGAACATTTTCTTCGGTCACGCATTCGGCGTCGAGAAGATCATCGTTCAGGGCTCGCCCTATTACCGGGTAGTCCCCCACTTCGGGCAGTTTACGGCAGAGCACAACAGCTGATAAAGTATCCCCGGTGCCTTTGACCGCGCCGGGGAAACAGAAAGTGAGGTCATAAACTATGAAAAGTGTAAACATCCGCAAGGCGGCGATCATCGGGTGCGGATTTGTCGGCTCGGCTTCGGCATTCGCTCTTATGCAGAGCGGGCTTTTCTCCGAAATGGTGCTGATAGACGCCGACGCTCAGAAGGCTGAGGGCGAAGCGCTGGACATCAGCCACGGTCTGCCCTTTGCAAAGCCTATGAAGATATACGCGGGCGGCTACGATGACATAGCTGACGCTAACATCGTCATCGTGACGGCGGGTGCGGGTCAGAAGCCGGGCGAGACCAGGCTTGATCTCGTGAAGAAGAACGTGGCTATTTTCGGAAAGATAATCCCCGAGATAGCCAGGCGTGACTTCGGCGGGATACTGCTGGTGGTGGCAAATCCTGTGGACATTCTCACCTATACCGCCGCGAAGCTCAGCGGTCTGCCGGAGAACCGGGTGTTCGGCTCGGGAACGGTGCTTGATACCGCACGTCTGAAATATATCCTCGGCGGACACTTAGGCGTTGACAGCCGAAGCGTCCACGCATTTATCCTGGGCGAGCACGGCGACAGCGAGATAGCGGCGTGGAGCAGCGCAAACGTGTCGGGAGTCCCGATCAACGACTTCTGTGAGATGCGCGGTCACCATGACCACGTTCAGGCTATGCACGATATCGCCGAGAGCGTAAAGAACAGCGCCTACGAGATAATCGAGAAAAAGAAGGCTACCTACTACGGTATAGCCATGTCGGTGCGCCGCATATGCGAGGCGATAATCCTAGATCAGAAATCCGTACTGCCGGTGTCGCACATCCAGCACGGAGCCTTCGGCATTGACGGGGTGGCTATAAGTATGCCTGCGATCGTCGGGAAGGACGGCATAGAAGCCGACGTTCCGATCAGCCTCAGCGATGAGGAAAAGACAGCACTCAGGCAGTCCGCCGAAGCGCTCAAAAATGTCATCGCGGGATTGGACATCTGATAGATGATACTAGCCTTTTAGGGATTAGTATCAAATACGATAAGGCTGCTGCATTTTCTGGTGCAGCAGTTTTTTTGGGCGGAGAAAGCGGCGGCTCCAAAACCGGACGTCCCGAAAAAGCATGACAGACCAGATAACAAAGACCCGGCGGCACCATACAAAGTGCCGCCGGGTCTTGCTGCACGACAGAAGTATCATCATCGTGCGAACTGTTTCTTCTGCTTTAACCCTCGCAGAAAAGCTTTTTCATATTTTCTGGTATATGCCGGCTGATAACATCGCCGCCGGTGCCTTCGCCGCGCCGGGTAATGCCCCAGGTCGCTGCCCGCAGCAGCAGCGAAAGGACTACATACGGATTTGCCGACGGGTCCGGCAGGATAAGTTCGGTGCTGCCGTCCGGCTTTATCACGGGCGCGGAGGGTACAGCCGCCGACGCCGACAGATACGGCGCCATTTCCGGCAGGTAACGCTCTATGCCTTCTGCCGCAAGCCTGATCCTGCTGCCGTCGCGATCGTCCTTCACACGTATCCCGATGATGAAACGGCTGTCCGCAGGCTCCGGCGAAAAATCGGCGATGAGCCCGTTGGAGCTCGCCGCGGTCTTGACCGCCGTGACAAACGACATCACGTTGTCCGCTGTAGCAAGCGGCTCGCCGGCGCGGAAGCTGATCTCGTTCTGACCGCCGGCACTCCGGTGACAGGAGCTCTCGGGATATATGCCCATTTTCTCCAGGTTCAGACAGATCTGCCTGCGGACGTTCTCGCCCTTGTCCAGCGGCGCTATGTCCAGATACCCCGCCTTGTCGAAGGGGATATAGGTGCGCTCGCCGGTGCGGTCTGTCTTGTAGAGACAGAACTGCGGTCTTGCGCTGAAACGGAAGCTTAGCCCCTCTGCCGCAGCCTTAGTTGCCGCAGCTATCAGCATACTGCGGGTGTCACATTCGTGAGTCCTGCCGCCGGGAGTCTTTACCGCGCAGTACATTCTCACCACCCGCCCCTGCTCCGGTCTCCAGGGGAGTACCGACAGCGTGTCGGGGTCGGGGTGCAGGAACAGGTCGGAGCATATGTCCCCGCCGAAGCCCTTGACCGCGGAAGCGTCGAAAGCTATGCCCTGTTCAAATGCGCGCTTCAGCTCCGGCGGCATTATTGAGATGTTCTTCTGTCTGCCGAAAACATCGCAAAACGCAAGCCTGATGAACTTTACGTCCTCCTCAGCGACATACTGCATAACTTCTTCAGCGGTGTATCTCATGCTTTTCTACCTCGGATATCAGGCGTCGTCAAATTCGCTTACCAGTGCGGAAACTGTCTGCTTGGCGTCGCCGTAGATCATGACGGTGTTGTCATTGGTGAACAGCGGGTTCTCGACGCCCGAGAATCCTGCGCCCTTGC
Source organism: uncultured Ruminococcus sp. (assembly GCA_902766335.1). Taxonomy (GTDB): domain Bacteria; phylum Bacillota; class Clostridia; order Oscillospirales; family Ruminococcaceae; genus YE71. The sequence continues at coordinate 2,925 of CACXDI010000217.1, read as the reverse complement.
CGCGCTTGAGCACGAATACGGTGCGTGCCTCAAATGCGTTGATGATGGGCATACCGTAAAGCGGGCTGGTCTCGTCCTCGAGTGCCGAGGGGTTGACAACGTCGTTTGCGCCGATAACGATAGCCACATCGGTGTTGGACATCTGAGGATTCATCTCGTCAGCAGTCTTGAGCTGCTCGTAAGGCACGTTAGCCTCGGCGAGAAGCACGTTCATGTGACCGGGCATACGTCCCGCAACGGGGTGGATAGCGAAGCTTACCTCAGCGCCGTTCTCTTCAAGCTTGTCGCAAAGCTCCTTTACAGCGTGCTGAGCCTGTGCCACCGCCATGCCGTAGCCGGGGATAAATACAACAGAGCTTGCAGCCTCGAGTATAAGATAAGCGTCCTCAACAGCCATGGACTTGGGCTCCTTAGCCTCGCCGGCAGCGCCCTTCTTCTTGGAAGCAGAAGCGGAAGCGAACAGCAGGCTGTAAAGAGTACGGTTCATAGCCTTGCACATGATGAGGGTAAGGATAAGACCCGAGGTACCTACCAGACATCCCGAAACTACCAGTACGGAGTTGGAGATAGCAAGACCTGCGAATGCAGCGGCAAGACCCGAGAATGCGTTCAGCAGGGAGATGATAACGGGCATATCGCCGCCGCCGATGCAGATGACCATGGTAAAGCCCAGTATCAGATATGCGGCGGTAACGATGATTATACCGATCTCGCCCACATTTGTCTCAAGAACGCCTGCTATGCTGAGAGCATATAATGCCACGCCTGCAAGACCGCCTGCCGCGAGTATCGCATTTACTGCGTTCTTTGCAGGGATAGTAATGTTCTTCTTGAACGCCTTGCCTGAAAGCTTGCCCCATGCAACTATCGAGCCGGTGAATGCGATAGCGCCGATAGCGATAGTAAGACCGAGTGCTATAGCGGAGAATGCGTTGATCTCCTTGTCGGTCATAAACTGGGTGAGCGCCACCAGCAGGGAGGACAGACCTCCGAAGCCGTTGAACAGCGCTACCAGCTGAGGCATACCGGTCATCTCGACTTTCTTAGCCCATACGGCGCCGATAACGGAGCCGAGCACGATAGCGGCGATCGCCCAGAGATAAGCGTTCTTCATGGGCGCGGCGGTAAGGGTGTCGGTCACCTTCTTTTCAAGCAGTACGGTAACTACCGCGATCATCATGCCCACAGAGGACATGAGGTTGCCGCGGCGGGCGGTGTCAGCCTTACCCAGCAGCTTTATGCCGCGGATAAACAGCACCGACGAGATCATGTAGAGCACGGTGGTGAGCACCGTGCTGATATTTTCCCAGCTCACTTCTTATCCGCCCCCTTTTTCTTGAACATTCCAAGCATTCTGTCGGTAACGAGATAACCGCCGACAACGTTTATGGTAGCCAGTACGATCGCTGCAAAGCCGCAGATGTTGGATACCATTCCCTCAGTATGCAGAGCCACCGCAGTCGCGGAAATAGCTCCGACTATCGTGATCCCCGATATTGCGTTCGTACCCGACATCAGCGGCGTGTGCAGCTGCGAGGGCACCTTCGATATCAGCTCGACTCCAAGAAAGCCCGCGATAACGAACACGAATACGAGCAGAAGTATTTCTCCTATAGCCATTCTACTTTCCTCCGTTAATTATTTGAATCTTTCGTGTATGATCTGACCGCCCTGAGTCAGCAGGCAGCCGCGCATGATCTCATCGTCCATGCGTACCTCGAATTCCTTGGACTCCTTGTTGTAGAAGTGTGTAAGGAACGCGGTGAAGTTGCCCGAGAGCATCTTTGAAGCGTCATAGGGCACCTGTCTCTCCAGCAGGTCTCCGGACATTATTGTAACGCCGTTGTCGGTGACTACGTCCTCAAAGAGCTTCGAGCCCTCAACGTTGCCGCCGGTGGAAACAGCCATGTCCACAACGATAGAGCCGGGCATCATTCTGTCCAGCACGTCCTTCCTGATAAGGCGGGGAGCCTTTCTTCCGAATACCTTCGCGGTGGTGATGACGATGTTAGAGCGTTCACAGACCTTAGCCTGAGCCTCCTGCTGCTTAGCCACCTGCTCGGGGGTAAGCTCCTTGGCATAGCCCTGATCGGTCTGACCCATTTCGCCCAGGTCTATCTTTACAAAGGAAGCGCCCAGGGATTTAACCTGCTCCTCAACAACGGGACGTGTGTCGAAAGCGTCAACTCTCGCGCCCAGTCTCTTTGCGGTGGCGATAGCCTGAAGTCCAGCCACGCCTACGCCGATGATGAACACTCTAGCCGGCTGGATAGTACCGGAGGGCGTTACCATCATGGGGAGTATCTTGGGCAGCTTAGCTGCGGCGTTGAGCACAGCCACATAGCCTGCCAGCGAGGTCTGCGACGACTGAACGTCCATTTTCTGAGCCAGAGTAGTACGTGGGATCATCTCCAGAGACACTGCCTGTACTCCCGACTTTGCGAAATCGTCGAGAAGCTTCTTCTCGTTGAAGGGGTCAAGATAGCTGAGGTGCAGGGTGTCCTTCTTCAGACCCTTTGCGCTTTCCGGCTTCATGATGCGAAGGACGATGTCGCTGTCGGCAAAGCCCTCCGTCTCGCTGCTTATTATCTTAGCGCCTGCTTTTTCATAGGCTTCGTCGGCAAAGCCGCTTTTGACTCCCGCGCCGCTTACCACCTTGAACTCAAAGCCCATGGATATGAGACGCTTGATATCGTCGGGTATCATGGCGACTCTTGTCTCGCGGGGGTCTGCCTCCTTGCAGACCAGTATTTTCTTCATCAAAAAACTCCTTTCGGTATTATGTGATAATAACGCCAATACCGCACGAGGGCATAGTTATACCCTGTGCGGTTGGACGTTAAGGCAACACCGCACGACCCGCGGCTAACGCCTCTGCACATCATCTGCTTGCCAGCTTTCCGTCATATTACCCAAATTCTCCTT
>CACXDI010000216.1 GCA_902766335.1 uncultured Ruminococcus sp. | reverse complement strand
GCTGTCGCCCTGCAAGGGAGCTTGACGACGAGTGATGAGCCGTCAGTGCCGAGATTTGTCTGCTGTTCTTTTAGGGATCAGTATTATTGCCCGGAAAAACAAAACGATCTCCGCGCAAATATCAATAGGTGGTAAACACAGACGGATCGGTAACATATCCCTGATACCGCAGCTCGTAGTGCAGGTGCGTGCCGGTGGAGTAGCCGGTGGAGCCCATGAGCCCTATCTCCTGCCCCTCCTTGACCTTGTCGCCTACCTCGACTTCCGTCTGGGTGAGATGACCGTAGAGGGTCAAAAATCCGTTGCCGTGGTCAATGATCACAAAGTTTCCGTATCCGCCGCCGCAGCCGCAGCTTCCGTACTTGCCGTAGTTGTGGGTGCAGCTGTTGTTGGTGCGGACTACCTCGCCCGCTTCGGCAGCCGTTATCGGGAAGCCGCTCTCGCCGGGAATGTCCAGACCTGTGTGATAGCTGCCCCAGCGCGCTCCCACGCCTGAGGATATCTCGTAGTGGTTCTTGACAGGCCACTTGAAGGTGTACTGACATTCGGTGTCGGGGATCGTCTGACCTGCCTTCTGCCGCGCCGCTATGCCTTCCTGGAGCGATTCCAGCATTGCTTTCGCCTCCGGCTCGGTCTCCAGACGCTTTGCTTCGTCAACGTCGGAGTTGTAGGTGCCCAGCAGCAGATCGTTGAGTATACCCTCGTAGGAATAGATCTCGTTCTCGAATACCCGCTGATCGTCCTCCAGCTGCTTCTTGTGCTCGCGGAGCGCACGGCGGGTCTCGCCGTTGGAATCGTAAAGATCGGCAAGCGACTTCTTCTCGCGCTCCAGCGCCGCCGCCTGGTCATCGTAGACATTCTTCTCGTTCTCGATAGACTTCATCTTCTCGTCATAGACCGCCTTCTTGGCACAAAGCTCGTCCAGACGCTTGGCGTCGCTTGCGGTGACGCGCTGCATAAGCTCGGTGCGCATCAGCATATCGAAGAAGTCCCCCGCGCCGAATACCACCTCGGCGTAACCGATCTCGCCGGCTATGTACATCGCCCTCAGACGCTTCTTGTACTGCTCCACGCCCGCGTCTATCTCGGCACGCAGCGCATTTGCCTGATCCCGCTCGGTGGCGATCTTCATGTCCATGGTGGTCATATAGCCGTTTATTATGCTGAGCTTTTCGTTTAGTATGTTTATCTCCTCGAGTATTATCTTCTGAGTAGCCGCCGCGTCGAGTATCTCCTCGTCGTCGCCGGAGAGCTGCTTGTCCAGCTCCTGCTGACGGCGCTCTATCTCGGCGAGCTTGTCGGCGTAGGTGTCGAAATACTCGGCGGCTTCATCGCCCTCGTCGGCAGCTGCGGCTATGCACTCCGCGGGTACTCCGGTGCTGCCGGCTGTCGCATGGCTCTCGGGGAACGTCTGCCCCGGCAGGCAGCAAGCCGCCGCCGTACACAGCGAGACCGCCGCAAGTATTCTTTTGTATGAAGATATTTTCATCAAAGAATTTCTCCTTTTTTCGCTGTAATGTCTGCGCATGACCCATGCACATACATATTATAGCACGCCGCCGGCGCGGAAAATGTCACAATTGCTTGAATCCTTACATGACGACAGAGCCGATTATCCGTCGGCTCTGTTATTTTATGCTTATACGAAGTTCTCGGGGTCAACGATGCCGTTTTCGGTACGCATCTCAAAGTGCAGGTGCGCTCCGGTGGAAAATCCCGTGGAGCCTACCGTACCCAGAACGTCGCCCTTCTTGACGTACTGTCCCTCGCCCACGATTATCCCCTCGGAATGACCGTAAAGGGTGTAGTAGCCGTTGCCGTGGTCTATGATGCAGTAGTTGCCGTAGCCGTAGCCGCAGCCGCAGCTGTAGTTCTTGCCGTAGTCATGGGTGCAGCTGTTGTTTACCAGTATCACCGTGCCGGAAGCCGATGCGATGATGTTAGCGCCCCTGATGTTCGATGTGGCGATGTCGATGCCGTTGTGCTGAGAGCCCCAGCGGGGACCCACGCCCGAGGTTATGTAATAATGTCCCGGAACGGGCCATGTGAACTCCGACTTAGGCACGTACCCATAAGGGATATTGGGGTCATAGCCGTCATCGTCGTTGTTATCGTCATAGCTGTTGTCATTGTTGTCGCTGCTGCCGTTGTCGTCCTGACTGTCATCGGAGCCGTTGTCATAGCCTCCGTTATCAGAACCGCCGTTGTCGGAGCCGCCATTGTCCTCAGAGCCGCCGCCGTTATCGGAGCTGTCATCATCGTTATCGTCCTGCTGCTCCTGCTGCTTACGCTCTTCCTCCTGCTTTTTACGCTCCTCTTCTTCCTTCTTCTTGCGCTCTTCCTCTTCCTTCTTCTTGCGCTCTTCCTCTCTCTTGCGAGCCTCCTCAGCAGCCTTGCGCTGACGCTCCTTGATGAGGTCATCTAAGTTCTTCTCGAACTCCTCCTGCTCCTTCTTGAGCTGTTCCTTGTTGTTCTCGTAGGCTTCCTTGCTTGCGGCAAGAAGCTCTACCGCCATATTGCTCTCGGAGTAGAGTCCCTTGAGCTTTTTGATCTGAGCCTGCTGTTTTTTCTGCCTGCTCTCAAGCTCCTTTAAGTCTTCCTCCAGCTTTTTCTTGTTGGCGGTGAGGGCTTTTTCCTCCTCCTCATACTGATCCTTGAGGTCTATAAGCCCGTCTAACAGATCGTTGTCATGCTCCGCGACTCTGCGGATAAGCTCTATCTTCATAAGCATATCGTAGAAATCTGAAGCGCCTATAAGTATCTGTGAGTAGCTGTCGTTGCCCGCCACATACATGACTCTCAGCCGCTGTTTCAGCTCGGCAACGCCTGTCTCTATCTCCTGTTTCTTGGTGTCGATCGCCGCTTCGTTCTGCTCTATGGCAAGCTGAGTCTCGCTTATGCTGTTTTGCAGTTCGGTAATGCTGCCGGCGAGCTTTTGCAGGGTAGTCTCCACGGTAGTTATCTGCTCGGTTATAGCAGCCTGCTTTTCCTCCTCAGAGGTTATGCCGTTCTCGGCGTCCTTTATCTTCGCGTCAAGAGCCTTCTGCTTTTCCTCAAGGTCAGCGATGTCCTGCTCCTGCGCCTCAATAGCCGAGTCGGTCTTTTCCGAATCGCTTGCCGAAACGTGCACCGCGGTCTGACGCGCGTAATATCCGCCGTCGGCAAACACGCCTGCCGCCATTATGACAGCAACAGCCAAAGCCAATGTCCGTTTAGCATTTATCTTAGCTTGTGATCTCATACTTCTGTGTTCATCTCCAGTCGGTTGAGAAAGTCTGCTTTTTTATTTCTCTTCAAACCTTCAATTATTTACCCCGCCGCGAAACCTTAGGATCATACCTTCAGGTGCTTGCCTGCGCTGATAGATGTTCCGATCGCGCCGATGAACGCGCCGGATACCAGGTAGGAAACGGTCACCTTCAGGAACATCTTGCTGAAGGGGTAGAGGTTGTCAACGCCCAGTACCGTCCAGAGCTTCATATCGTTCTTGAAGATGTTATACACGCTGGTATAGGCGAACTGTGTGAGCAGCAGAGCTGCCGCCGCCGCCACAACGCCCACTATCATGCCCTCGATAAAGAAGGGTATGCGGATAAAGGTGTTGGTAGCACCCACGTATTTCATAATGTTTATCTCCTTGCGGCGAGCAAAAACGCTTGCTCTTGTGGTGTTGGAGATTATGATAAGGCAAACCACGATCAGCGCCGTGATAACAGCGGTCATGATTATCGAAAGTATATTCTTTATGCTTACCAGCACGTCCGCGAACTGCGTCGGGCTCTTTACCGAATCCACGTTGTCAAAGGTCTCTATCTGCATAGAGGTATCGCTCATCAGCTTTATGTCCTTAACGGTAACGCGGAAGGTATCCGGCAGGGGGTTCTCGTCGGCATAGCGGAACAGATCCTGCTGCTCGTCGCTCATGTCGCTCTTCATATTCTCCCAAGCCTCGTCCTTGGAGTAGAAGGTAACGCTAGCCACATTGGGCAGTCCCTCTATCTGCTCCTGGAGCTTTTCTCTTGCAGACTTGTCGATACCGTCCTTTATGGTAACAGCCGCCTCCGACTGATCCTCGATACCGCTTATTATTCTGTTAAGGTTTATGGTAACAAGCACCGAAACGCCCACCATAAGCAGAGACACCAGAATGATACAGAATGAAGCGAAGCTCATCATCCGGTTTCTCCAGATACTTTTCATACCCTGTCCGACGAGGTATCTTGCACTACTTGCTCTCATTGTTCTTAGAACCTCCGATCACCTCGTCAAAGGCAATGCTGCCCTTGTTGATGTTTATGATACGTCCGCCGAAATAGCGCACGAGGTCATGCTCATGAGTTACCATGAGCACGGTAGTGCCGCACTCGTTGATGCTCTTGAGCAGGTCAACTATCTCATAGGAAAGCGCGGGATCAATATTACCGGTAGGCTCGTCCGCGATGATAAGCTGGGGATCGTTCACCAGCGCTCTTGCGAGAGCAACTCTCTGCTGCTCACCGCCGGAAAGCTCGGTGGGGTAGTTCTTAGCCTTGTCCTCAAGACCCACCAGGCTGATAACATAAGGCACGCGGCTCCTGATATACTTAGCCGGCGCGTCGATAACGCGGAGCACGAAAGCCACGTTCTCATATACTGTCATAGTCGGTATCAGTCTGAAATCCTGGAACACAACGCCTATAGTGCGTCTAAGAGCCGGCACCTTGCCGCGTCTCAACTTTCTCAGATTGAATCCGTTGACCATCACTGTACCCTCAGTAGCGTTTATCTCCTTGAGTATCAGCTTTATAAGCGTAGATTTACCTGCACCCGAGGAACCAACGACAAACGCGAAATCACCGTCATTTATCTTGAGGTTCACCTTATTGAGGGCGTCAACGCCGCTGGAATAGGTAACGGATACGTCCTTGAATTCTACCATATTTAGGTATCACTCCTTGAAATATAAACGGCTGGAAGATCCCCTTTTTACGGGAGCGCGACCAGCCGTATTGATTGTCATTCTGAAAGGCGCGTTATCAGAACTTAGCGGGGTTAGCCACAAGATACTTGCGCACCATAAGCGCTATCTTGAACACGATAGCGTGATCGAACTCTCGCAGGTCAAGACCTGTGAGCTTCTTGATCTTCTCCAGTCTGTACACCAGAGTATTGCGGTGTACGAACAGCTTTCTGGAAGTCTCGGAGACGTTCAGGTTGTTCTCAAAGAACTTCTGGATAGTAAACAGCGTCTCGTGATCGAGAGACTCTATGCTGCCCTTCTTGAAAACTTCCTTGAGGTAGGTCTCGCAAAGGGTAGTAGGCAGATGATAGATAAGTCTTGCTATACCAAGATCGTCGTAGCTCACGATGACCTTATCGGTGTCGAACACCTTGCCGACTTCAAGGGCGGTCTGAGCCTCCTTGAAGGAGCGGGAAAGGCTTCTGACGCTGTCAACAACAGTACCGATACCCACATTCACGCGGGTATAGAATTCACCGCTCAAGGTGTCGGAGATACTTCTTGCAAGCTTTTCAAGATCCTTGCTGTCGATACCGGCGGCGACTTCCTTGACCAGCACGATATCGCTCTCGGTGATGTTGAACACAAAGTCCTTCGACTTATCGGGGAACAGGTTCTGTATAACATCATAAGCGGACACATCGTTGGTAGAGATTATCCTGATAAGCAGCACAACGCGGGAAACGTCGGAGTTGAAGTGCAGCTCTCTTGCCTTGACGAGGATATCGCCGGGCAGCACGTTATCCAGCACAACGTTCTTGATGAAGTTGTTGCGGTCATACTTTTCATCGTAATACTGCTTGATAGCCGCAAGGGAGATAGCGAGTATGCTTGCATACTTGGCAGCCACTTCATCGGTACCCTCAACGAATACCGCGTAGTCAGGCTTCATATGCGAGCCGAAAGGCTTATAGGTATAGCCGTCGCGGATAAAGATATCGTGAGTATCACCCAGGTCAAGGGACACGAACTCGTTAGTTGTGCCTACCTGTGCAAGATCGGAGCAGGCGATAATGGTCGCGGTCTCGTCTATAACGCCGATCGTGCTGTCGATAGTCTCACGCATCTGGTGTATAACATTCTGAAATAATCTGTTAGACATAATAAACTCTCTCCCTTTTCAGCATTTTCACAACTGCGGGCTGTCACAAGAGCGCAGCTTCCGCATTAGACATTCCAATATATAATAGTATTATACCAAAAAAAATTGTAAAATGCAAGTGGTGTATAGTAAAAATGTTCAAAAAGTTTACAAGAATAACAGTTTACACCCTTCCGCGCCTCTCATATATTACAAATTGTAACATATTCACTGTTGCTATGTGTTAATATTTTGTAAATACTCGAAATTTTCATCTATTTTTCAAAAAAGTTAGGCGAGTGTTGTATAAAATAGTGCAAAAGAGATTACAAATCGGTAACTTTTAAATTTTTTGTTAACGAGTACATTTTTCAGCCCCTTTCCGCCCGGAAAGCCCCGAAAGGATCAGTTTCAGCCCCCGTCGGGCGGTTTTCTTTGCGTCCGGGGCTGTGAAATTGACAGGACGGGGGAGATGTGGTATACTATAACAAAAAGCGATCTGCGATACAAGGAGATATATCATGAAAAAAATGCTTGAGATATGCAAGATAACGTCCGTTGTGGGGCTGAAGGGAGAGGTCAAAGTGCAGCCCTGGTGCGACGATCCTCAGCTGCTATGCGAGCTGGACACCCTCTACCGCAAAAGCGGCGATCCTGTCACCGTGGAGCGTGCCCGGGTGCAGAAGAACATGGCGGTGCTGAAGCTAAAGGGCACCGACACCGTGGAGGACGCTCAGAAGCTTCGCGGCGCGGTGCTGTACATGGACAGGGACGACGTGGAGCTGCCCGAGGGCAGCTGGTTCATCGCCGATCTGATAGGGCTCGAGGTGCGTGACACCGCTTCGGGGGAGGTCTACGGAAAGATATCCGACGTCACCGAGACGGGCGCTAATGACGTCTACCACATCAAGACCCCCGACGGCAGACTGCTGCTGATCCCAGCTATTCCCGAAGTGATCGACAGCATAGACCTTGAGGCGGGCGTTATGACCATTACCCCTCTGGACGGGCTGTTTGATATCTGAAGGAGGAGGTCACATCATGAAAAAAAGCGCGATCATACTGCTGCTGATCGCGGCGGCGGTATTATTCACCGCCTGCGGCTTGCCGGGCGGCTATCCTGAGTACGAGCAGGTGGACGCTGACGATGTTATCTCATATGACCTGCTGCGGGACTATGTCACAGCCGGTATGTACAACGATGACCCGGAAAACTGCGAGTGCTTCTGCGCCCTGAAGATCTTTTCCGCCGAAAAGGTCTCCGACGAAGATCATTACGTCTACGCCTGGGTGTTTGAGTCAGTGTATTCCTTCAAAAACGGCGTGCTGAACGAGGAGGGCGGCTCATCCTATCCCTGCCGCTTTGAGGTGAAGAAGGACGGCAGCACGGCTGAGATAACCGCAGCCGACGTCCCCGGCGACGGCGCCGCCTACAGCGAGGACATAAAAAAGCTGTTCCCGGACTATGTCAGGGAGCAGATAAAAACGGTGCAGGATGACGGCACGGTCAAGGAGCTGCAAGCCGCAGACCTTGAGCAGGCAAAGGCGCATTTCGGAGCTGATACTAATCCCTAAAAGAACAACAGACAAATCTCGGCACTGACGGCTCATCACTCGTCGTCAAGCTCCCTTGCAGGGCGACAGCCCAACTGCGGTCGCTTTCCTAGATT
>CACXDI010000215.1 GCA_902766335.1 uncultured Ruminococcus sp. | reverse complement strand
ATCTCTGCACTCTCTATCCAACCCCGCCCCACAAAGTTAACCCGCACAAAAAAGGCGATACCCGATAAGGTATCGCCGATTTTATTGCGAGACAGAGCGCAGCGATCGTCGTGCAGCTGCCCGCCTTTTTCAGCTTATAAACTCGATCTTCCCGCTTACCCTCGCACGCTCCAGCACTTTGTTTAAGTCGTCGCAGAGGACGGAATATTTCAGACTTTTGCCGATGACGATGACTCCGCAGCGCAGCGAGACCTCAACCATGCCGCCGCTGTAGGGTACTTTGTTGCCGTTTTGCGAAAGCACCTTCTCGGCAATGGCTGTCACCTCGCTGGCGTCGGTGGACTCGGTTATCATAACGAACTCGTCGCCGCCCATGCGCAGACAGAGGATATCCTCGCCCGCCGCTTCGTTGATACGGCGGAAAGCCTCAAGTATCACCTTGTCGCCCGCTTCACTGCCGAGCTCGTTATTGGTCACCATAAGGTGCTGTATGTCGAAGCAAAGCACGTAGGTGCCCGCCTGACTTTTCAGATAATCGTAAAACTCCCTTATATCAAATTTCTTGACGTTCATTTTATACGCTCCTTCCAGATATTCCGGATTCAGGCGCGGATAAAGCTCACAGCTGCCCTTCCACTCACGCTTGAAGGCGCTGGGCGATACTCCCCAGACCTTCTTGAAGGCGCGGGTAAAGACCTCGTGGGAATTGTATCTGTACTTCATGGCGATGTCCAGCACGGTGCTGTCCGTCTCGAGCAGCTCGCGGCTTGCGAGGGTCATGCGGCGCTTGCTGATGTACTCCTTGACGCTCATGTGTGTGACGTATTTCCAGGTCTTTTGCAGCGACGAAAGAGAGCAGTAGCAGGCGCGGGCGATCTCCTCCTGAGAGAAGTCCTCCAGCAGGTTCGACTCGATAAAATCAAGTGCAGACACAAAGATAAAAAATCCGTTCCTGTATTCCGGTATGATATTGATGTTAGACTGCTGCATAATATCACCTCGGTGAAATGAAAGTAACGTTACTGTAATTATAGTATAGCACACTTATCCCCGCAGGTCTTGATTTTTTGAGTAAACATCTCACTCACCTTTGATACGGCGTCTTACCTCGTCGGGGTCTATGCCGAACTGGGCGAAGATCTCGGCGGAGCGTCCTGTGGTCTGAGGCTCGCCCTGTCTGATCTTGTATCTGCGCTCTCCCGTCTGCTCGTCCACCTCGACTATTATGCTGACGAACCGTGAGCGTATGTCCGGATCGGTGTTGAGGTCGTCCACACGGCGGGCGAGGTCTATCAGATGCGTGGCAAAAAGCCCGCGCACTCCTATCAGCGAGAATATCCTCACCAGCGCTTCGGCGGTGTCCACGCACTCGGTGGGGGTGGTGCTCTGTATCGACTCGTTCATCAGAAGCAAACTGCGGTCTGTGATCGTGTCGCTTATCGTCTTGAACTCCTTTATCTCGGTGGTGAAGCGGCTGGCGTTTATGCCCGTCTGCTCCTCCTTCGGGAAGTGGGTGTAGATGTAGTCGGCAAGGCTTATCTCGCAGCTCCCGGCGGGGACGTACAGACCCGCCTGCGCCATGACCTGACAAAGCCCCACGGCTCGGAGAAAAGTAGTCTTTCCGCCGTTGTTTGCGCCCGTTAAGATATAGAACCTGCCCTCATCGTCAAAGCTGATATCGTTGACCACCACCTGCTTTTTGTCGGCGTGGCGGACGTTCCAGATGCGGCTCTCGTTGAAATATATGGGATCGAATAACCCCTTGACGGACATACGGCGCTCGCCTGACGGCAGCAGCACCGGGCGGCACATCTCCAGACCCAGACTGCGGCAGAGGTCTATCATCGACACGGCGCCGACGTAGAACTCCAGCTGATAGCTGAGGGCGAACATCTCCTCAAGCCCGATCTTCTCGTACTCCTTGAGGGCTGAGTCTATCGACTCCACGTAGGCTTCGGTCAGGTAGGAAAGCTCGTCAAAAAGCTGCTCGTCAGCGGTGTTCACCAGCGCTTCCTCGCCGAACTCGTTTTCCGTGTACTTGTGCTTTAAGCTCTTCACCACATTAGTGGGGAACTTCGCACCGTGGTAGATTATCCTGTCCAGCAGCGAGGGCTTCAGCTCAAAGGGCTGCTCGTAGAAATCCAGTATCCCCGCCGACACCGGCACCAGACGCTCGTCAAGGTTTATAGCCACCGTCACGGCGCGGATACCCTTTTGCAGCTTCTCCCGAAGCTCGGCTATCTCCGACTCCAGCTTCTTGAAATGCTTGTCATTATAGCGCTCCTCGAACCAGCCGAACAGCTTGCGGACGCCCTCGGAGAGGAGCTTGCCGGAGTTCTTCTGATAGTATTCGTGCATAAGCTCCATGCAGTCGATGAAGCCCTGGAACGCCTGTATCGCGTCATCAAGCTGGGTGAAGGTATCCGGCTCGGAGAGCTTGTACATACTGCGGCGGTCATTCTGGGTCATTATCTCGATCATGCGCTTTATCGTGGAGGCGAGCCGGGGATCGCGCATGAAATCCTCCAGAATATCGCAGCGGTAATTTATGATACGCTCGTCATCGCAGAGCTGCCGCAGCAGATTCACCGCCCGGAACTGCGAACGGGGGCAGATCATCTCGGCGAGGCGCTCTATCTCAAGATTTGACACATAACTGTCCGGCAGCAGATCGAGCTGAGCGCGGCGCTTTTTCATGCGCTTGAAGCTTTCCTCGTCGGGATAAAGCAGGTCTACCATGGGCGGGGTAAATTCTATCTCGTCGCGTTTCATGGAAAGCACTCCTTTCTGTGAAGCTTTATCTGCGTACCTTCTGACCCTTCTTTCTGCCGCTCCAGTAATCGGGCGGATCGCGGTAGACGGCTACCAGCTTGCGGGCGCTGAGAAAATACGCCGCGGCTTGCAGGAAGAACGTCACGCCTGCGGATATCTTGGCGATACTGCGGTAGCCTGCGGCGCGGGCGTTCAGATCGTCTATCATCTGACGCTCCACCTCGGGAGTGGCGTTCCGTATCTGGGCGTCCTTGACGGCATACGCAAGCTTGGAATCAATAAAGGGTAAAAATTTGGACAGTAAAAACAACAAGTCTCCTGCTGCGACAAGCATGAACAGCAGCGCCAGCAGAGCGTAAAATATGCGCTCGCGGTTCTTGCCGAGGGAGTATTCATAGCGTCTGAGCAGGTTGGTGTTATGCACCGACAGCAGTATCGTCAGAGCCGTCACGACAGCCGCCATTGTAAGCGGCAGGGCAAAGATAAAGGGCGCCGCCGCGTAATCGTGTCCTATCTCCAGACTGTCGAAGGACATCTGGACGAGTATCGTGCCTATGACGGCGAAGGGCGCCGCCTCGATAAGCATACGAAGCAGAAATTTTGTTACAAAGCTTTTCATATCCCGGTTCCTTTTCACGTGCCTTTAGCACTGTTTTTCATGCACAATTATATCATAAAATCGTGCATTTGTCTACTCTATTATATGAGTTTGATTGTAAATTTTTCCGTTTCTGCCCGATTTAACTACGTTT
>CACXDI010000214.1 GCA_902766335.1 uncultured Ruminococcus sp. | reverse complement strand
TCGGAGCCCCCTTTTTGTAGGGGGCTCGCCAGTATTAGGCCCTTTTAGGGCCAGTACAAACCACCACTTTAGTGGTGGTTTTGATTTGTCTTTATTTGATGAATGTGGTGTGTGAAATTATAAGACCGTCCGGACACTTTTATTAATATAATGTTTAGAATGTGTTCAATATATATACATATATATTATGATATAATTAACATGGCAAATTTTAACATAAACAGAAAGGACTGATCAAATGAAAAAAATAATTTCAGGTCTGCTGGCTCTGGCGTTGGTGGCTGGCGGCGTGGCAGCGCCCGTAACAGACATTGCAGGGGTTAAGACTGCTGTCACGGCTGGTGCGGCGACTTATGGAGATCTTGAGTATGAGGTCAGCGGTGAAACGATCACGATAACAAAATATAACGGTACCGCTGAGACCGTCGAGATACCAGGGAACATCGGAGGCAAGAATGTCACCGAGATAGGTAAAGAAGTTTTTTACGAGAATGAAACTATCGAGGGTGTAGTTATCCCTGATTCTGTAACGACCATTGGCGAAAATGCATTTGCAAGCTGTACTTCGCTTTCTGATGTAAAATTATCCAATAATCTTGTTGAGATCGGAGAGGATGCATTTGCAGATTGTGAGTCACTTATATCTATCGATCTGCCAAATTCGCTGCGTACTATCAAAGATAGTGCATTCTGGAATTCTGTCATTGAATCTATCGTTCTTCCGGAGGGCTTAAAGACGATAGGATCTCAAGCCTTCTGCTATTCCACAGCGCTTACGGAGGTTAGTATTCCCGGCACTGTTGAAGAAATAGGCTCCAGAGCATTTTCAGGTATTCCTACGCTTAAAAGAATTACAGTCAATGAAAGCAACCCTTATTTCACAACAGAAAATGGAATTCTTTACAGCAAAGATAAGAAAACGCTTGTATGCTGTCCCGGCGGCATTGAAACAACGGATATCACCGTCCCGGAGAATGTAAGCTTTATAATGGAATCTGCCTTCGAGAAATGCGACAATATTGTTAATATCATTATCCCGGAAAGACAAGAACTCGGTATTGATAGTGGAGCATTCAGATTCTGTAAAATGCTTGAGACCGTTAGTATACCAAGCTGCGTTGAATATCTTGATAACGGTATTTTTGACGTTGATTTTTCGATGAAAAGCATAAATGTTTCAGAGAATAATCAGAATTATTGTTCGATAGACGGTGTTTTATATGATAAAAATGCAACCACGCTTATTTATTGTCCTTGTGCAAAGGAATCCGTTACGATCCCGGATACAGTTACTACAATCGTTTTCTGCTCCTTTGCGGATAGTGCGATTACCTCTATAGATATTCCTGACAGTGTAACGAGTATCGGGGATATGGCATTTTTACTCTGTAGATCACTTACCGAAGTCAAGCTGTCAAAAAATATCACTTCATTGACCTATAATACATTTGCGGGCTGCCATTCTCTTAAAACTATTGAAATACCTGAAGGTGTGGAGACTATTGGCGATGGAGTCTTTGACAACTGCCCAAGCCTTACAGACGTGTATTATTTAGGCACTATGGCTATGTGGAATGCGATAAACATCAACGATTCTTTTAATGACGCGCTGTTGAATGCAACTATCCACTGCACCGACGGCACAATAAACGAAAAGACAGACGATAGTTCTCAGCTTGATGATGACAGCTCCGTGTCCGATGATACAAGTTCACAGTCCGACGACAGCAGCTCGATACAGGACAGCTCATCACAGCCGGACAGCAGCTCCACTCCGGACACATCTAAGCCGGACAGCTCCAAGCCCGACGATTCCTCTGCTCCAGACAAGCCTGCTCCCACCCCCGCCCCCACCAAGACCCCGATAAGCAAGGCGACCGTCATCGTATCCAACAAGACCTACACCGGCAAAGCTTTAAAGCCTGCGCCTACCGTGACCCTCGACGGCAAGACCCTCAAGAGCGGCACCGACTACACCGCAGCCTACAAGAACAACAAAAAATGCGGCAAGGCAACTGTCACCGTCACCGGAAAGGGCGATTATGAGGGCAGCAAGTCCGGCAGTTTTATCATAAAGCCCGCGAAGATGACGGCGAAGAAGCTGACCTCGCCGAAGGCTAAGACTATCAAGCTGACCTGGAAAAAGGCTAAGGGCGGCGTGACCGGTTACAAGGTTCAGATCGCACTTGACAAGAAGTTCAAGAAGTCGGCTAAGACCTACACAGTCAAGAAGGCTGCTGCTACTTCTAAGACTATCAAGAAGCTCAAGAGCAAAAAGACATACTTTGTAAGAGTCTCCGCATACAAGAAGGTGGGCAAGACCACGTATGCCGGCGGCTGGAGCAAGGTAAAGAAGGTAAAGTGCAAATAAAACAAACCACAAAAGCGGAAGCCGCCATGACTTCCGCTTTTTATGTTGTCCGATTATCTCTTAAAAAGCTAATTTATTGCTATTGACATTCCCGCCGTGATGTGATATAATATATCAGATACGGGACGTAACTCAGTTTGGTAGAGTGCCTGCTTTGGGAGCAGGATGCCGCAGGTTCAAGTCCTGTCGTCCCGAGTGCTCGCGCGCACGGCGCTGTTCCCTCGCATTTAAGAATGCGGGGGACTTTTGTTTTGTGCGGCTCGGGACGGCGGTTTTTTTTAGCCCTGCAAGGGAGCTTGATGACGATTGATGAGCCGTCAGTGCCGAGATTTGTCTGCTGATCTTTTAGGGATTAGTATTACAACATGGAGTTTGCCTTCTCTTTGAGTGCTGTGCCTTCTTCGAGCAGCTTGTGCAGGCGCTCGGTGTCGCAGGCGGCTATGCTGTCGCGGTAGTCGGTGAGCGCCTTGATGATGTGGTCAAGCTCGAACACCAGGGCGTCCTTGTTCATCTCAAATAGCACCGTCCACATATCCGCGTTCAGCTTGGCAACGCGGGTCAGATCCTTGAAGCTGCCTGCCGAGAAGCCCGCTTGCTTGTCAAGCGAGGGGCTCTTGATGTATGCGCTGGAGACAACGTGCGCCAGCTGTGAGGTGAATGCGATTATCTCGTCATGCTCCTCGGGCGAGGACACCACGCATCGCGCAAAGCCCACTCTGTAGGCGAATGCGGAGATCTCCTTGACGGCGGACATCTTGGTGTCGTCGGTGGGGGTCATGATGAAGCTTGCCTTCTCGAAGAGGTTGTCCAGCGAGTAGGCAAAGCCGGAAAACTCGCGTCCTGCCATGGGGTGGCAGCCCAGGAATCTTACGCCAGCTTCCTCAAGCGGCTTCTCCACCGCTTCGACTATCCTTTTCTTGACGCCGCAGCAGTCGATGACTATGCCGTCCTTTTTGAAGTCGTTCTTATGCTCCAGAATGAAATCTATAGTCTGCTGAGGGTGGAGCGCCACTATCACCAGATCGCAGCCGGAAAGGTGCTCCGGATCTATCAGCCTGTCCACCGCTTCCTCGGCGACGGCGGCGGCGGCAGTCCCCTTGGAGATGTCGTAGCCGTATACCATATCGTCGGTGTTTTTCTTTATTGCCTTGGCGAGGGATCCGCCGATCAGTCCGAGACCTACTATACCTATTTTCATTTATACCACTGTCCTTCTGATTTTGATTTAGCGCTTTTATGCTTTTACCTTTTAAAGTATATCACACTTTCACCTGCTTGTCAATAACCCGACACATAAAAAATCTCCGTAATTTTGGAAGTTTTGCTGTCATTATATACAAAGTCAGGTATAGCTTGTATGTTATTTATACAAATGTAATAAAAGCTATTGACATTGTTCTTGTTTTGGTGTATAATAACTACAACAAGGGGAGCGATTATGGATCGCCGCAACGGCGTGTATAATTAGCTATAGAATTATGAATGGGCGGGCTTTCGGCTCGCCCATGTTGTCTTTTACGGGGCTTTTGCAGTTTAAAGAGACACAAAAACCGGCGGAGCAATTTTCGTGCTCTGCCGGTGTTTTATACTGAGATTTTATCAGCTCACTATGCTGTGCTTTACTCTGTCCTCTACCTCGCATCTCTTTGCGTTGTTGAAGCGGTCAAGAGTACCTACCAGATATCCGGTGATACGTCTGATCCTCTGGAAGGGAACATCAGAGAAGTGATAGTCAACGTCAACGTAGTCGCCGTCAACGGTGATATCCATAGCCTCGATAGTCTTTTCGGGATAGATCTCCTTACCCTGCTCGATGTAAGCGCTGATCTCTTTGTCTGAAAGCTTTCCGCCATTCACGTGTACATTAACCATTTTGATTTCCTCCGTTTACTGTAGTATATTCTTTTCTTCCATCTCACACACCGCTCATATTGTTGTGGTGCATTATATATTATACCACTACATATTGTATTTGTCAAGCCTTTTCACCCGGAATAGATATACAATATCCTGCCCGATAATTGTGCA
Organism: uncultured Ruminococcus sp.; assembly: GCA_902766335.1. Lineage (GTDB taxonomy): Bacteria > Bacillota > Clostridia > Oscillospirales > Ruminococcaceae > YE71. The sequence continues at coordinate 20,103 of CACXDI010000214.1, read as the reverse complement.
AACCTTACAATTGGTTAAACGAAGGAAATTATTTGTCTACCAAAAGAGTGTACTTTACATATTCTCCGTACTGCCGTTCCCGGAGCAATAGCTTGCCCAGAGAGGGGAGTGCTCCCTTATCCGTGAGACGGCTTCGGTCACGCCGGCGATAATGCAGTCTATCTCACCGGGAGAATTATCGTCCCCAAGCGACAGCCGCAGACTGCCCCGCGCAAGCTCCCCGGGCAGCCCCATAGCCGTCAGTACGTGAGACGGCTCCAGCGAGCCGGAGGCGCACGCCGCCCCGGAGGAAGCGCATATCCCCATAGTCTCCAGCATGAGCAGCAGGCTTTCTCCCTCGACGCCCCGCACCGATATGCTGACATTCCCGCATAGACGCTCAGTCGGGTGACCGTTCAGCCTTGTCTCCGGGATAGTCAGCAGACCCTTTATCAGCCTGTCACGCATAGCCGTGAGCCGCTGTACCCGTCCGGGGATATCCCGGGTGATGTCCTCCATAGCCTGTCCCAGCCCGACTATCCCGGCGGTGTTCTCGGTGCCGGCACGCTTGCCGCGCTGCTGGCTCCCGCCCAGTATCATCGGTAGGATCTCCGTTCCTTTCCTTATATACAGAGCGCCCACGCCCTTCGGAGAGTGTATCTTGTGCCCCGATACCGACAGCATATCTGCGCACAGCTCCTTTACGTCCAGCGGGATATTCCCGGCAGCCTGCACCGCGTCGGTGTGGAAAATCACCCCTCTTTCACGGCAAAGCCTGCCTATCTCCGCTATAGGCTGTATCGTTCCCACTTCGTTGTTGGCGGTCATCACCGACACAAGACAGGTGTCGCCGCGGATAGCCCCGCTGACCTGCTCCGCTGTCACCCTGCCGAACTCGTCGGGGCGCAGGTATGTGACCTCAAACCCCTGCCTTTCCAGACCCTCGCAGCACCTGAGTACGGCGTGGTGCTCGGTCATCGAGGTGATTATGTGCTTTTTATCCTGCCTCTCACCTAGCGCCGCGGCGGAGCGTATCGCCCAGTTGTCCGACTCGGTGCCGCCGGAGGTGAAGTATATCTCGCCGGGACTCGCGCCCAGAGCGTCAGCTGTCTGTTCGGCGGCTCTCATGATAAGCCGCGCCGCTTCGCGTCCCAGGGTATGCACCGACGACGGGTTACCGTACTGCTCCGTAAATACGGGCAGCATGGCGTTCAGCACGCTTTCGCTCACGCGGGTGGTCGCGGCGTTGTCGGCGTATATGATGCGCTTTTCCATAGTTTTGCTCCTTTTCATACTGCTTTACTATATTATACCTCATTTCGGCACGGATTTCAAGACATATATCAAAATTGCTCCCGTTTTTACGTAAAGTATAAAACGATAGTAATAATTACTAATTATTTACGAAAACTCTTGACAAAAATGTATATTTAGTGTATAATATTTATGTAGAATTGTTTTTTCGCCTAAAAAGGGAACAGCGATGTCCTTTTTCAGGCAGGATATGCGAAAGGAAGTGTTATTATGGCAAACGAATCAAGGGCGTTTAGGCTTATCAATAATGTAAAGCTTGAGGATATCGTTAAGTCTGTTACTGCTTTTCTTAATGTTGAAAAGCATATGGAGGTATAAAGCTCTCCCACTGTTGACGGATATATCATGCAGGCGAGCCAGCCCCAGGACAGCTGGAAAACGCTTACAGGCACACGTCTTGCTATCACCGTGCAGTTTATCGTCACCAATGATACGATGAACGTTATGGTGGGTGAGGGCAACTGGTCTGACAAGCTGGGTGCGGGCGCCGTAGGACTCTTTATCGCATGGCCGCTTGCAATATCCGCGGGCTTCGGTGCCTATAGGCAGAAGATGCTCCCCACCGAGATATTCGCGGTCATTGAAAAGGCAATCTACACAGGCGGTCAGCAGGCTGTTATCAACAGCGCCGGCTCTGTTATCAAAGAGGGTCAGATATGCTGTCCGAACTGTAAAAAGATCAATCCCGCTTCATCAAAATTCTGCAATCAGTGCGGTCAGATATTGAGCCTTAACTGCCCGAGCTGCGGTAAGGAGATAGACGTAGATTCTAAATTCTGCCCTCTTTGCGGAAAGCCTGTGTGACACAAGACGGGAATATCATACGCGGAGACGGCTCCGCGCATTAGGAGATGAAAACATATGTCAAAAAAGGTTTTGGCTATTGACTTCGGACCGTATACCGGACGCGCCATGATCGCCGATTATGACGGCGGGAAAATGAATGTCGAGGAGATACTCAGATTCAATAATACTCCCGTTATAGTTAAGGATACCTTTTACTGGGACGCACTCAGACTGTTCCACCACATCAAGAGATGTCTGCTCTCTGCAAAGAAGTATGACATCAAGAGCGTGTCGGTGGATACCTGGGGCATGGATTTCGCGCTGCTCGATACCGACGGCATCATGCAGGGCAACCCCGTACATTACCGCGACAAGAGAACGGTGGGTATGGTGGACTTCACCACAAAGACCGAGATCGACGCCGAAAGACTCTATGAGATAACCGGCATCGAGCCTGTGGAGATAAACACTCTTTTCCAGCTTGAAGCGCTGCTGCTCAATCACGGCAGCCATATCGAGATCGCTTCGGAGCTGCTGTTTATGTCCGACTTTTTCGTATATCTGCTCAGCGGCGAGGACAGGACGGAGCCTTCCATAGCTTCCACCTCTCAGCTGCTGGATGTAAACACCAAGCAGTGGTCCCATGAGATACTTGACGCTATCGAGCTCGACAAGCCTCAGCTGCCGGGTATCGTTCCCAGCGGCACCTCCGCGGGCATGATAACTCCCGAGATCACAAAGGAGCTGGGACTCCCGCCTATTGAGGTCATAAGAGGCTGCGGTCACGACGCTCAGAACGCTATAGCGGCTGTTCCCGCGCAGGAGAAGGACTTCCTCTTTATCTCCAGCGGCACATGGAGCGTTATGGGTACCGAGCTTGACGCTCCGCTAATTAATGAAAAGACAAGGACGATCGGGCTGTCCAACGAGATAGGCTTCGGCGGCAGCATAGACCTTATCAAGATTATTGCAGGTCTGTGGCTGGTGCAGGAGTGCCGCAGACAGTGGCAGAAGGACGGCGAGGACTTCACCTTCGACGAGCTTGAGAGAATGGGTCACGAGTCGCCTGCGTTCAAGTGCTTTATCGATCCCTCATCTTCCGAGTTTATCGGCGTGGGCAATATACCTCAGCGTATCCGCGAGTTCTGCGAGTTCACCGGTCAGGAGATCCCCGAGACTCACGGAGAGATACTCCGCTGCATCTACGAGAGCTTAGCGCTCAAGTACCGCCATGTCAAGGAGCAGATAGAGGAATGTACCGGCAAGAAGTATGACAAGATATATGTAGTGGGCGGCGGAACAAAGGACGATACTCTTATGAAGTGTATCACCAACGCCTGCAACTGCGAGATAGTATGCGGGCCCGTTGAGGCTACCGCTTACGGTAATGCGGCGATACAGTATATCACAAGCGGGGATATCCCCGATCTTGCGGCTGCGAGAAAGATAATCTCCGACTCTATCGTGCAGACCGTTTACAAGCCTATGTTCACCGAGAACTGGAACGAAGCGTATAAGCGCTTCGCAGCCATGTGCGATGACGAGTGAGCAAAAGAGCGTTGCATAATAACCCGGGGGACGCTCTGAGCGTTCCCCGCTTTGCTTTTTGAGGAGTGGATAATAATGAGACCATTACCGCCTTTGCCGGAGGTAAGCAGGATAGAACAGGAGGAGTATGAGCGTATGAAATACGAGGACAGCATAGAACAGCTGAGACAGGCTATGAAGAAGGCGCGGAAGATAGTATTTTTCGGCGGAGCAGGCGTTTCCACCGAAAGCGGCATAACCGACTTCCGTTCAGCCGACGGCATATACAACCAGAGCTACGGCGGGATAGTTTCCCCCGAGGTGATAATCAGCCGCAGCTTCTTTGACGCCCACCCGGAGGATTTTTACAGCTTCTACCGCGACAAGCTGCTGTATCTTGACGCAAAGCCCAACATCTCTCATATCCGTCTTGCGGAGTATGAAAAGGCGGGCAAGGACATCACGGTAGTTACTCAGAACATCGACGGTCTGCACCAGCTTGCCGGCAGCAGCAAGGTATACGAGCTTCACGGCTCGGTGCTCAGGAACTACTGCATGAAGTGCGGCAAGAGCTACACCGTCCAGCAGGTAGCCGACACGTCCTCACCCGTACCGAGATGCGAATGTGGAGGAATGATAAAGCCGGACGTAGTTCTCTACGAGGAGCGCCTTGACGACGGCGTGATCTTCGCTTCGGTAGACGCGATATCAAACTGTGATCTGCTGATAATCGCGGGAACATCGCTTATCGTCTACCCGGCAGCGGGGCTGATAAACTACTTCAAGGGCGAAACCAGCGCGCTGATAAACCTGAGCGTCACCGACAAGGATGACCGCGCCGACATAGTTATCCACAACAAGCTCGGCACGGTGCTGAGCGCTATCGAGCCGGAGGATATAGTATAACACAAAAAAGGCATTCGCTGTAATAAGCGAATGCCTTGTTTTTTTTGGGGGGAAGAAATTATCTCTTCGAGAACTGAGGAGCACGACGTGCAGCCTTCAGACCGTACTTCTTTCTTTCCTTCATTCTGGGGTCTCTGGTGAGGAAGCCTTCCTTCTTGAGAGTGCTTCTCAGCTCGGGATCGAACTGGAGCAGAGCGCGGGAAAGACCGTGTCTGATAGCACCAGCCTGACCGGTAACGCCGCCGCCCTTAACGGTGCAGACGATGTCGAACTTGTCCATGGTGTCGGTAACAGCAAAGGGCTGACGAACGATCAGCTTGAGGGTCTCAAGACCGAAATAATCGTCGATGTCTCTGCCGTTAATGGTTATCTTACCGCTGCCCTCGTAAACACGAACTCTTGCAACGGAGTGCTTTCTTCTGCCGGTTCCATAATAGAACGGTGTCTTGGATTCGTACATTTAAAATCGCTCCTTTCTAGATCAAAGCTCGTACTTCTCAGGCTTCTGAGCAGCGTTGTCGTGCTCGGCGCCCTTGTAGACTCTGAGTCTGGTCGCCTGTTTTCTGCCGAGAGTGTTGTTGGGGAGCATACCGGTAACAGCGATAGTCATAGCTCTGTCAGACTGCTCAGACATCAGCTTGTCGTACTTGATCTCCTTGAGACCGCCGATCCAGCCGGTGTGCCATCTGTAAGCCTTCTGCTGGAGCTTGTTTCCGGTAAGAACAGCCTTGTCGCTGTTGATGATGATAACGTGGTCGCCGCAGTCTGCATGGGGAGCATAGGTGGGCTTGTGCTTGCCTCTCAGGATATGAGCTGCCTTAGCCGCTACGCGTCCGAGAGACTGACCCTCGGCGTCAAGAATATACCACTTGCGCTCGATGTCGCTTGCTTTGGGCATATAGGTTGCCATAGTGTTTTCCTCCTTAACATACTTTCGCGCATAGATAATGCGCACTCGAATTGAACAACAGATATTATTATACCAGATTTTCTGCCGATGTCAACCCCCCGCCGCTCAAAATTCAGGAAAATTTCAAAATATATCCCCCGTTCTCTCAATTTCTCTCTGTTTTTCTTTAAATCTCTTTAAATCTCGTCTGCTGTTCCAATTGCATAACACTTCGGCTTTTCGCATAATATCCTTATATAAGGAGGGACAAACTATGTTCAGAAAAGCAATACTTGTGCTGTCGGTGGCAGCGCTGTTCACTTCCGAACCGCTGACGGTATCGGCAGATAAAGAAGAAACAGACCCGTTCCCCGAGACCTCAGCCGCTGCCGTCTGCCTTTACGAGGCTGAGAGCGGTACGGTGGTCTGCTCCGATAACGGCGACACCAGCCGCTCTATGGGTCATATGGCGAAGCTTATGACAGCGCTGATATGCGCCGAAGCCTGTGAAAGCGGCGATATTTCCATGTCCGACACCGTGACCGTCTCGGCAAACGCCAATTCCAAGCAGGGCGCCCAGATATGGCTGGACGCGGGGGAGAAAATATCCGTGGAAGAGCTTATGAAGTCTATAATAATAGGTAACGCAAATGACGCCTGCTGTGCGCTTGCGGAATATCTTTCCGGCAGCGAGGAGGCTCATGTTGAGAAAATGAACGCCCGCGCCGGGAAGCTTGGCATGGAAAACACTCACTTTGCCGACATTCTCGGCGAGTCGGCGGAAACCGTCTCGACGGCGAAGGATATCGCGCTGCTGTCCGCCGGGCTCTCCCACCGCCGCGAGCTGGACGAGATGTTCTCGACGCGCATGGACACGGTGCGCGGCGGCAGGGCGGAGCTGGTGAGCACCAACCGGCTGATACTAAGCTATAAGGGGACGCGGGGCACCAAAGCCTGCGGGGGAGAGAAGTCGGGGGAGTGCATAGCCGTCTGCGCCGACAGAAACGGCATGACCATGTGCGCCGTACTTCTCGGCGAGCCGGACGCTGACAGCAAGCTCCGGGACGCAAAAGCTCTGCTGGACAGCGGTTTTGACGGCTTCCGGCTGTTCTCGCCGGAGGTGGATAAGCAGTACCTGAAGGCTGTGACTGTCACCGGAGGTTGTGCGGACAGGGTGAAGGTAAAAGCCGAGCCCTCCGCTCCGGCGCTTATAAAGGCGGGAACGGCAGGGGAGATAGAGATGACAGCAAAGCTTTCGGACAGTCTGACGGCTCCCGTGAAGCGGGGACAGACTGTGGGCATTCTCACCTATACCCTTGCCGGAGAGCCGGTGATGACGGTGAAGATAGCGGCGGTATCGGACGTCGACAAAATGAATACCCGCTTTGCTTTCAAACGCACATTGTGTAATTTGCTTGATATTGCTAGATGAAAATTGTACAGATTCAACAAAACTTGAATACCTCGGGGAAAAGTCTTGAAAATTTCATAAATGTATAGTATAATAATATCATTGGAAGTGCGCTTGTGCGCCGCGGACGAAAAAGCGTCCGTATGGAAAATGAAAGGAAAGAATCAATATGGCAGTAAAGCTTAACACAAAGTACCTCGCTCCCTTCGTTGCGGAGCACGAGCTTGAGGCTATTGCTCCGCTGGTAGAAGCGGCAGACAAGACCCTTGCGGGAAGAAAAGGTCCCGGCAGCGATTTTCTCGGCTGGATAGACCTGCCCGTAGATTATGACAAGGAAGAGTTCGCACGCATCAAGGCGGCGGCAGAACGTATCAGAAAGTCCTCTGAGGTGCTGATAGTTATAGGCATCGGCGGAAGCTATCTGGGCGCAAGAGCTGTTATCGAGGCGCTCCGCTCCTCTATGTACAACAGCCTTAATACCGATACTCCCGACATATATTACATAGGAAACACCATTAATCCCGCAGCGCTCAACGATGTGCTCAAGGTGTGCGAGGGCAAGGATATCTCGGTGAACGTTATCTCCAAGTCCGGTACCACCACCGAGCCTGCGCTTGCATTCAGGATCTTCAAGAAGCTGGTTGAGGAGAAGTACGGCAAGGAGGGCGCCAAGAAGCGCATCTATGCTACCACCGACAAGGCTAAGGGTACTCTCAAGGAGCTGTCCGACGCCGAGGGCTATGAGACCTTCGTAGTTCCGGACGATGTTGGCGGAAGATTCTCGGTGCTCACCGCTGTAGGACTGCTGCCTATCGCCTGTGCAGGCATCGACATCGACAAGCTTATGGCTGGTGCCGCTGCTGCAAGGGACAAGTATGCAAAGAATGACGGCAACGACTGCTACAAGTACGCTGCTATCAGAAATATCCTTTATAATAAGGGCAAGAGCGTAGAAATGCTCATCAGCTATGACCCCTCCTTCGCTATGATGAACGAGTGGTTCAAGCAGCTGTTCGGCGAGAGCGAGGGCAAGGATCAGAAGGGTATCTTCCCTGCGTCCGCCGTGTTCTCTACCGATCTTCATTCGCTGGGTCAGTTCATCCAGGACGGCTCCCGCATCATGTTCGAGACCGTTATGGATATCAAGAAGCCCCGCTCCGACTACTTCCTTGAGGCTGACGAGGCTAACCTGGACGGACTCAACTTCCTTACCGGACAGAATATGTCCGTTGTAAACGAGAAGGCTTTCCAGGGCACCGTTCTTGCTCACACCGAGGGCGGCACACCCAACATGATCCTTGAGCTTGACGCCGTTGACGAAGAGACTATAGGCGAGCTTATCTACTTCTTTGAGAAGGCTTGCGCTATCTCCGGCTATATGCTGGGCGTGAATCCCTTCAACCAGCCCGGCGTTGAGAGCTACAAGAAGAATATGTTCGCTCTGCTGGGCAAGCCCGGCTTTGAGGACAGAAAGGCAGAGCTTGAGGCAAAGCTCGGCTAAAGAAAAGGAATTAAAGAGCCTGATGTTTTGACGGCTCTTTGATAGACTTCCTCGGAAACTAGCGTGCTGCGAATGACGAAAGATTTCAGTGCTAGGCTAGTATGACGATGAAGGCGTGCTGTCGTACGTTGAAGAGGAAGACGACGCATAGCGCTGAAAGATTTTGGCAGGCGCCGTGCGGTAGTTTTCGGGGGAGTCTGATAAAATGTCGTAAGACAGATTGGAGATATAACTATGATTAATTTGATTCCCGGAAAAAAGGGCACCGGCAAGACCAAGATCCTGGTTGATCAGATCACCAAGGCTGCTGAGGAAGCTACCGGATATGTTGTATGCATCGAAAGAGGCATGAAGCTCACCTACGATATCCCTCATAAGGTAAGACTCGTTGACGCTGAGGAATACGGCATCACCAGCTATGACGCTTTCTATGGCTTTGTAGCAGGAATGCTCGCCGGCAACTATGATATCCAGGAGATATATGTTGACGGTATCCTTCGTATAGGTGGCAGAGATTATGACGAGTTCGGCGCTATGATCGAGAAGATCGCTGTTCTTGCCAAGGACATCAAGCTCGTGCTGACCGTTTCGGCAGATCCCGAGGAGCTGCCTGCTAAGGTAAGAGCATTTATCAAGTAAGAAAAAGCGAGCAGCCGCCGTACATAAGCAGGGCGGCTGCTTGTGAATATTTCAAAAACTTTTGCAAAAGGGGTTGACAAATCCCCTGTAATGGTTTATAATAAGGTTTGTTACGCTTGCGGGTGACCGCGGGCATATGCAGATGAAAGGAACGCACGGCTATGATCTTGCAGCTCAGACAGATATTTGAGTTATCCGGTCAGTCACTCGATATTGACGTATCGCTGCCTGCCGAACAGCTGAATGAGTCGGAACCGTTTCTTGAATTTGCCGCACCTGTGGAGATAAGCGGTGCTGTAAAGAGCCGGAGCGGCGTGGTGACACTCGACTACGCGGTAAAGACGGTGCTTTCCCAGCAGTGCGACAGGTGTTTGAAAGCGTTTGACAGGGAGTATTGCTATGAGTTCTCGCATACACTTGTCCGTGAGCTGGCTAATGACAGTGATGAGGACGAGTATGAGGATTATATAGTCTGCCCCGATAATACGCTGGACATTGCAGAGCTTGCATTGTCCGAGCTGAAGTTATCGCTGCCCTCCAAGATACTCTGTGATGAGGATTGTCTGGGACTTTGCCCGGTTTGCGGCAAGGATCTTAATGAGGGAGACTGCGATTGTGAAGAAATTTAACGTGCGTCTGCACGGTTAAGGAGGTGCCAAAATGGCAGTACCGAAGAGAAAAACATCTAAGGCGAGACGCGACAAGAGACGTTCTAACGTCTGGAAGCTCGAAGCACCCGCTCTGAGCAGATGCTCGAACTGCGGAGAACTGACTGCACCCCACAGAGTCTGCAAGAACTGCGGCTATTACAAGGGTGTCGAGGTTATCAGCAAGACTGAGGCTTGATAGGTGTTTTCAACGGGCAGAGGAGGCAATATTTCCTTCTCTGCTTTTTACGTATTTAAAGGAGTATAGCAATGGCGGTCAGGGTCACAGATGTTGATAAAAAAAGCCATGCCGACAGGGCTGGGATACGTGCGGGGGATATCCTTATCTCTATAAACGGTCACGCTGTTGCCGATGTGCTTGACTATATGTTCTACGCCGCTGAATCGCGCTGTGAGCTGGAGCTGGAGCGTGAGGGCAGACGGTTTTCCGTGAAGATACGCAAGTCGGAGTATGACGATCTGGGTATGCAGTTCGCCTCCTTCCTTATGGACGAAAAGCGCTCCTGCTCAAATAAGTGCATATTCTGCTTCATCGACCAGATGCCCCCGGGCATGAGGGAGACGCTCTACTTCAAGGACGATGACGCCCGGCTTTCTTTTTTGCAGGGCAACTATGTCACTCTCACCAACCTCAATGACAAGGACATACAGCGCATAATCGATATGCGGCTGAATATCAACGTGTCGGTGCATACCACAAACCCGGAGCTTCGGTGCATGATGATGCACAACCGCTTTGCGGGGGAGAAGCTGAAATACCTGAAGATGATAGCTGACAGCGGGCTTATGCTCAACTGTCAGATAGTCTGCTGTCCCGGCATAAATGACGGCGACGAGCTCAGGCGGACGCTGAACGATCTGTACGATCTTATGCCGCAGATAACCTCGGTGGCGATCGTGCCGGTAGGCGTCACGAAATTCCGCGAGGGGCTGTATCCTCTGACCATATTCGACGCCGAGGGCGCGGGAAAGACGATAGACATTATCGCGGAGATACAGGAGAAGTCGCTGAAAAAGTACGGCACCCGCATGGCTTTTGCGGCGGACGAGTTCTACCTGACAGCGGGCAGACCGCTCCCCGACGGAGATTTCTACGAGGACTATCCACAGTACGAAAACGGCGTGGGACTTTGCCGCTCGCTGATAGACGAGGTACATTCTTCCCTCAGGCTTGCGGAGTATGACGGCGGGAAGCGCAGGGTCACTATCGCCTGCGGGACGCTGGTGGCTCCGGTGATGAAGCAGCTTGCGGAGGATATAATGTCCAATTTTTCGGACATTACTGTGCAGGTGATACCGATAGTCAACCACTTTTTTGGCGAGACGATAACCGTCACCGGGCTGATAACGGCGGGCGATCTTATGGATCAGCTGAAGGACAAAGACCTGGGCGACGAGCTGCTGATATCAAGGCAGATGCTCAAAGCCGACGAGCCGATATTCTTAGACGACATATACCTTGACGAGGTAAAGGAAAGACTTAATATAAAAATAACCACCACCGCCAACGACGGCTTTGAATTTCTCGACGCGGTGCTTGGAGTGGAATGGTGAGGTGCCGGCGATGAGCAGCAGTTCAGGGGTTTTGATAGCTGTTCCCGTGTGGATACTCTGTGTGTCGCTTGTGCTTGCGGGCATATTTTTCCTTGCGCGCTGGAGATTCTACGCCAAGGGCTACAAGAAAAATTACACCGCCGCCGTGACCGCAAAGTGCATCGGGATAAAGCGGACGGTGTTCAATATACCGATACTGGTGTACGAAGCCAACGTTGACGGCATGGCGGCGACGCTTTATGAGCTGCCGGCGATAGGCGCTCCCGCGTTGAGGCCGGATCCCGGCGACAAAGTGAAGCTCTATATCCACCCCGATCCGGAAAGGATCAGAACGGTGATGTTCACCGAAAGGAGCAGACCCTTCGTCAACGAGATGACCGCGCCCTTCAACAGCCTGTTCTTCAAGCTTATGGGGATAGGCTTCATAGCGGCGGCGTGCGTGATATACAAGCTTTCCACAATGATGTAATACAGTACAAAAATAAGGACAGGAGATGATAAGATGGCATTACCATTGGTAGCCGTCGTCGGCAGACCGAACGTGGGCAAGTCCACGCTGTTCAACAAGCTGATCGGACAGCGGCTGTCGATAGTGGAGGACACCCCCGGCGTCACCCGCGACAGGATATATTCAAAATGCGAATGGCTGGGTCATGAGTTTATGCTGGTGGACACCGGCGGTATCGAGCCGGAGTCGCAGGACGTGATACTCTCACAGATGCGCCGTCAGGCACAGCTTGCCATCGAGCGTGCCGACGTGATAATCTTCGTGACCGACGTAAGGAGCGGCGTGACCGCCACCGATTCGGAAGTCGCGGCTATGCTCAGAAAATCCCGCAAGCCGATAGTGCTTTGCGTAAATAAATGCGACACGGTGGGCGAGCCGCCTGCCGAGTTCTATGAGTTCTACAATCTTGGTATCGGCGATCCCGTTGCGGTGTCCTCGGTACACGGTCACGGCACCGGAGACCTGTTGGACAAGGTGCTGGAGGAGCTTCCCGAGATGCACGAGGAGGACTACGGCGAGGACGTTGTTCGCGTCGCCGTTATCGGCAAGCCCAATGTGGGCAAGTCCTCGATAATCAACCGTCTCTGCGGCGAGGAGCGGGTAATAGTCTCCGACATAGCGGGCACCACCCGCGACGCCACAGATACCTACGTGGAGAACGAGCAGGGCAAGTTCGTGTTCATCGACACGGCGGGTATCAGAAAGAAATCCAAGGTGCTGGAGAGCATAGAGAAGTTCAGCGTGCTGCGCTCATACATGGCGGTAGACCGCGCCGACGTGGCGGTGATCGTCATAGACGCGGAGGTGGGCTTCACCGAGCAGGATTCCAAGGTTGCGGGCTACGCCCACGAAAAGGGCAAGGCTTGCGTTGTGGCTGTCAACAAGTGGGACGCTATCGAGAAGGACACCAACACCATGAACGAGTTCAAGAAGAAGCTGGAGATAGATTTCAGCTTTATGAGCTACGTGCCCTTCGTGTTCGTGTCGGCGAAGAACGGCACCCGCATGGATAAGCTGCTGGAGCTGATAAACTACACCGCCCAGCAGAACGCCGTCCGCATACCCACCGGCAGGCTCAACGATGTGCTCGCCTATGCGACAGCGCGTGTTCAGCCGCCCTCCGACAAGGGCAGACGCCTCAAGATATACTACATGACCCAGGCTTCCACCAAGCCGCCTACGTTCGTCTGCTTTGTCAACCGCGCCGAGCTGTTCCATTTCTCCTACAGGCGCTACATCGAGAACCAGATACGCGAGACCTTCGGGCTCGACGGCACGCCGATAGTTATGCTTGTGCGCGAGCGTGACCGCGACGACGTTAAATCCTGATCTTTTGGAGGACTGAATAATATGAAGTATCTGCTGTGTATACTTATCACGGCTGTGCTGTCCTACCTGTGGGGCAGTCTCAATTCGGCGATAATCGTCTGCAAGCTTTTGAAGGGCGAGGATATCCGCGAGAAGGGAAGCGGCAACGCCGGGCTCACCAACGTGCTGAGAGTCTACGGCAAGGGAGCTGCTCTTGCGACGCTGATATTCGATCTCGTCAAGGGCGTGGCGGCTGTTATGCTGGCTAGGGTGATCGTCACCAATGTGGCAGGCGTCACCTTCTTCGGCGGCGACAAGATATTTATTGGCTACATCGCCGGTCTGTTCACGATAATCGGACATATGTTCCCGCTGTACTACGGCTTTCACGGCGGCAAGGGCGTGCTGTTGGCGGCGACTACCCTTATCGCTATGGACCCCCTGACCTGCATAGTATCGCTGACGGTGTTCGGCGTGCTGGTGGCTGTCACCAAGTACGTGTCGGTAGGCTCGATCTTTGCGGCTATCACATATCCGGTGTTCACGCTGATATACCAGTCGATAAGAGCCGACGCTTACCCGGGACATATCCAGAATTTCCTGGTGGCGGCGGTGATAGGCGGTCTGATCGTGTATATGCACAAGCCCAATATCCAGAGACTTATGGCTGGAACTGAGAATAAATTTGGACAGAAAAAGAAAAACTCCGTGGAAAACGACGCTCCGGCAGATAAGAACAGCTGAATAAAAGTACATAATTTTGGACAGTAATACAGAAAGAGAGGTGCCGTGCATATGGCAAACATCATGATACTCGGCTCGGGAGGATTCGGACTGGCGATAGCCATGACCTGTGCCTCCGCAGGACACAACGTCACCGTATGGTCAAAGTTCCGCGACGAGATCGAGGCTATCGAGAGAACGGGAGAACTCAAAGCAAAGCTCCCCGGAGTAAAGATACCCAAGTCGATAACCCTTACCACCGACATCAGCCTTTCCAAGGGCAAGGATCTGGTGATACTTGGTATCCCCACCGCTTTCTGCCGCAGCGTCTGCGAGGAAGCCGCCCCCTACATTGACCCCGATTCGATAGTGGTAAATACCGCCAAGGGTCTGGAGGAGGGCTCGCTCAAGACCATGAGCGTTGTGACCAAGGAATCGCTGCCCAACAACCGTGTGGCTATCCTCACCGGTCCCTCTCACGCAGAGGAGCTTGCCCGGGGCATACCCACCACCGTATGCGTGGCGGCGGACACCGCTGATGTGGCGGTATACGTGCAGAACGCGCTGTCCTCCTCCTGCTTCCGTATCTATTCAAATAATGACGTGCTGGGCTGCGAGCTGGGCGGTTCGCTGAAGAACGTCATAGCTCTGGCGGCAGGCGTATGCGACGGTCTGGGGCTGGGCGACAACACCAAGGCGGCACTCATGACCCGCGGTATCCGCGAGATATCCGCACTCGGCACAGCTATGGGTGCGCAGGCTGAGACCTTTGCAGGGCTTTCCGGCATAGGTGACCTTATCGTTACCTGCTGCTCGATGCACAGCCGCAACCGCCGCGCCGGCATACTCATCGGCAAGGGCACAGACCCCGCCGAGGCGGTAGAGCAGGTAGGCACCGTTGAGGGCTACAAGTGTACCAAGAACGCCTACGAGCTGGCGAAGAAATACGGCGTGGAGCTGCCTATCACCGAGCAGCTTTACTCGATACTCTTTGAGGGCAGATCTCCCAGGGAGTCTATCACCACGCTTATGCAGCGTCCCAGGAAGGCAGAATCCGAGTCGGAATTTCTCGGAGAATGACGATAATACGGCAGACAGCAGAAGGATTTCTCCGGCTGTCTGCTTTTATTGTGTGTAAATTTATTAAAATTAATGAAAAGGTCTTTACAAATCAGCCGAAATATTGTATAATTTAAGATAAGGATATTTCTGCCCGGATGTGAGTTCGGCGCGGATAACTTCAAATGAATAGAAGGAGTGTATATCTGATGGAACCAAAGTATAAGAGAATACTGCTCAAGCTGAGCGGTGAAGCGCTTGCGGGCGACAAAAAGACGGGTCTTGATTACGACATAATCAACACCTTTGCCCAGTCGGTAAAGAAGTGCGTTGACGCCGGCGTGCAGGTGGGTATCGTTGTAGGCGGCGGCAACTTCTGGCGCGGCAGATCGAGCGGCGCTATGGACAGGACACGCGCTGACCACATCGGTATGCTTGCTACCGCTATGAACGCCCTCGCCGTTGCTGACGGCATGGAGCACTGCGGACTTCAGGTAAGAGTGCAGACCGCGATCACTATGCCTCAGGTGGCTGAGCCGTATATAAGAAATAAGGCGGAGAGACATTTTGAAAAGGGCAGAGTAGTTATATTCGGCTGCGGCACCGGCAATCCCTTCTTCTCCACCGACAGCGCCGCTGCGCTGAGAGCTGCCGAGATAGAGGCTGATATAATCTTCAAGGCTACTATGGTGGACGGCGTTTACAACAAGGATCCCCACAAGTATGATGACGCCGTGAAGTATGATGAGATCACCTTCGACGATGTGCTTGCCGAGGATCTCAAGGTAATGGATTCCACCGCCGCTGCCATGTGCAGGGACAACGGTATCCCGATACTGGTGTTCGACATCGCCCGCCCCGATAACATCTATGACGCCTGCATGGGCAAGAATATCGGTACTATCGTAAAGTAAGCTGCGGACGGTCTCGGAAAGGGGGCTGGTGAAATGATAAAAAGAATGTTTTGCCTTCTGTCGGCTGCGGTGATGCTGTCGGGCAGCGGGAGCATTTCCGCGTATGCGACTGCCGCCGAAGCATTTTCTGCCGACAGCGCGGGCTTTGAATACCGGGCGATAGACAGTAGCAGCTGTGAGATAGTCGGATATACCGGCAGCGAAAGCGATATCGACATACCCGGTGAGATAGATTCCATGAAAGTCGTATCCGTAGCGGAGGAGGCTTTCAGCGGCAACAGCAGCTGTACCGTCATTATCGTGCCGGGCTCTGTAAAGAAGCTGGGCAGGCGCTGGGCGTATGGCTGTACGGCGCTCAAAAAGATCACCTACAAGAACGGAGTGCGGCGTATTGGCAAGGATTCTTCCTGCGGCTGTCCCGAGCTTTCAAAGGTGATACTGCCGCCGAGCATCGTTAACATCGACGGCGAGCTTGCCGACAAGGATCTGAAAAAGTGTTCGTCTTTTTATTTCTACCGCGGCACCTATGCCGAGAAGTATCTTAAAGAAAACAAATATCACCGCATCACCCTGCCGGGAAGGATCAGAGAGTATGACGCTGACAATACCGTGAAGGGCAGGGTAGAGTTTACCTGGAGAAAGGTGGCTACTGCCGACGGATATCAGATACAGATATGCGAGCAGAAGTATAAATTCAAGAAGAATGTCACCGAGGTCACGCTGAAGGGCAAAAACAGGCAGTCGTACCTGTTCAAAGACCTCAAAGGCGGCAGGAGATACACTATAAGAGCGAGAAGCTATCGTGTTGTGGGAGGCAAGAAGTACTACGGACCTTACAACGGCTTTCTCAGCTTATATGTAAAATAATATTTTGAAAGGAATAAATACTATGAATACCGTTATTGAAAAAGCTAAAACTAAGATGGGCAAGTCTATCGACTATATGCTGGAGGAATTTGCTACTATCCGTGCCGGCAGAGCTAATCCCAGCGTGCTCGACAAGGTGAGAGTAGATTACTACGGCGCTCCCACTCCCATAAATCAGCTTGCGGCTGTTTCTGTTGCAGAGGCAAGGATACTCGTTATCTCGCCCTATGACAAGAGCGTGCTCAAGCAGATGGAGAAGGCTATCCAGGCCAGCGATATCGGCATCAACCCCCAGAATGACGGTCAGGTGCTTCGCCTTATCTTCCCTCAGCTCACCGAGGACAGACGTAAGGAGATCGTTAAGGACGTAAAGAAACTGGGCGAGGAGGGCAAGGTATCTGTACGCTCCATTCGCCGCGACGCTATCGACAAGGTAAAGGCTATGAAGAAGAACGGCGAGCTCACCGAGGACGATCTCAAGATCGCTGAGGAAAAGATCCAGAAGATCACCGACAAGTCCGTCAAGGAGATCGACGAGCTGGTTGCAAAGAAGGAGAAGGAAGTTCTCTCACTCTGATAAGGGAGAAGATGTATGGCTGAAAAAAACATGGCTCTTCTTCCGGAGGGCACAAAGGTGCCGGTGCATATCGGTATAATAATGGACGGCAACGGCAGGTGGGCGAAAAAGCGTATGCTGCCGAGAAAGCTGGGGCACCGCGAGGGCGCTCAGACCTTTCGTACTATAACCCGCCACGCAAAAAAGCTGGGGGTCAGGTATCTTACGGTCTATGCCTTTTCTACCGAGAACTGGCGCAGACCCGACGACGAGGTAAATGCGCTTATGGATCTGTTCGAGAAGTATCTCGACGAGGTGCGGGACTTCATCGACGAGCATATACGCATTTGCTTTATCGGAGACCGCTCGATGCTCAGACAGTCGCTCAGGGACAAAATGGAGGACGTTGAGCAGCTATCCAGGGATTTCGACGCCATGACGCTGCTCATCGCCATAAACTACGGCGGAAGGGACGAAGTGGTACACGCTGCGAAAAAGCTTGCGGAGCGTGTGAAGAGCGGAGAGCTTGCCCCCGGGGATATCGACGAGAAGGCTCTGAACGATTCGCTTTACACCGCGGAGATAGAGGGAGACATCGCTCCCGATGTTGACCTTATCATACGTCCGAGCGGCGAGCAGAGGCTGTCCAATTTCATGATATGGCAGGCAGCCTATGCGGAATATTATTTTACAAATATCCTGTGGCCTGATTTCAAGCCGGCTGATCTTGAGGCGGCGATCATAGAATACAGCGACAGGAACAGAAGATTCGGCGGGGTGTGAGCCCGCTGCCCTGCGGCAGCAGCCGGGTCTGTAAAGGGGACTGATAATTATGAAGGTTAGAGTGATCTCGGCGCTGGTGGCGCTTGCAGTCGCTATACTGGTGCTGGTGTTCGCGCATACATGGGTGTTCTATCTTGTTGTGGCGGCTCTGAACGTGGGAGCGCTGTACGAGCTTTTCAAGGCTATGGGTCTGGTGAAGTTCCGCGCCGAGTGCGGCATATGCTTCGGCTTTGCGGCGTTCGATATCCTTATCGAAATGGTACACAGATACAATATCCTGGGCGGGCTGAACGCGAAGATATACGGCGTGGTGTTCGCGGGTCTGATACTTCTTATGTATCTTAGAGACTACAGGAACTATGTATATTCTGTGCCGTTTACGCTGATAGGTCTTACATTCGGCATAAGCTGGGCGTTCAAGTCTCTGGCGCTTATGCCTACCGAGTTCCCCAAGTTCGGGGTGTTCGCCATAGTCCTCACCCTTGCGGGCGCATGGCTGGCTGATTCCGGCGCTTACTTTGCGGGCACCTTCTTCGGCAAGCACAAGCTGGCTCCCGTTATCAGCCCCAAAAAGACGATCGAGGGCGTCATCGGCGGTACGGTGGTAAACGGCGTGCTGCTGCTTATCGTAGCCGGAGTGTACGGTGCGTTCATCAACAAGCAGGTGGATATGCATTACTTTACGATATTCATAATGGGAATGTTATGCTCGCCTGTGGGACTGCTGGGCGATCTTTCCGCTTCGGTGATAAAGCGTCAGGCGCAGATAAAGGACTACGGCAACATAATGCCGGGACACGGCGGTATCATGGATCGCTTCGACAGCGTGATGACCGTGGCGCCTTTCATGTACTGGCTGTTCAGCATAGGCGCACTTATAACTGTAAAATGATCCGGCACAAGGCTTTGTGAAAGGGGCGACCCGAAGTCATGAAGCCTTTGCTGTGTTTATTGAGGGATTTTAAAAATGCAGACAATATCTATTTTAGGCTCTACGGGGTCTATCGGCACCCAGTCATTAGAGGTAGCCGAAAAGCATAATATCAGAATAAAGGCACTCGCCGCACATTCAAACGCAAAGCTGCTCGCCGAGCAGGTGAAAAAGACCGGCGCGGAGTACGCCTGTATATACAACGCTCAGAAGCTCCCCGAGCTGGAGCAGCTGCTTGACGGCTGCGATGTGAAGCTGCTCACCGGCATGGAGGGCTTGAAGGAGATCGCCGCCCTTGACGGCGTTGACAAGCTGCTCAACTCGGTGGTGGGCATGGTGGGTCTTGAGCCTACCCTTACGGCTATCGAAGCGGGCGTGGATATCGCTCTCGCCAACAAGGAGACGCTCGTGGCGGGCGGCGAGCTGGTGATGAAAAGAGCCGCCGAAAAGGGCGTGCATATCTATCCCGTTGACAGCGAACATTCGGCGATATTCCAGTGCCTTCAGGGCAACAAAAAGGAGCAGGTGCGGGGGATCATCCTCACCGCTTCCGGCGGGCCCTTCTACGGAAAGAAAAAGGCAGACCTCGCCGGCGTGACGGTTGAGCAGGCGCTCAACCACCCCAACTGGAGCATGGGAAACAAGATCACCATTGACTCATCGACGCTTATGAACAAGGGTCTGGAGTTTATCGAAGCCATGCGGCTGTTTGATCTGAGACCCGAGCAGATAGAGATAGTGGTACACCGTCAGAGCGTGGTACATTCAGCAGTCTGCTACAACGACAGCTCGGTGATAGCCCAAATGGGCGTGCCCGACATGAAGATACCGATACAGTACGCGCTGCTGTACCCAGACCGCTTTGAGTGCCCCACCAAGCCGCTGTCGCTCACCGACTACGGCACGCTGACATTCTCAAAGCCCGACTTTGAGACCTTCGACTGTCTCACCGCCTGCATAAAGGCGGCGGGCGAGGGCGGCATACTTCCCGCGGCGGTCAACGGTGCGAATGAAGTTGCGGTAAGGGCGTTCCTTGACGGTAAGATAAAGTTTTTGCAGATAGGCGAGATAGTCACCCATGTTCTTGAGAACACGGAGAACCGCCCCCAGGACTGCCTTGAGACCGTCCTTGAAGCGGACAGAGCCGCAAGGGAATTTGCGGAAAAAGAGATAGAAAGGCTGAGCACAGAATAAAGGCAACACCGCACAAAGACCGCCTGACGGCTTTGCGGCACATCTGCTTGCATTCTTTTCGTCATATCACCCAAATTCGGCTTGAT
>CACXDI010000213.1 GCA_902766335.1 uncultured Ruminococcus sp. | reverse complement strand
GACTGCATAAACTTCGTTTATGCTAAAAATATGCAAGTTTATGACGTGCAAAGGCGTTAGCCGGTGGCCCGGCGGTGTTGCCTTAATGAGCATACAAAAAAGCCCCGGAGTAATATAAAATGCTTCGGGGCAAAAAACTTCTATATGAGTACCGAGCTAAAAGGGCGGCTTTGCAGTTATTTGGTTTTTATCTTTATCGTATTTGAAGCGGGGCTGTAATAGGTCTTGCCCTTGATCTTCTTGTAAGCCTTGATCTTGAACTTGTACACCTTTTTAGATTTGAGCCCTTTGACCTTGTACTTGGTCTTGCCGGCGCCCTTGAGGGTCTTGATGACCTTCCACTCGCCGTCCTTGCGCTGGTAGAGCTTGTAGCCGTCGGTGTTGCTGTTTTTGTGCCATTTTATAACTATCGCCTTTTTAGAGACCTTCATCTGCCTGTTGTAAGCCGGAGCGGGAACAGCCTTTTTGCTCACCTTGCCGGTGTATTTGTAGCAGAAATTATTCTTCCTGGCGAATTTCTCGCCCCAGGAGCCCTTGGCGCATTTGATGACCAGGTCATTAGAGGCAAGATCCTCTTTCTTCTTGTTGACCTTGGTCTGGTCTGACCACCAGCCGAATTTAGCGGTCTCTGCTTTGTAATTGTCGCTCAGCGCAAAGCTTTCGGGCAGGGTAATGCTTTTGACATTTGTAGAGGCGCTTCCCAACCAGTCCGAACCCTGTTTTTCGTCCGTCCGGAAACCTTCCTCAAAGACGAGGGTCTCAAGGTTCGGGAATCCCAAACTTCCGGAGCCCAGCGATTTTACGCTTTCGGGAACGGTCACCTTTTTTACCTTCTCGTAGCCCTTGTTGCTGCTGTCAACATAATTGTAGCAGTAATCCGCCATATGCCAGCTGATACCGGTGACCGGCTGATCGTCCAGCTCCGAAGGAATGGTGATCTCCTTGTCTGAGCCTATGTATCCGTATACAAATATCTCACCCTTTTCGGCAGGGCAGTTCGTACCGGCGGTGCTGTCAACATACAGCCAGTCTCCCGAGACCTTATATTCATGCTTCGGTTCAAATTTTATAATGCTTTTCCCTTCTATAGCGGTGCGGTCTGCAATCAGCGATACCCCGCATACCAGCGTTATTGCAGCAAAGACCGAAAGACCGATGATAGCCTTTTTATTCATAGCAAAGCCCCCCATAAATAACACAAGATGTTTTATTTTGTTATCTCTTTTTAGTTATTTTAACAGATAAATATGTATATTTAATTAAAATTTAAAAAATAATTTATTTTTGCAACGAAATTTTTATAGCAGTATTTTTACCGTCCGGCTCTTAATGCAAAATTCACAACCACCCCCTTGACATATTGTGCAGAATGTGATATAATAAGTCTGTTATTTGATTTGTCTCTGTAGCTCAGTGGATAGAGCATTCGCCTCCTAAGCGAAGGGTCGGACGTTCGAATCGTCTCAGGGACGCTGTAAGCCCTGTACCCTTTGACCAGAAGTAAAAAGTGTACGGGGCTTTCATTTAGTTCAGGATTAGGATAGACCGGCTGTCTGCCGGGAATAATATCACGGGTTTAGATCGAATGGAGCTGATTCAGATGTTTTTGAAGAAAACTGCGGCTGTACTGCTTGCGGCGATGACCATTCTCGGCAGCACATCAGGTGCGCTGAGCGCTTCCGCAATATCGGCTGACGCTAATGTTAAGAATCCTGTATGTATCAATTCGCTCTCCTTCAGAAAGCTGAGCAACAGAAAAATACGCATTTACTGGAGCGGCGTCAAGGACGACCGCGTAAAGTTTTACTATGTACAGCGTGCCGAGCTGGGGTCTTCCAGCTGGAAAACTATCGGCAGGATAAGATCCGACGGCAACCGCTCCAACGGCAAGAATTACTTTACCGATCTGCTCAAGACACAGGCGCACCGGCGCTATGCCTACCGGGTGAAGGTCAAGGTAGCCGATCCGGAGAATTACTATCCGGCTGTCGGAAAAGCCTATCTCGCTTCAAATGTCAAGGTGTGCATTGACCCGGGACATTTCCTCAAAGTCAATCCCGGGACATATGGATACACCGAGGCTGAGGCTGTGCTCCTGACAGGGCTTCAGCTCAGGGAGAGCCTTAAAAGATCCGGTATCGACGTTTACATGACCCGCACCGACGAGAATATTTCTGTGGGCGATGAATATAATCAGGATAACGGAGATCAGCTTTTTGCCCGCGGCTATATTGCCGGAGCAAAGAAGTGCGATCTGTTTATATCGCTCCATTCCAACGCAAACAGCGACGGCGCCAACGACTGCGACACTCTCGATCAGCCCAAGTACATCAACAAGGTGCTTGTCTTTGTCAACAAGGCCGCATACAAGGAATCAAGCAGGGCTACCCGAAAGGCGGCTAATTACATCGGAAGATATGTCACCCTTGCCAACAAGGCACACGGCATCTACTGCAGCGGCTGGTATACCTCCAGCAAGCCTCAGGTCTACACCGATGACGAGCTGTTCATAGAATACAATGACAGCATCAAACAGAAGGGCAAGCTGATTTACCGCAAGTGGGGTTCCGATGATTACTATGCAGTCCTCAGAGGCGCGGCGTATGCCGGCGTTCCCGGTATGCTGGTAGAGCACGGATATCACACCTATCCCGGTTATTGCAGCACCTTTATGGACGACAGCGAGCTTGCAGCCGATTACGCAAAGGCGGAGACTGACGCTATGCTGAAATATTTATTCTGATTTTGTCCCCTCGGGACAGAATAAGGAGAGTTTTTTATGAAAGAGCTTGAAAGCAAGATAACTGACGTCACCAAGCGTCTGCTTGACGATTACGAGGGCGGGCGCACGATAGACGAGATAAAGCTTTTCGATCACCCCGACGAGGAGATACTCGTGGATATCATCGGCAATCTCAGAAAGATGATCTTCCCGGGGTATTTCCGCAACAAATCCTTTAGGGTGTATACTGTACGCAACAACATCTCTATGCTGCTTGAGGACGTGCTGTTCAAGCTGTCCAAGCAGATATCCATAGTTCTGCGCTATGACCCTCAGTTCGAGAACGCGGACGAGGATACTCTCGTCAAGAAGGCTGAGGAGCTTACCTTTAAGTTCCTGCACACCCTTCCTAAGATCCGCGAGTACATAGAAACAGACATAGAAGCCGCCTACGAGGGTGACCCGGCGGCGTATAACAAGACCGAGATAATCTATTCCTACCCGGGTCTCTACGCCATACTGGTAAGCAGACTGGCGCACGAGCTGTTCCTGCTGGGAGTGCCGCTGATACCACGTATCATGACCGAGCACGCCCACAGCAAGACGGGTATAGATATCCACCCCGGCGCTACCATGGGCAAGTATTTCTTCATTGACCACGGCACCGGCATAGTTATCGGCGAGACCACCGAGATCGGCGAGCACGTCAAGGTATACCAGGGCGTGACGCTGGGTGCGCTTTCCACCCGCGGCGGTCAGAGCCTGAGGAGCAAGAAGCGTCACCCCACTATCGAGGACAATGTGACGATATATTCGGGAGCTTCCATTCTCGGCGGCGAGACGGTAGTCGGCGCGGGAGCGGTGATCGGCGGTAACGCATTCATCACCAAATCAGTCCCGGCGGGCGCAAGGATCAGCGTCAAGAACCTGGAGCTCAAGTGCGATTTCAAGGATAAGCCCGCTATAGACAGCGAGGAACCCGGACAGAACGAGACCTGGTTCTACACCATATGAGCCTTCTGCTGTTTGTCGCCGCGGTCATAGCTGTCGGGTATTTTATTGCTCTCCAAACTAAACCTTGCCAAAAATGCTTGACACAAATAAATAATCTCTGCGTTGTAAAAGCTTGATATTTTTTATTTTTGCCTGCGCCTTTCCGGCAAGTTTAATTGGGGGAGCAATACCATAAAGCTGAAACGGCGCAACAGCGGGATGTTCGGGCAGGGTACTGTGAAGGATATGCTTTACTGGGTGACAGAGTTCATATATTCCGGCTATATCGGCGGAGATGACAGGATAAAAGCGTATCCTGAAGCCGCAAAAACAGAATGACAGACCACAAAGCTGCCCCCGGGCAGCTTTTTTTGTATAGGAAAACCTGCCCTTATACTAATCCCTAAAAGGTTAGTATTAGTTTTCAGACAGATCTCAAACAAGCATTGTTCTGTTTGTGATAAATGTTAATTTTTAAAAAAACCTATTGCTATTTGCCTTATTTTGATGTATAATATAATAGATTACGTGCGTACATACGAAAACGCACGTTTGCAAAGGGAAAGTAACAACAGAATTACAGGATTGGAGAGTGCTAGACATGACAAAGGCACAGAGATTTTTTAATGCTATCAAGGACAAGAGAGTCGGATTCATCGGTACGGGCGTCAGCCATACCGCGCTGATAAGACTGTTTCTCACCAAGGGGATAAAGGTGGTCATCCTCGACAAGAAGGACGAGGATCATTTCCCCGAGGATCTGTACTATGAATTTTCCGCAAAGGGCGTGGATTTCTCTCTCGGCGAGAATTACCTTGACGAGCTTACAAACTGCGATATAGTTTTCCGTACCCCCGGTATGTATTATAATAACCCGGCGCTCACAAAGGCGCGTGAAGCGGGCGTTATCGTCACTTCCGAAATGGAGGTCTTCTTCGATCTCTGTCCCTGCAAGATCTACGCGGTGACAGGCTCCGACGGCAAGACCACCACTACCACGCTGATAAGCGAGTTCCTTAAAGCCGAGGGCAGGAGAGTTCACCTGGGCGGAAATATCGGCAAGGCTCTGCTCCCCATGGTCGAGACTATGAGCGAGACGGATGTGGCGGTAGTGGAGCTTTCCAGCTTCCAGCTGATATCCATGCGCCGTTCTCCTGACGTGGCGGTGATAACCAACATCTCCCCCAATCATCTTGACGTACACGGCACTATGGAGGAGTACATCGACGCCAAGTGCAATCTTATAAGACATCAGAACGCATTCTCCAGAACGGTGCTCAACGCCGACAACGAGGAGACCATGAAGCTTGCTCCCATGGTGCGGGGCACGCTGGTGAAGTTCTCGCTTTCCGGCAATACAGAACGCGGCGCATTTCTCCGCGACGACGGTATGCTCTGCTATACCGAAAAGGGCAAGGTGACCCAGATAGTCCACAAGGACGATATCCGTATCCCGGGTATCCACAATGTAGATAACTACCTCACCGCTATCTCTGCGGTCTGGGGCGAGGTGACTGTCGAGAGCATCGTCAACACCGCCATAAACTTCGGCGGCGTGGAGCACCGCATAGAGTTCGTCCGCGAGCTGGACGGCGTAAAGTGGTACAACGATTCTATCGCCACCAGCCCTACCCGCGTTATGGCAGGACTCAACTCCTTCGATCAGAAGATAATCATAATCGCCGGCGGCTACGACAAGAAGATACCCTACGAGCCCATGGCTGACACCGTGAACGAAAAGGTCAAGCTGCTGATACTCCTCGGCGCTACCGGGCCCAAGATCGAGGCGGCGGTAAAGACCTCGCCCCTCTATCCCGACAGCGGGCTGAAGATCATCAATGTCAAGACGCTGGAGGAGGCTGTTCAGCAGGCATACAAGCTCTCGCAGCAGGGCGACGTGGTATCCCTGTCTCCCGCAAGCGCAAGCTTTGATCTTTACAATAACTTTGAGGAAAGAGGACAGCATTTCAAGCGTCTCGTAAACGAGCTTTGATCTGCGAAGATTATGAAGGATAACAAGGCATTATTCGAGCTTATAAAAAAGCTCTGCACCGCTCCCGGAGTCTCCGGCGCGGAGGAGAGCATAGCAGAAGTCTGCGAGGAGCTTCTCGCACCCTACGGTGAGACCTTCCGCGACTGCATGGGGAATGTTTTCTGCCGTGTGGGAGAGCATGACCCGGCTAAGAAAACGCTTATGTTAAATGCCCACATCGATGAGATAGGCATGATCGTCACCCACATCACAGAGGACGGATTCCTGCGCGTTTCCAAGTGCGGCGGTATCGACGAGCGTGTGCTGCCGGCTTCAAAAGTGACGATATACGGCAGGGAAAAGCTTTACGGTATCATCACCAGCGTCCCGCCGCATCTACAGTCGGACAGCTCCAAGGCGGCAAGCCTTGACGATCTCTATGTAGACACCGGGCTTTCCGGCGAGAGAGCCAAGGCTCTGATCGCTCCCGGCGACAGGGTGCTTATCGAGAATCAGCCCCTTGAAATGGGAAGCCTTATAACATCAAAGGCACTTGATGACCGCGCCTGCGCGGCGACTGTACTTGAAGCCCTTGACATACTGTCGGGCAGAGAGTCTAAGTATAATATAGAAGTACTGTTTTCAGCCGGCGAGGAGGTAGGCTCCTTCGGCGCAAAGACGGGCGCTTTCAAGTCGGAAGCAGACTTTGCGCTGGTGCTGGACGTAACCTTCGGCAGATGTCACGGCGAGTCGGAGGAGGACGCCTTTGCCATAGGCGGAGGCGCTGCAATAGGCATTTCGCCAGTT
>CACXDI010000212.1 GCA_902766335.1 uncultured Ruminococcus sp. | reverse complement strand
TGTGATATAATAGAGCCATAGTCCGTGCCTGAGGCACGGACTGCGGAGCTTTCGCCCCGCTTGCGGACTTGCGTCCGCGGCTCCATTGTATCATTTCGCCTCGGACTCCTTGCAAGCAAAGCCGCTCGGCTTCATGATATAATGTACAATGGTGTAATTTGGGGTTTCTCTCACAATCTCAAACGTTGTTTTGGCTGTCGGTCTTTCACTCGTATTCTTCGGCGATATCGTCGAGATCCGCGAGGGCACCATAATAGCGGCGCTGCTCACCGGCGTGGCGGTGAATATTTTCAACAGCTTTCTTACCGAACCGCTGACCTCCCTCATGACTCACCGTCCTATCAGAGCTGCCAAGACCCGCAAGACCGCCGATCCCGCATAAGCGGCTTGAACCCTATAAGACTGCAAAAGGAGCTATCCCCGGACAGCTCCTTTTTTTATTGGCTCTCGCCGATCTATTCTCTGTGCAGGACAGGGACTTTCAGCAGTCCTCACCTGTCCCTCCCGATCAGCAGCCTTATCGCCCCGATGACACATTCTATCGCCCGGGCGGAATCCTCGTGTATGTTGTCCGGCAAGCCCCGCTGACTGCGGAGTACGTTCCATATAGCGGTCAGCACCGCGCCCGCACGCACGCCGCGCACCTGCGCTACTGAAAATACCGCCGCACACTCCATTTCCGAGGTGAGACAGCCGCACTTCTCATAGCCGTCCCACTCGCTTTTGAGCCTGTCGGTCACCGCCGAGCCCTCCGGCTCGACCTCGCCGTAAAAGCTGTCCTTCGAGTGTACCACCCCGACATGATAGCTGTTGCCGAAGCTGCCGTCGCAAAGCTTCGCCGCCGAATCCGCAAGCGCCCGCACTACCTCAAAGTCCGCCGCCGCCGGATACCCCTCGGGAAGATACTCCCGGCTGGTGCCCTCGCTCCTCACCGCCGATGTGGCTATGCAGAGATCGCCGCCGATGACGTCCAGCTTTATGCCCCCCGAAGTGCCTATGCGGATAAAGGTATCCGCGCCGCACTTGATCAGCTCCTCAACAGCTATCGCCGCCGAGGGCCCGCCGATGCCCGTGGAGCATACCGATACGGGCACACCGTCCAGCGTGCCGGTGTAAAGATTGTATTCCCTGTTCTGAGCTATCTGCTTCGCGTCCTCCAGCAGCGCCGCGATCTTCGGCACCCGCCCCGGGTCTCCGGGAAGGATCACATACCTCCCAACCTCGCCGGCTTTCGCCCTTATGTGGAACTGCCTTTCGCCGTCCATGATAGATGCCATAGCTTATCCCTCCGTATCGCCGTTGTCCTCCGGGCCGCCGATGCTCTCCATGTAATCACCGGTGTTGTTGAGCGAGCCTAGATAGGGAGCGCCCGCGTTCTGACTGTTCTGCATGAAGCTCTGATCTACCTCGTCCATGCGGACGTTTTTCAGCTCCGCTTCCTTCTGCTTCTGCTGCTCCTGCCACTGCTCGAAGGTCATGCCGTTGTTCTTGGGCACGTTCATTTTAGCCCTTATGCCCGCTATCGCCATGATCAGAGCCATGATCATGATGAACGCTCCGGGTATCAGGGAGAATTTCAGCTTTTTGCCGTCCCCGGATCTCTCCAGATAGTAAACGTCCGGGCTGTCAGGATCATACTTTATCTGCACCTGCTGATCCTTCTCAAAGTCCTTGCTGCTCCTCTCGTCCTTCAGCCCGAAATTCTTTCCGTCCACCTCGTAATACATATCCGAAATGTACACATAATAGGTCTCCGTGTATGTGTGCTTGTTGCGGTGCACCTTCCTCGTCCTCGACTCGGTGACTACGTTTGTGACCGTCGCCGTAGTTTCTGCCGTACATCTTGCCCGCAAGGCGTTGGTCTTTTTATCCTGAAGCATTCCGGTAATGACCATTTCCAAAGCCATAAAAAACATCACCGCTGCTATTATAAAGAATGCCACCGGATTTGCCGGTTTGCTGCTATGTCTTCTCGCCATTCTCCTCAACCTCCTCGTCGCCGTCTTTGTCTGCTGCGGTCTTTGCAAGCTGCTTTTCCTGCCATTCCTCAAATGTCGAACCGTCCGGCGCCGTATCGTATTTCTTCGGTCTCGTCCTGATAAACTGGTTGAACACCATTACCGCCAGAAACGCCATACCCGCTCCGAATACCACCGAAGCCATAGTGTTCATAAGCGTAAAGTTATCGTAAGCAGCCTTGTCGTCCTTTAACAAAACTATCGAAAGATCTGCGGGATCGTACATCACCGATATCTCGTCATATTGCTTAAACTTCGCTTTGCTCTTTACAGTATTTATTATACGGGTATGTATCTTCTGGTCAACATAAGCGCCGTAGTACTCTATCTCGGGGCCGTAATAGTAAGTCCCCGATCTCTCCTGCTTTACATCCAACACCCTCGCCCCTGCGACTTCAGTGCAGGTGTTTGATATTCTCAGATATTCACGGTAAGGCATATACCCTTTAAAGATCATCAATGCAGAAACACAAACGCTGATCAAAAACACAATAAGCCCTATAGCCGCCGGCGAGATCTTCGATTTTTCCATATCTGTATCCTCCCCCATATAATAATATTAACACCATATTCATAATAACACATATATCTTTTTTTGTCAATAAAAAAGTAAAAAAAACCGCGCTGTCCCGAAGGATAACGCGGTTTTACTGCAAATCGTCTGGGGAACGATCATTATTACGCCCTGCAAGGGAGCTTGACGACGAGTGATGAGCCGTCAGTGCCGAGATTTGTCTGCTGTTCTTTTAGGGATTAGTATTAATATCACAGAAGTCTCTTCATGCAGGTGATGTTGTTGTACTTAGCCACCGAGCTGAGGTAGGAAATAACGATACCGGTAGCGGTGGACTCCGCATGAACTATCTTTCCGTCGCCTATGTACATAGCAACATGGTAAATGGACGAATAGCTGGAAGAACCGAAGAACACCAGATCGCCCGGCTGGAGATCGCTGTAGCTGACGTCGCTGCCGTAGTAAGCCTGAGACGAAGCAAGGTGCGGAAGAT
Source organism: uncultured Ruminococcus sp. (assembly GCA_902766335.1). Taxonomy (GTDB): domain Bacteria; phylum Bacillota; class Clostridia; order Oscillospirales; family Ruminococcaceae; genus YE71. The sequence continues at coordinate 3,120 of CACXDI010000212.1, read as the reverse complement.
TGATACCTACCTGCCTGTAGGAAAGCATTACCAGACCCGAGCAGTCGGTAGCACCGTACTCCTCGCCTGCCCATACATATCTGCCGCCTACCATGCCCTTGGCATAGTTCACAACGATATCTACCTTTGCCTGACGCTCATCGTCCTCGTACTCTACGTCCATGTCGTCCTCGGGCTGAGTGGTGGCAGGAGCAGCCGTGGTGGTCTTCTTAGCCTTGGTAGTAGTACTGGGAGCCTGAGTAGTGGCAGGAGCCTCAGTAGTAGTCCTGGGAGCCTCGGTCTGCGGTGCCTGAGTCGTGGTAGCAGCGGTAGTTTCAGCAGGCTCGTCCGGCTTGCTGTCATCATTGTCGGGCTTTGACTCCTTCTTGGTGGTCTTAGCCTTCTTCTTTTTGCCGCCCTCTGAAGAATCGTCCTCGGGAGCCTCAGTCTCCGGCTCTGTCGAGGTCATAGTAGTCGTAGTTGTGGTAGCAGTCCTTGCCTTCTCCGCAAGATCCGCATACTGGTTGGAAATGTCACCCGCCTGCTGTAAGTACCCCGAAAGGTCACCGCTCAGCGCCTGAATGGAATTTCCGTATTCGTTCTGCAATCTCAGCAGCTCAGCCTGCTGATCGGCAAGCAGCTTCTGCTTCTTTCCGTATTCAGAACTCTTTTCCTTGAGCGCCGTGCTCTGCTCGTCAAGCGTCGCCTGATACTCTTCTATCTGGCTCTTCTGCTCCAGCAGCGAGTCTATGGTGTCATTGTCATGCTTTGCAACTCTCTTCACCAACTCGACTCTCATCAGAACATCATAAAAGCTCTCAGCGTTTACCAGCACCTCGGAATATGACTCGTTGCCCGCCACATACAGGGCTCTCAGTCTCTCCTTGAACTCGCCGATATCGGTGCCGATCTGCTCCTCGCTCTGCTGAAGATTGTACTGGGTGTCGCGCATCTCGCTGTCCAGCTGAGCCATTTCGTCCTCAAGCTCGGCTGTCTTCTTTGAGATCTTTTCTATCTTAGTCTTTATGGTCTCTGCTTTTTCGTTGACGGCGTCCAGCTTTTCCTGCTGACCCTTTATATCGCTGCCGGCAGCCGCGATCTTCTGGTCAAGCTCCTGCTTTTTCTTATCCAGCTCCGCCATCTGTCTTTCGTACTCAGCCTTGGGATCGTCGGAAACAGCCGCACCGTTCACCGCAGTGTCCAGCTTTACAGCTCCGGTCTGCCCGTAGGCACCGAAAACCGATACCGACAGAAGCACCGCAAGCGCAGCCGCGGCAAGCCTCTTGGCTATGTACTTTTTTCTACTGGTCATCATTATTAATACATCCTGTCCTTTTCTGTTACGCCCTCTGAAATCGGGCTGTCACCATTGAAAACGTTTAACGCTTTCCGACTGTAATCATTAGTTACCGGATTGTAATTATTATACCGCACCCCGGCAAAATAGTCAATAGAACAGCCTTCCTTTTGGCAAAATGCACAATAAAAAATGTGCTTTTGCACAACAAACTAGCCAAATGTTTGGACAGTTATCAACACCACATGAAATCCATGTGAAATAATCGTTACCTTTTTCTAGTCTGGGCAGTCTCTCCGCTGCGCTGAGAGACTGCCCGGACAAAAAATTATTTTCCTACGCAGAATTTTGAGAATACCTCGTCTACCACGCTGTCGGTGAGGCGTTCTCCTGTCAGCTCAGCAAGAGCTTCTGCCGCTTCGCTTATCTCTATGCCGACGGCGTCAAAGGTAACGCCCATGCCGACTGCTCCCAGCGCCGCCCGCAAATGCTCCAGCGATCTGTCGAGACAGCAGCGCTGACGTTCGTTGACGAACAGCACTCCGTCCTCGCCCGCCGCGCCGAGGTACATTTCCTCAATGGCACGCTCCAGCTCACGCTGTCCGTCGCCTTCCTTTGCCGAGATCCCGATGACGGTAAGCCCGCTCAGCAGCTCCTCGTACTCGCTCACCGAACCCGCGTCAGAGATGTCGCTCTTGTTTATAAGCGCCAGCACCCTTGTGCCGCCCTCTGCCGCCTTGATCTCGGAGATCAGCCGCCGGTCATCCTCGTCCGGCTTGGCGCTGCCGTCAAACACCGCGATAATGAGCGCACTTTCGCTCAGCCGCTTTCTCGCCAGCTCCACGCCTATCTGCTCCACCTCGTCCTCGGTCTCGCGCATACCCGCCGTGTCCGCCAGCCTGAGCAGCACGTCCCCGACTCTCACCGACTCCTCGATGATGTCCCGGGTAGTCCCCGCCTTGCCGGTGACTATGGCTCTGTCATACCCCAGCAGCAGATTCATCAGCGTGCTCTTGCCCACGTTGGGCTTGCCGATGATCGCCGCCGGTATACCCTTTTTCAGCAGCATACCCGCGTCATAGCTCGCCGACAGCCCGGCAGCCTCGTCAATGACAGCCTTCAGCTCACCGGTGAGCAGATCGTCGGTCACCTCCGGCAGCTCCTCCTCGGGATAGTCTACCCACGCCGCGATCTTCCCCAGCAGCACCGTAAGCCGCCGCTTCATGCCGTCTATCCGCTGCGCCAGCCTGCCCTGCCGCGCCAGACCCGCCGCCTTCATGGTAAGCTCGCCCTGAGCGGCTATCATATCCGCCACCGCCTCAGCCTGGGTCAGCGAAAGCTTTCCGTTTATCAGCGCAAGCTTGGTGAACTCACCCCGCTCGGCGGGACGCGCACCGTTTTTACAGCAGAGTCTGAATATCCGCTCGGTGACATAGCTGCCGCCGTGGCAGGATATTTCCGCCGAGTCCTCGCCGGTATAGGAGTGGGGTGCCCGGAAGACGGTCAGCACCGCATCATCTATCCGATCGGCGCCGTCCATGACCCGTCCGTAGGCGCAGCTGTATCCCGCCATTTCGGCGACGGCTTTCCCGCCGAAGGGGAAAAACACCTTTTCCGCGACTTCAAGCGCACCCTCGCCGCAGATCCTGACCACCGAGAGCGCACCTTCCCCTGCCGCCGTAGCGATCGCACAGATACATTCACTCATAATATCACCTTTCTTTTTTGACGTGTAGTCGCACCACATTCCGGCGACAGAACAGCGGGTGCAGCCGCGCGAGGCTGCCGAGGTTCTTAGGGCGAGGAGCCCTAAGCTAGGGTTTGGGGACAGAGTCCCCAATTGC
>CACXDI010000211.1 GCA_902766335.1 uncultured Ruminococcus sp. | reverse complement strand
AGGGGCTCCTCGCCCCTTGACCCTCGGCAGCCTCGCGCGGCTGCACCCGCTGTTTTGCCCACGTAAAAAAACTGCCGCACTTTTAGCGCAGCAGCCCTTTACTATACATTATTCTCTTCTCTCGTCCTCATTGAGCGTGCCCAGCGACAGCGACTTCAGATAGGCGTTGATGAAACCGTCCAGATCGCCGTCCATTACGGCATTGATGTTCGACGTCTCATAGCCCGTGCGAGTGTCCTTTACCAGCTGGTAGGGCATGAATACGTAGGAACGTATCTGCGAACCCCAGGCTATCTCCTTCTGCACGCCCTTGATGTCGTTGATCGTGTCCAGATGCTCGCGCTCCTTGATCTTCACCAGCTCCGCGATAAGCATTTTCATCGCGTAGTCGCGGTTCTGGAACTGCGAACGCTGGGTCTGACAGGAGGTCACGATGCCGGTGGGCTTGTGTATCAGACGCACCGCCGAGGAGGTCTTGTTGATGTGCTGACCGCCCGCGCCGGAGGAACGGAATACCTGCATCTCAATGTCGGCGTCGTTTATCTCAACGTCTATGGAGTCGTCCATTTCGGGCATTACGTCCACCGCCGCGAAGGAGGTGTGGCGCCTGCCCTGAGCGTCAAAGGGGGATACGCGCACCAGTCTGTGTACGCCCGATTCGCCCTTTAAGTAGCCGTAGGCGTTCTCGCCCTCGATGATTATGGAGGCGGAGCTGATACCCGCGTCGCCGCCCTCGAGATAGTCGAGGGTCTGTACTTTGAAGCCGTGAGCTTCGCCCCAGCGGGTGTACATACGGAACAGCATTTCCGCCCAGTCCTGAGCCTCGGTGCCGCCCGAGCCCGCATGGAAATTGAGGATAGCGTTCGACTTGTCATACTGACCGGTGAGCAGCGAAGCGAGGGTGAGCTCGTCGATCTTCTCGCCCAGAGCCTTGATCTCCTCCTCGATCTCAGCGATGATCTCTTCGGAGTCCTCCTCCTCGGCAGCCATTTCTATCATGACCTCGATGTCGTCGAAGGACGAGGTTATCTTCTCGTACTTCTCTATATGCCCTTCGAGGGTGCGGGTCTCCTTGAGCACCGGCTGGCTCTTCTCGGGATCGTCCCAGAAGCCCGGCTCGGCAGCCTTTTCCTGAAGCTCCAGGATACGCTCCCGGCTGTTCTCGATGTCATAGACATCGTGCAGCTCCTTTATCTTGGGACGGTAGCTTTCAAGCTCCGACTTTAAGTTCTCTAAAAATACCATACTTTCCTTTTTCTCCTTTTTATCATTACATACAATTCCCCGCCGCAGCGGGGAATTTAGTCTTTTATGAGAATGCCACCAGGAACTCTACCTCACCAAAGGTGAACTGTACGGGGATAGAGAAAACTTCCTTATCGAAAGCCATTTCCTCGTTCTTGGCGGTGGTAAGGGGCGTGAGGCTTATCTCAACGCCCGACTCGTTGGACTCGTTAACGGCATACAGACCGTTGCATACGTTCAGGAACTCTCCCACGCTTGCGTCGTCGAACTCTGGATCGGGAACGTAAGCGTCCTTGGCAAATCTCTTGGCGAAGGTAGCGTACTCATCGGTGCCCGCCGAGATAGCGGTGATGCCGTCATAAGCGCCCGTGATGTTCTGTCTTATGGTGAGCGCACCCGAGGAAGCCTTCGCGGGGGAAGCGTCCAGCGGAGTAAAATCGTCGCCCACGAAGCGTATCAGGCTCTTGAACAGCAGAGTCACGTACTTGGTGTACAGCTTTGCGTTCTGCGAGGTGCTGAAGTGATAGAACTCAGCCACCAGCGAAGCAAGCTTGTCGCTCTGATCGCCGGAGATATCGTCGTCATTTATCTGATTGTGCTCGCGGTATTCATTGATGTAGGTCTCAAAGTCAGCGTTGCTGAGAGCGCCCATATTAACGAGGGTCTGACCCAGGAGCAGATAGTCGGTAGGCTGCTTGCTGAGAAGCTCGTCTACCTGTTCAGCCTTGAGGTAGCCCATATCTACGCACAGATCGCCGAAGCGCTTGTCTACCGTCTGCTGAGTGACATTTACCAGCTCCACCTGATCGGCGGTCATAAGTCCAGCGTTGATAGCAAGCACGCCGAGACGCATACGGGTGACCTTCTTCTCATCGAGAGCCTTGGCAAGCTGTTCCTTCGTTACCGCGCCCTTGTTGAGCAGGTAGCCTCCGAAAAACTGTGAAAACATGATCAGATCACTCCTTTCGCAGCGTTCTCAAGCGTCTGCTTGACCTGGTCATTGGAGATAGGCTTTTGCAGGAAATCGGTAGCACCTGCCTTGATAGCAGCCTTGAGGTGGTTCTGTGTACCTACCGAGGAAGCCATGATGACCTTAGCGTTGGGGTCGATCTCCTTGATCTTGGTGAGCGCGTCGATGCCGGTGATGACGGGCATAACGATATCCATGAACACGATATCCGGCTTATGCTCCGCATACTGATCGACAGCCTGCTGACCGTCGGCGGCTTCATACACGTTTTTTATGCCGAGAGTGGCGATGTACAGACAAAGGCTCTTTCTTGCAAACATAGAATCGTCGCAGACAAGAACCGACATATCCTCTAATTTCATTGGTTGTTCCTCCTCTTTGCTGCGCCCGAATACGGGAACATCATTATACATATCAATTATAACACATTTTCATACTGATTTCAAGTACATTTTTATTTAACTTTTATAGTCATTATAAACAAATTTTACAAAATCATTTTGTGAGACCTCTTTTTGCTTGCATAATGCTGCCGAAAGGTGTATAATATTCTGTGAAAGAAAAGCATGAAAGGAAGAGTATGGATGAAAGCAAGGATAAGCCGCACGCCGGTGAAGAAAGTTCTCTGCTGCGGGCTTTCGGCGGAGCGGGAGCAGATAGTGAAGCTGTGCGCGGCTGATTTTTCGGCGGAAGTCGTCACGGCTGAGGATACGGCGCTAACCATAGGACAGCTGCTCGAGGGCGTGAAGGGCTCGGGGCAGGCGCCTGCCGATGAGTGCCTGGTGTTCGCCGGCTTTGACCGTAACGATCTGAACGGTCTGCTGGAGAGCCTGAAAATGTCGGGGATACGCATACCCCTCAAGGCGGTGCTGACTCCCCACAACGGGGGCTGGAGGCTCTGCGATCTTATAGAGGAGCTGAAGCGCGAGCATGAGCAGATGAACGGGGGCGGCGCAAAATGACCGATACCGCCGAGAAAAAGCTGCTCCGGCTCTCGCCCCGTGGCAAGGGGATGATCTGCATAATACTGTCGGCGTTCTGCTTTGCCTGGATGAGCACCTTCGTGCGGCTGGCGGGAGACCTGCCGGCGGGGGAGAAAGCCTTTTTCCGCAATCTGGTGGCGCTGTTTTTTGCGCTGGCGGCGCTGAAAAAGCAGAAGATACCCTTTCGTCCCCATGACAAGAAGAACCTGCCGGCGCTGTTTATCCGGGCGTCCATAGGCGCATTCGGGATACTCTGCAACTTCTACGCGGTAGACCACCTGGTGCTGTCGGACGCTTCTATGCTCAACAAGATGTCGCCCTTTTTTGTGGTGCTGTTCTCATTCCTGTTCCTGAGGGAACGGCTGACGGTCTTTCAGGGCATGATGGTGCTGACGGCGTTTATCGGCAGTCTGTTTGTCATAAAGCCCAGCTTTTCAGGGATGTCGTCATTCCCGGCATTCGCGGGGCTGATAGGCGGTATGGCGGCGGGCGCTGCCTACACGGCGGTGCGCTACTGCGGCAATCACGGCGAGAAGGGCGCATTTATCGTCGCCTTCTTCTCGGGATTCTCCACCCTGTTCTTTCTGCCCTTCCTGATATTCGATTTCCACCCCATGTCTATCGGACAGGTGATGACACTCCTGGGCGCGGGACTTGCGGCGGCGGGGGGACAGTTCACAATAACCGCGGCGTACACCTACGCTCCCGCCAAGGAGATCTCCGTCTATGACTACACGCAGCTGATATTCACCACCGCCATAGGCTTTATCCTCTTCGGGGACAAGCCGGATATCTTCAGCGTCATCGGCTACATCATAATCGTATCCACGGCGGTGATGTCCTTTGAATACAACAAAAAACACTCCCCGGCAAAATAATATCCGCGCTCAAGCAGGCAGCCCGCCTATCTATGAAATTGATCGTAATACAAACGCATATATCAATCGACTGCGGCGAGCAAGACAGATCAAAAGAATACAACAGACCCGGCGGCGAGCCGACAGCGCGCCCGCGCGAGGGTGCGGGGGTCTTGACAAGACGGCAATATAATGATATAATAATTTTATAGCTTATGCTAATATCCCGAAAGGAAGGTTGAGTTATGAAAAAAGACCTGTTTGAATACGTCTGGACAGACAAGAAGCGCACCCTCTTCGGACTGCCCTGGTCTTTTACCCGCTATTTTATCACCGATACCAAGTTTATCACACGCAGGGGCTTCCTCAATGTTGAGGAGGACGAGTTCGAGCTGTACAAGGTCACAGACAAGAAGCTCTCTATGCCGCTGGGTCAGAGAATGTTCGGCTGCGCTACCATAACGCTCCATGTCCGCAACGATACGGATACTCCCGTCAAGGAGATAAAGTCCATAAAGAACGCCCGCGAGGTGCTTGCTCTGCTGGACAAGCAGATAGACTTAAACCGCGACAAGTACAATATCCGCGGCAGAGATATGTACGGTCACGATATGCACGGCGAGTTCGATCATAACCATTTTGACGATGACTATGGCAACTAAGATCATAAGCGGCACTCGTTGCCGCTTTTTCTTTGGAGAGATTTTATGCTTACATACAAGGAGATAAACGCTCTGCCGGACGCGTGGAGCACTCTTGCCCGCTGCCGTGAGCCGGTCTGCATTTACGGCACCGGCGACGCCGCCCAGCGTATACTTGATATCTTTGAGCTGCGGGGGATAGACTGCGCGGGTATCTTTGCAAGCGACGGCTTTGTGCGCGACAGGGAGTTCTGCGGCTACAAGGTGAACTCGCTTGCCGGGCTGGAAAGCAGTATCGGACGATTCACGGCGGTCTGCGCCTTCGGGAGCGCTCTGCCGGAGGTCATGGAGACTGTGGAGCAGGTGAGCCGCCGCCACCGTCTGCTTATGCCCGATCTGCCTGTGGCGGGGGAGGAGCTGTTTGCCAAAAAGGGTCTGCTGGAGCGTTATGAGCAGTACGTCCGCGTCCGGGAGCGCTTTGCCGACGAGCAGAGCAGGGCTGTGCTGGACGAGGTGCTTTATTATAAGCTCACCGGGGATATCAGCCGGCTTGACCGGGTGTTCTCCGATCCGGCGGCGGAGTTCAGGACGCTCATCGCCCCGCGTGAGGACGACATCTACGCCGATCTGGGCGCATACAACGGCGACACCTGCGAGCAGTTCGCCGAGCTCTGCCCCGATTACCTCGGTATCTACGCCTTTGAGCCGGACAAGCGCTCCTACAGAAAGCTGGTAAAGCGCATGGAGGGTTTTGACAACATCGTGGCAGTCAACGCCTGCGCCTGGAGCTGTGACGGAGTCCTGGGCTTTTCCCAGAGCGCGGGCAGGCAGTCGCAGATAACCGACAGCGGAGATGTCACCGCGGCGAGATCGCTGGATAATGTGCTGTGCGGCGGCGAGTGTACGGTGATAAAGTATGACGTGGAGGGCGCGGAGCGTCAGGCGATAGCCGGCTCGGCTGATACGATAGCGAAGTACCGCCCCCGCCTTGCGGTGTCGGCTTACCACCGCCCCTACGATATCCTCGATCTTGCGGAGCAGATACTTTCCATACGCTCCGACTACGCGCTGTATCTGAGACAGCCGCCCTACTATCCCGCCTGGGATACGATGATATATGCCATATAATACTAATTCCTAAAAGGTTAGTATAAAACAGACCGGATAGCTTCATGCCGTCCGGTCTTGGTGTTTATTCGGAATCGTTTTTGCGTATCTGTGCGCGCTGTATCTTTCCGCTTATGGTCTTGGGAAGCTCCTCCACGAACTCGATTATGCGGGGGTACTTGTAGGGGGCGGTGGAGTTCTTGACGTAGGTCTGGAGCTCCTTTACCAGCTCGTCGGAAGGGGAGTAGTCCTTGGTGAGGATTATCGTTGCCTTGACCACCTTTCCGCGTATAGGGTCATCGGCGGCGGTTATGGCGCACTCCATTACCGCCGGGTGCTCCATAAGTATGCTCTCTATCTCAAAGGGCCCTATGCGGTAGCCGGACGCCTTGATAAGATCGTCGGTGCGTCCCACATACCAGTAGTAGCCGTCCTCGTCCATGTAGGCGGTGTCGCCGGTGTGGTAGAAGCCGAAGCGCCATGCGTGGTTGTTCTCGGCGGGATTGCGGTAGTATTCCATAAGCAGTCCGGGAGTCTTTCCCTGCTCGCCGTATATGACTATCTCGCCTACCTCGCCAACCTTTACGGGTCTGCCGATGTCGTCCACCAGCCCGACTTTATAGAGGGGAGTGGGCTTGCCCATAGAGCCGGGCTTGGGCTCCATGCCGTAGAGGTTGCCGACTATCACCGCCGACTCGGTCTGCCCGAAGGCTTCCATAAGCTTGAGTCCGGTGTACTCGTACCAGCGGTTGAACACCTCGGGATTGAGGGCTTCGCCGGCGATACAGCTGTACTTTATGCTGGAAAGGTCATACTTCTCCATGCCCGCCTTGATAAAGAAGCGGTACATGGTAGGCGGAGCGCAGAAGCTTGTGACCTTGTACTTCTCGATCATCGCCATAAGGGCGTCGGGGTCAAAGCGGTCAAAGTCATAGATGAATGTCTTAGCACCCGCCGCGAACTGCCCGAACATCTTGCCCCAGGCGCACTTAGCCCAGCCGGTCTCGGAAACGGTAAGGTGCAGTGCACCCTCCGAGAGGTGATGCCAGTGCTTGCCGGTGAGGATATGCGCCGCCGCTATCATATAGTTGTGCAGCACCATTTTAGGCTGTCCGGTAGTGCCGGAGCTGAAATACATGAGCATAGGCTCGGTCTTTATGGTCTCGACTCTTTCAAGCTCCGCGGGGTACTTCATCACCTCGGTCATGAAGTCTGTCCAGCCCTCGCGCTCGCCGTGGGTTATGAATTTCTCGGCGATACCGCTGTATTTCACGCAAGCCTTGTCCACCTTCTCGGCTACCTTGTTCTCGCCGGTGGTGACTATATACTTTATATCCGCAGCCTCAAAGCGGTATACGTAGTCCTTAGGGGTGAGCTGATTTGTGGCGGGCACCAGTATGGCGCCTATCTTCATGAGACCGTAAGCTAAGAGCCAGAACTCATAGTGGCGCTTGAGCACCGCCATTACCATGTCGCCCTTCTTTACGCCGTGATCGGTCATCATGTTGGCAACGCGGTTTGAAAGCTCGCTCAGCTCGCGGTAGGTGAACCGGCGCTCGCTGCCGTTCTCGCTGACCCAGAGGATAGCCTCCTCGTCGGGTCTGAGTTCCGCCATGGCGTCAACTACGTCATAGGAGAAGTTGAAGTTATCGGGAAGATCAAGCTCGAACTTTACGAGCCTCCCCTCGCTGTCAAACTCCTCTTTGACAAATCTTTTGTAGAAGTCCTTCATTCCGCTGCCTCCAGTATTATATCTGTCAGTTCATCACTGTTTAAAGCTATCTTATCGGCGCCCGCGCGGCGAAGCTCGTCCGTGCCCCGGAATCCCCAGGCACAGCCGATACATTTCAGCCCTGCGCCCTGCGCCGTCTCAACATCGACGTCTGAATCGCCGACTAGCACCGTCTCCTCAGCCGAGACCCCCAGCTCATCCATTATAGAATAGATGATATCGGGCGAGGGCTTTGTGGGAACGCCCTCACGCTTGCCGTGAACGGTGTCGAATTTATCATCGCCGAAAAGGGCGGTCACTATCTGTTTTGAAAACTCGTCGGGCTTGTTTGAAGCTACCGCAAGCTTTATCCCCGACTCATTGAGCCGGCGGAGCATATCCTCTATGCCGGGATAGGGCTTGGTAAGCTCCAGACAATGCTCTCTGTAGCGCTCGGAGAACGCCTTGTGGACGCGCTTTATCTCCTCTTCGGAAGCACCCTTCGGCAGGGCTCTTTCTATCAGCTTCAGAGCGCCGTTGCCGACTAAATATCTGTAGCTGTCCCTGGGGTTCGGGGGATATCCGTTCTCTGCCAGAGCGTACTCCACCGCATTTGTAAGATCCCCCAGCGAATCTATCAGCGTTCCGTCAAGATCAAAGATCACCAGTTTTATCATATCTACCAATTAGCCCTCGTCTTATATTCATATCCGTTCTCGTCAACATAAAAAACTGCTGTCGCTGCCGTGTCAAACAGGATCGCGGGAGCGGGCACGGCTTTCAGCTCGGCGTTGCATCTTCTTCCGTCGTCACAGCCTACCCACAGCCTTTCATACTGCATAGTCCGTCTTATCATGTCCTCGTCGACAGTCTCGCCGTTGTACTCGGTACATCCGTCGCTTTGGCAGCGGGAAAGATAACCGCCGCACATTCCCGAAATGATCTCGTCTTTGTCGTTATACACGCGCCGCATGGCTTCGATCACCTTTCGGGCGGCGTTTTCGGGGCTGCCTTCGCGGGTGATAAGATCGTCATATGCCACAGCGCTAAGGCTCATGCCGTTTGCAAAAACGGGGAACTGCTTTTCATCGGCGGTGAGTATCTGTTCCTCCGTATCGTAGACGAACTTCACCGAACCGAACACATCGTCAGTCGGGACGATATATCTCTTTTTCTGTTCAGCCTGCTTTTCCTGCTCGGCTTTTACTTTTTCGTCATGCTTGTCGTCCAGCTTGATTATCAGCGATTTTACGCAGAAGCAGCTGACGCTTCCCACAATGCAGGCGATCGCCGGTCCGAAGCTTTTGTTAAACAGCGCCGCGATGCCGAGTATGCCTAATATCAAGCCCGCGAAAGCAAAGATCCATGACAGCAGTATCAAAAACAGCCAGAACATATATGACGCTCTTTCTGAGGGCTTTTCGCTCATTTAATCCACCAGCTTTCCTGTAAGCTTTTTCGAGTATTCGTTTCTGAACTGCTCGAACCTGCCCTCGTCCAGCGCTTCTCTGATACGCTCGGTGAGGGTGTTGTAGAAGTAGAGATTGTGCTGCACCGCAAGCCTTCCCGCAAGCTGCTCGTTTGACTTGAACAGGTGGCGTATGTACGCCCGGGAGAAGCTCCGGCAGGTAGGGCAGTCGCACTGAGGATCCAGCGGACGGTCATCAAGCTCGTACTGCTTGTTGTGGGCGTGCATTATGCCGTTCCAGGTGAATATCGTGGCGTGGCGGGCGTTTCTTGAGGGCATAACGCAGTCGAAGAAATCAATGCCCCGGTACACCGCCTCGATTATATTGCTGGGCGTGCCGACACCCATAAGGTAGCGGGGCTTGTCAGCGGGCATATAAGGCTCCACCTTCTCGATGACGTGGTACATCACATCGGTAGGCTCGCCCACCGCCAGACCGCCTATGGCAAAGCCGGCGCAGTAGTCTATCTCGCGTATGCGCTTCATGTGCTCTACTCTCAGGTCATCGTAGGTGCAGCCCTGATTAATTCCGAAGAGCATCTGCTCGCGGTTTATCGTATCCTCCAGCGAGTTGAGCCGCTTCATCTCGTCAACGCAGCGCTCCAGCCAGCGGGTGGTGCGCTCGCAGGAAGCCTTGGAGTAGCTGTGCTCGGCGGGATTCTCCACGCACTCGTCAAACGCCATAGCGATAGTGGACGCCAGGTGAGACTGTATCCTCATGCTCTCCTCGGGGCCCATGAATATCTTTCTGCCGTCAACGTGGGAGTTGAAGTAAACTCCCTCTTCTTTTATTTTACGCAGCTGAGCCAGCGAAAAAACCTGAAATCCGCCGCTGTCGGTGAGTATAGGCTTGTGCCAGTTCATGAACTTGTGCAGACCGCCCATTTTGTATATGATATCGTCGCCGGGGCGGACGTGCAGGTGATAGGTGTTGCAAAGCTCCACCTGACATTTCAGATCATTGGCGAGGTCTATGGAGGATATCCCGCCCTTGATAGCCGCCGAGGTGCCGACGTTCATAAAGACGGGTGTCTGTATTACTCCGTGAGGGGTATGGAATTCACCGCGTCGGGCGGCGCCTTCCTGTTTCAAAAGCTTGAACATAATGTCTCCTAACTGTGTCCGGGCATAGCTTGCCCTTATTAAAGCTAAATGATATTGTAACACACCCTTGTGTCTTTGTCAAACCAGTTTAGGACAAAGCCGCATAATTGGGAAATAATAGACCGGCACGCACCCAGCGCACCGGTCTGATGATCACAGCTATGTTTACTTGAACGGATATTCCTTTACAAAATCCCCGGCTGCCTCCTCAACGGTCTTTTCGCCGTTTTCAAACAGCAGGAACTGTTCAAAGAACGCCTCGTAACGCCCGGTCTCCTCTAGCTCGGCAGGCATAAGCTCGTACTTGTCGAGATCGTCGTTTATGAGCTTTCCCGCTTCATATGCCGCGCCTGTGAGCATCTTGTTGGCTTCAAGCACCTCGAGGGCAGACTTTGAGAGCGGTATGCCCTTTTCTGTACCCTGAAGCTCAGCCATGCGTGCGTCATTCACAAGGAAATTCAGCAGATCGGCTGTTTCCTCGGGATGCTTGGTGTTTTTCTTGATAGAATACACCTGGTTGGGCTTGACATACCAGCCGAGACGCTTCTGATCGGTGCAGGACAGACATCTGCCGACCTGGAGCAGTCCGTGGTGATCCTCTACCGGCTCGGCATAGAAATCGGCGTCGGACACCCAGAGCGCTTCGCTTGCGCACCTGCCCTCAAAGAACAGCTCCTTGCTGAAGTTCTCTGTCGGTATTACCTTACGGTCTATAAGCTCCTTGTAGAAGTTCATCATCGAGATCACATTATCGGTGTCAAAGCCGTCGCCGAAAGCCGATCTTCCGGTGATCTGCTCCTCGTGAGCCACCAGCATGATCCAGTAGTGCTTGGGGTAGCTTTCGAGCACATACACTCCGTCGGGAGACATAAGATCGGCAGCCGCGAAGAGATCGTCCCAGGTCTCGGGCGGGTTCAGCGCGTACTTTGCATAAACGAAAGAGTTGTGATAGAAGGTTATTGCATTCAGCGAGGTAGGCAGACCGTACAGCTTGCCGTTTATCGTGCAGTAGTTGAGCTGCTCCTCGGTGAAGTTGTCCAGGTCTATGTGATCCTTCAGCTCGTTGAGATCGTAAAGAGCGTCCTGCTCCACGGCGAGGGAGTTTAGCCATGAGGAATTGATCTGCATAAGGTCACATTCCTTGCCGCAGCTCACCAGCGCGTCCAGATTGCTCTTGTATCCCTCGAAATCATAGGGGAAGGGCTGTATGGTCAGCTTGTTTTTGTTGTCGTCCTCAAATATCCCCAGACCCTGGAGAGTATAGGCGTTGCGGGTCTCGCTGCCCCACCAGGAAAAGGATATGGAGGGCGGGACATTTATATCCCGGCGGCTGTTGAACACTATCGCACGCTTGAAGGAGCACGAGGAAAGTGCTATCGCCGCAGCAGTCGCTATAGCCGCTGCCGCGCATGAACGTGATCTTTTCATTTGCTGCCCCCCTTGCCGTTTTCGTCAGCGGAGCGGTTCTTATAAACGCTGAAGCAGTTCTTTTGCTTTTTGTCCGCATCCTTGTAAGCCATTCTCGCCTTGCTGAGCAGAGTGTCGAAATCATCGCCGTGATCGGGATATACCGACGCGCCGATAGCCACGCTCAGCTTGAGAGCACCGTCCTCTCCGACTGCGAAGTCCTCGAAGGACTTGTAAAGCTGTTCGCAGCCGCGGCTCAGCTCGTCGTGCGCCTTGAAAAGATCGAACTCGCTGTAGTCGGCGAAAACTACGATATAGTCGTCATAAGCTCTGCCGATATGGTGCTTTCTGCCCTCAAAGAAGCTCTCCGCCTTTTCCGCGAGGCTGAATCGGATATCGTTCCAGTATCTCAGCGATACGGTGCTCTTTATCTGCTCTGAGTCCTTTATGCCTATCATGATAAAGGCGTAGGTGCTGCCCACGAGGGAGGTCTCGAGCATATCGCTTATCATCTCATCGAGACCGTATTCGTTGAGGGTGCCGGTTATGGTATCCAGATATTCGCCGCCGGTGAGCTGTTCGCTTAGCTTTGAGCTGGGGAAGAACACCAGCATACCGGTGATTATCGAGATGAGTACCACGATAGACAGCGCTATGGTAGCTATTGTGATGATTATTGTGTAGTTGGGTATGAAATCGCTGTTTTTGGTTATGGTGTATACCGTCCAGCCGGTCTCCATTTTTATCCTTGAGGCGATATAAAAGTCGTCGATGACCACCTCGCTGTCGGAGTTGAAAAGCGAAGCATATTTTTTCGGCACCTTATTTCCGGTGGTGAGATCGTCATAGTCCGAATAGATCACACTGCCTTTATCGTCCGCGAGGATATAATTGACGACGGTGCCATTGGTGTGGGCGGGGAATATGACTCTAAGATTGTCGATGTAGCAGGACATCACGAATATAGAGGAGCTGTTCACGCGTCTGAAATAGTATATCTTGCTCAGCCCCGCAAAGCTGCCGAAAGTCCACCTGTCGCTGCTGTCGCCCAGCGCTTCGGAGTAAGCCTTGTAGCCTTCGTTGGCAGCTATATCGGTAGCTCCCTGCGACACGTTGCCGATAACGTCGGAATTGGAGTAGATGATAAAGAAATCGTTATAGCATTTTCCGGCAGATATTTTTGAAAGCTCACTTTTGATCTCGTTCTTTCTCTGCTCATACTCCACCACGTCCGTATTCTTTTCCAGAGCTGTGTACGGAGCGTAGGAGTTTATTATCTCGTTGACGAAAACATCGGTACATTCCGATTCGCAGTTTTTTATGTAGGACTCTGCCGCCCGGGCTATGTTTTTGTTGGCAGATTCCAGCAAAAGCGATTCCTTTTTATCGGCGATCCTGCCCAGCGTTATGAATAACAAAAAGCACGATATCACAACTGCCAGCACGATAGCCAGGGTATAGCATAGTATGGCAACGCGCTTTATCTGCTTTATCGGCACCATGTCAGGTGTGGAATTGTATGGCATCGTTCTGCCTCCCGCAAGTATTGATACGCATTATGCGTTAGTGTCGTAACAAGATTATTATAGCAGGATTTTTCTTCGATTTCAACTGCTTGTACTCATTGTTAATATGATGTTAATATTTTTACCGCCTCTGCATACTATAGTAATATTAGTTAATAAATAAAATGCAGACAAAAAAAGTTAATCAATTAGGAAAAAATCGTAACAATTTATCGGTTGAATATTTGGCACTTGTATGATAAAATATAAAAGTGACTAAGCAATATTAACATTTTAGGAGGCTAAACACGTATGAAGGATGGACTGTCTGCTGCGGAAGCGATCGCAAACAAACAGTATAGACGTGGACAAACAAGAAAGGTTATGGGTATCATAGCGGTAGTCGCGGTGATAGCTGTTGTTATCATCGGCTTCGTGACTATGAAGCGTATACGCAATAACGATGCGATACTGCTTGCTCAGAACGTTATCTCGCAGTTTGACATCAACACCACATACCGCGAGCAGGAGCTTGATCCCAATGCCGACAACGACGGCGACGGTGTGCTGAATGATAAGGAAAAACATGACGGCACCAATCCGCTTGACGAGGACTGTGACAATGACGGTCTTTCGGACGGCGACGAGGCAAAGCTGGGCACTGATCCCAAGAACAAGGATACCGACGGCGACGGCTTGCTTGACGGCTATGAGCTGGTGGTAGGGCTCGATCCTACCGCTTCCTCTACCGACGGCTCAAAGGGCGACGGATCGGTCATGGTAGAGCATACCAAGAAAAACGGGGAGCTCACTATTGATCTGAAGGGCAACGCTAATATCGTCGATGTTTCTGTATGTGAGATGAGCATATTCAACATCTCCTCGAATACAGGCGTTGTGAGCAAGGCGTATGACCTTATGTCCGACTATAATTTCGATTCGGCGAAGGTGACCTTCAAGCTCAATACCAAGGCTCTGGAAAACAGAGGCATAAACATCAAGGAGCTTTCGGTGCTCAAGTTCAACAAGAGCAACCTTACCTATGAAAAGCTCGATACCAAGGCTGATGCAAAGGCGGGCACCGTGAGCGCGGGCATAAAGACCTACGGTACATATCTTGTCGGCATCGAGAAGCAGGCTAACAAGGCTCCCGATACCCGCATAGCCTTCCTGCTGGATAACTCCGGCTCGATGTACCCCTATGAGGTATCGAATTTCCCTGCGGAAAATGACGTTGACTTCAAGCGCCTTGACTTCACCGAAAATCTTATCAAGAAGATAGAGGGCGACGGCGATTACAAGTACAGCATCGCCAAGTTCACCGCGGACTACGATCTTATGACCGACTTTACCAAGGATACCAAAAAGCTCAGAGACGCGCTTGACCATATCAGATATGATGACGAGACCTTCAACGGCTCGCATATCGAGACGGCGCTGGAGAAGTGCATGGATTCCTTCCCGGAGGGCGGCAATACCAGAAATATCATTGTGCTCCTCTCGGACGGCGCTTCCGACGAGCAGGGCGCAAAGTCTGTAGATGAACTGTCCAAGATAGCTTTTGAGAAGAATATAATCGTTATGACGGTAGGTCTGGGACGCGAGGCGGACAGAAACTGGCTCCAGAACCTCTCGGCACACACCGGCGGACGCTACTACTCCGCTTCCGACGCCGACGCTCTCGAGGGCGTTTACAAGCAGATCGTCACTACCCTTAATTATGACGTTGTAGAGTACGACAGCACCGATGACAGCGCTACCGGGTACTCGCTCTACAATACCGGCTTTGACCCCGTGAAGAACGGCTATTCCTTCAAGAATTTCCGCGCTTCCGATACTCCCAGCCTCGACTTCGGCATGGCGCTTTTCGCAAGAGACTGGTATGTGGGCAGACTGGGCATGAACAAGTCCGGGTTCACACCCGCCGACGAGAGCGCTCAGAAGTATGAGGCTCCCGGATACAAGCTCAAGGGAAGCAGCATAGAGGAGAAGTTCACCTCTCACGAGCCGCTTTCCAGCGTTGTTCCCGTTATGCTCACCGGCGATTTTTCAAACGTAAAGAAATACCTCGACTACGGCTCCTCCGGCGGGACTCTTAAGGTCAAGGAAAGCCTTACTGCGGCTGCTTCCGCCGAGGGCTGGGTGACCCAGAGATACAAGCTCGATGCAAGCAATCTCAAGTGGGAGAAGGTAGAGCTGCTGAGTCTTGACATAGCGGGCAGCTCCGATAAGATAGCAAAGGCGAGCAGCGAGGAGGAGGCTGAGTTCTACAAGGCTCTGTATACCCTCAACGCTATCCAGTGGGACGACAGCTTTGCTGAGTTTGATCTGTTCGACGGCGACAAGGGCTTTGAGGAATTAAAGGAGCTCCTCGCACGCGGCGAACCGGTGCTTACTACCATTGACGGCTCGCATACCGTAAATGCCATAGGTCTTATCCAGGACAGCACGGATCACCGTAAGTTCGTGCTCCAGGTATACGATCCCAATTATCCCGGCTCTGTCAAGCAGGTCTATATCACCCGCTCGGTAAAGGGCAGCTTTGATATAAAAGACGGCAAGCCGAAGTGCAGGGAAGTCGGCTATGAGTACACCTGCGAATATGAGGGCAAGAATGTAGGTATCTGCTTCTCTGATGTTGCGGTAAGCTGAGAATAAATAAGGCGGCGGGGAGACCTGCCGCTTTATATTTTAATATAAAGTAATCGTTTTCTGTGAATAATGCACAAAATAATGATGAAAAGTTTGTGATATATTTGAGGTATAAAAGAGTGTATTTTTTGAAAAAGCCCTTGATTTTGCGGGAATTATTTGATATAATATAAAATGAATCAAAAGTATGCTTTCGCGTGCTTTTGGATTCTGTATGTGAAATTTCTGCAGAACACGGCAGAAGGCAAACATTAAATATGGAGGAGATCACAATGAAAATTTCCAAGATTTTCGCAGGAATGTCCGCACTCGCACTCGCTGCGGCTGTAGCTGTTCCTGTAACCGCAGATGAAGCACCTCAGGAGAACGGCTTCTATGCTGCTACCGGTAAGTGGACTCTGAACTTTGACGGTTCTTCCATGGACGGCATCACTACTGTAGTAGATCCTGCTTCCGACTGGAAGGCACCTGATGACGCTAAGGGTCAGCTGATCGGTTATACCGACGCCGAGACCGGCAAGGTAACCTACAACTTCGGCTGCAACATCCAGGTTGGTCACATGAAGAAGGCTGTAGTTACCATTCACGTTACCAGCGATTCCGGCAACATCTGGCAGGCAGACGAGAACAACGCAGGTGAGGGTCAGGCTGTAAGCGAAGGCTATATGTACACCGTACAGAAGTCCTGGAACGGCGACTGCGCAGCTGACTTCCAGCAGGGCTGGACTCATACCTATAACGAGGACGGCACTCCTAAGTATGCTGACGGTGCCTGCGACCTCAACGGCTGGAACTCCGGCCCCGGAAAGTTCAACGGTCAGTGGTGCCAGATCAGCCTGACTGATGACAACCTCAGCGCTCTGCACTTCGAGATCACCATAGACTGCACCGGCAATTCCACCTGGGAGTATCATCCCTACAGTGCTGATAAGGAAGACGAGTATCAGTACATCATCTGCAACGGCTTCGGCGGCAACGGCGGATTTACACCTTCCAGCGTTTCCGGCGACGGCGATCCTTATGTAAAGCAGGGTGAGACCGAGGCAGGTGCTATGGCTCAGATAGTTGTTGACGGCGACTACATCAACAAGCAGATCCCCGGCGCAGTTTGCAAGGACGGCGATGAAAGCAGCGAAGGCGACAGCAGCAAGGACGACAGCAGCGGCAGCAGCAGCAGCAACAGCGGCAGCGGCACTGACAGCAACTCTTCCAAAGGCGGCTCCAGCTCTAACGGAGGCAACAACTCCAAGGGCGGCAACGGCGGCGGCGGCGGAAAGAGCGGCGGCGGTTCTGCCGGCACCAGCACTTCCTCTACCGGTGACGGCGAGGCAGCTTCTGACGCTACCGAGAACGCAGAGTCCGGTGCGGCAGCAGGCGTTGGTCTTGCGATCGCAGCTCTCGCAGGTGCAGCTGTAGTTGTATCCCGCAAGAGATAATCTTACATTCTGATACTTAAAGGCTGTGTCTTTTTGGCACAGCCTTTTTTTGTGAATTTTGTAAGAAAAAGTAATCGTTTTCTGTGTAATGTGTCTATAATGATTCTGCCGATTTGTGCAAATAGGATATTGAAAGAAGCTTTTATTTATGCTATAATTTAATCGTTGGAAACTATTCTTTTGACTATTATTTTTGGAGGTAATTTACATGAAAAAGCTTTTAGCTTGCACAGTTGCCATCGCTATGGCTTGTGCTATGATGACCGCTTGCGGCGATTCGTCAAGTGACAACTCTTCCAAGAAGGAAGAGACTACCACCACTACTGCTGCCGAGACCGAGGCTACCGAAGCTGAGACTGAGGCTACTGAGGCTGAGTCCGCTGCTGCTGACGAGTCCGCTGCTGCTGATGAGTCCGCTGCTGAGGGAGAGGGCGACGATGCCGAGAAGGCTGCGGGCGCTCAGTTTGCTCCTATCTCCGCTATCAAGGATCAGCTGAAGAACTACGAGGGCGCTTCCATAACCTTCGCTGCTGATACTGACGTTAACGCTTTTGCCGAGATGTTCAACGAGGAAGTCGGCGGCAAGAAGCCCGGTGAAGAGGGCTACGAGGGCGACGAGGCTGTCTGCGACCTGAGCGTTCAGGAGGTTGCCGGCGTTCCTATGATGAAGATCAACGAGCTTTGCTATCAGGTAATGCCCGACGGTTCTTACAAGTACATGATCCCCAAGATCAGATTCGATATGAACAAGCTGTTCAAGGGTCACGAGGACGACATGGAGAAGATATTCACAATTAAGGCTGACCTCGTGTGCATCGGACGTAACCAGCAGCTCTATGACACCGGTACATGGAGCCCCGTTTGCGTGCCGTGGTACGGCGGTGCCTTCGGCGTTAACAACAATGACGTTTGGAACGGCAACATGGCCGAGTACAGCCTGGCCTCCACCGCTTCCGCAGAGGGCGACGAGATCGCCTGGTCCAACCAGTGGGCTTACACTGAGGTTATGTGCCGTCCCGGTATCATGGGCGGTGACGCACAGTTCCAGAAGGCTTTCGAGAAGAACTACATCACTCTTATGGCTTGGTCTGTTAAGTCTCACATCGACTTCTATGTAGCTGACCTGGTATTCCTCGATGCTGACGGCAACGTTATCGAGGTAGCTCCCGAGAACCTGCCCGGCGGCGCTGAGTATACTCCCGAGGATCTGCCCAACCTGGACGAGGTCAACAACAACCTCACCTATGACGAGGCTGGTAACTGCGTATATGAGGACGAGACCCTCATCTCTGATCCTGAGACTGTAGAAGGCTTCGACTACGACAAGGCTAAGGAAGCTGCTATCGCTGCTCTGGAATAATTATCGCATAATTGATATCTCTGACCGCACATTCTTTATGAGTGTGCGGTCTTTTTGTATTTGCTGAAGCTCACCTTCAGTCCGCTTTCGGTGGTGAGGACGGCGGGCTTGCCGTCTTTGTATTCCACCTCGTACTGCTGACCCGCCAGCTTGCCGGAGTGCTTGTCTTTTGTGCAGCCGTCCAGCGCCCGGGCGGTGATGCGCAGCGGCGAGGCGGCGGGCAGCTGATCCTCGCCGGCGGAGTAGCTCAGCTCATCGCAGCTCACCGTCCAGCCGCCCTCGGACAGCAAAAACTGCATACCCTTGACGTTCTCCGGGGCGGTGACGGTCATCAGCCAGCCGTCGGCGGAGCGCTTCATATCGGCAGCCGCCTTGAAGTCTCCGTCGGTGATGTCGGCGCGGACGGAGAAGCTGTCCGGAAGCTTTTCCGGCTGCTCGCTGACGCTTCCCGAACAGCCGGAAAGCCCCATAACACCTGTCATCACGAAGGCACAGACCGCCGTTTTTGTCATCTTTACTGTCATAAGATCACTCCTTCAAAAAAATATCCCCCCGACATATATCGAGGGGATAGTACGTTTTTTTGTACATTTATCTGAGCGTTATGAGAGTATCCTTAAATGCTTCGATGATATCGCTTGCTGTGATAGCGGCGGGGGAGTAGGTGTCGGAAAGTATCTCCGCAGTCCTGCCCATGATGTAGTCGCCCAGCATACAAGCCATCCTGGGCTTGACGCCCTGCGCCAGCATAGAGCCTATCAGACCCGCCAGCATATCGCCGGAGCCGCCCTTTGCCAGAGCCGAGCAGCCGAAGTCGGTGACGTAAGCCAGCCTGTCCCTGATAGTGATAGAGGTAGCGTCCTTGGCGTGAACGGTAACTCCGTACTTGAAGCAAAGCTCGCGGGAGAGGCGGTAGCGGCGCTGCTTGGCGTCGTTGTTGTCGGTGCCGCTGAGTCTTGCCAGCTCGGCGATGTGGGGGGTAAGGATTATCTCACATTGCTTTTCCCTCATTACATCTATATGCTTGGCAAGCTGATTTATTCCATCGGCGTCTATGACTAAAGGCACCTTGCAGTTTCTCACAACTTCCTCAACGATCTTCATTGTGCCCTCTGTACAGCCGAGACCGCAGCCGATAACGACGGCGTCCGCATTCTGTATCAGTTCGAGCAGGCGGGGTATCGCTTCCTCGCTTATGCAGCCGCTCTCGTCCGAGGGCACAGGCGTGTAGACACATTCGGGAGCAGTCCCGGAGATGCACTGTATAACGAACTTAGGCGCCGCCAGCTGAACGATGCCGCAGCCGCTTCTGAGAGCCGCTCTCGTGGCGATAGCAGCCGCACCCACGTATCCCTCAGAGCCGCATATCATAAGCAGTCTGCCGAAGCGGTTCTTGTGCTCGACTTCGTTTCTGTGGGGGAAGTATTTCTTTATCAGATCCGCGTCGGCGGTCTCTATTATGGTATCGTCGTCCAGCTGAGCCGCCCAGTTGTTGGGGATAGCAATATCCGCAACGCTGATCTTTCCGCAGAAGCTCTTGGCGGGACGCAGATACATACCCAGCTTGGGAGCGTGCATGGTAAGCGTCTCGTCGCAGAAAAGCGTCTCAACGGCGGTGACACCGTTGCAGCAGTTGATGCCGCTGGGCATATCGCAGGCTATGCGGTATGCGGGGATAAGGGATATCTCATAAAGCTCGGCAGCCAGTTCCTCGCTGAATTCGCCCTTGAAGCCTGTGCCGAAAATACAGTCAACTATGATATCCGGCTGGAATCCGGAGACATCGTCAATGAAATCCTTGCTGTCCAGCAGCGCGTAAGCACGCTTTGCCAGCTCGGAGCCGGGCTGTCCGCACATCAGCTTGACCTTTACCTTGAGGTCACCGCCCTTGAGCTTTGCCGCCGCCACAAGTCCGTCGCCGCCGTTGTTGCCCTTGCCGCAAAGGAAAAGTACCTTCTTGGCGCGGCGCTCGGCTGCGCGGCTCTTGATCATCGACGCCAGAGCGCCGCCCGCATTGAGCATGAGCGTCCACAGGGGAGTCCCCAGCTGTTCGCTGGTGCGTTCTGTCTGCATCATCTGTTCGGGTGTAAGTAATCTTGCCATAGTTGATACCTCATTTCTCTGCAACGCAGAAAGCCTGCGCGTATTCTTTTGTGTGTGAAATAGTGATGTGGAAGATCCTGTCGCCGGCGCAATTCAGCGCGTTCCCGGCGAGCTTCAGATACGGTGCGCCAAGCTCATCGTGAGCCACCGTGATCTCGTTAAGTGAAAAGCCCCGCACTCCCGTGCCGATAGATTTGGAGAAGGCTTCCTTGACAGCCCACACGCCTGCCATTTCCTGCGCGGGGTCATTGAACTGCGAGAAGAACTCTCTCTCCTCGGGGGAGAATGCGCGTCTGCAAAAGCTCTCTCTCGCCGCTGCACGCCTTACCCTTGCGACTTCTATCAGATCGCAGCCGATACCCGCGATCACAGCTTAGCCACCACATTCCTCGGCAGCGAGGGCTTTATTATGTCGATTATCTCCATGCTGGGGGTGAACACCAGCACGCAGCTGCCGTACTGCTTGTGGGTGAATTTAAGATAGTAGTCGTCAAGGTCGGGATTGCAGGCGTAAGCCTGTATCACGGTGTCGTCATCGCCGGCGGAAAAGCTGTCGTCCACCTTGCCGTACTCGCTGACCTTGTGCAGGTCAACCGTGATAAGCCGCTTGCGGGACGCCTGGTTTGTGATCTTGTCGATATCCATTTCGGTATTGGTAACGATGTATTCGTACTCGATAAAGAACCTGCTTATAAGCTGCCAGCCGATGTAAACGCTGAGCGCCGCAAAAACAAATCCGAATATCTGAAGTATAGTTCCCAGCGTGAAGATCAGGAATGACGCCGCCAGCGCCACGCAGGCGATTATTATGAACGTCCTTGACGCCTTCTCTCCGCTTGTAAGTTCTTTCTTTACGATAAATTCCTTAAACAGATCCATTGATCCTGCTCCTTTATTTTTTGTTCTTTGGGTGCTTTTTCTTTTTTCGCACCGAATATCCGAAGCTGCCCAGCACCTTCCCGAGGGAGAAGTACTGTCCGTGGGCGTAGGCTATGAGCCCGGCGCGTTCCAGCGCCAAGCGTCCCTTTTCGTCCACAAGCTCCTCAGCGGCATTGACTGCCAGCACGTCCGCCAGAAACATATCGTGGGAGCCGAGGGCTATCACATCCCGCACCTTACATTCAATGTTGACCGGGCATTGTGCGATAAGCGGAGCGCTCACCTGCGACGCAGGCTGAGTCTCAAGCCCCGTGAGCGCGAACTTGTCGGTGTCGCGTCCCGACTTCACCCCGCAGAGATCGACTGCGCGGGTGAGCTGTTCTGTCGGCAGATTTATGACGAACTCGCCGGTCTGCTTTATCAGCCCGTAGGAGTGCCGTTCCGGTCTCACCGAGATGTATACCACCGGCGGGCGGGTGCAGCATATGCCTGTCCACGCCACGGTAAGCACATTGGCGCTGTCGCCGCTGCCGCAGGTAACAAGAGTCGGCGGCAGGGGAGAGGTGATGACGCTGCCCTTCCATGTCTGTTTACTGTACAAATTTTCGGACATATATCTCACCTGTAAAGAGCGTCGCCTTCAAGCTTCTCGGCGATGCGGTCATAGTAGCGGTACAGCTTCTGGGTGTTGTTCTCTAAAAAGTAGTAGTGCGCGATGTAGGGTATCAGCAGCCCCAGCAGAAGCAGCGCCAGCGGTATCAGTATTATGCGCTCGGTGATGACGATGATAAGAAAAGTCGCCACGGTGCAAAGCGCAAAGAGTATCATCACAAAAAGATGCACCAGCCGCTCGTGCTGGAAGTAGCGGGTCTTTTCCCGGTGTATCTCCATAAGCCGGCGGAAGTCGGTGTCCGGCGACTCCAGCTGTCCATCCAGCCATGCTAAATATTCAAGAAAGTATTTGGTCATGCCACCGCCCTCAGAGGTCAAATTTGATAGCGTCCTCTATCTTGAGCTTTTCCAAAGCCTCATCGACAAATTCACGCTCATTATCCAGCTTCATCTGCTTGGCGACGGTGGAATCCAGCAGTCCGCCCAGCCAGCCGTAGTATTTCTTAGCCCGCTTGAGGAAGGGTTTTTTCTTTTTGCTGTTGGGTCTGTAGGTCAGCACAGCGGCAGCCGCCGCCAGTCCCGCGCCTATCATCAGCCGTTCAGCCCTGCTCCCCACCTGATAAGGGAAGTCCGCGGTCTCCGGCAGATCCGCCTGAGCCTTGCTCTTTTGGCGGGAAGCCTTTATTTTTTTCACGACTTTATTTATCTTAGCCTTGGTAGCTTTTTTCATATCCCTGCTCCTTTCGGTACACAATAATCATTATAACATATTTTGAAATGATTTTCAATAGTTTTTTGTGAAAAAAGTAAATAATAGTTATATGAAAAAATTGATTTTTGTTATAATGAAAGAGAAAATAAAATTATAGTTAGATTTTAGCAAGATATCTTATGTTTTTTATATAAATCCCTATAAAAATTGTGTAAAATCAAAATATAATAAATCTAAGCGGTTTCTTCAAATTTCATATTCCTGTTAAGTGGGGCAGCGTATCCAAACGACGCTGCCTTACTTTACAAAATGGGGATTTTATGTTATAATAAAGCCAAAACCCATGCTGCGCATGGACTGCCGGGCTTGGCGTCCGGCTTGCGGACTAGCGTCCGCGGCTTTATTGTTTCAATCGCAAAAATGCCCT
>CACXDI010000210.1 GCA_902766335.1 uncultured Ruminococcus sp. | reverse complement strand
CTGTCGCCCTTCAAGCTTTTACAACGCAGAGATTTTTTATTTGTGTCAAGCATTTTTGGCAAGGTTTAGTTGGGGGAGCAATAATGTCAGGGCTCTGCCTTGCGATAGGGCTGGTGGTATTACTTGTCTTTGCGCGCAATCAGTATAAGCTGAAAAAGCGCTGCACCGAGTCGGTAAACGGTATCGTCACCGAGGTTTCAAGCTCGGAGGACGCCGACGGCAATACCTCCTACAGCGTGGAACTTGAATATACGGTGAACGGTGAGAGGTACGGGTACAGCGGTGACTCTGCTCACTATGTAAAAAAAGATGAGAGCATCCAGGTGTTTTATGACCCGGAGGATCCCTCGGTGTGTTACATTCCCAAGATCAAGACCCCGCCGGTGTTTTTCAAGATCTTCGGCGGCTTCTTCGCGGTGACAGGCGGTCTGGGCTTGATAGAAGGCATTTCACAATTTTTCCAAAAGAAGAGCATAACATAAAAAAAGGGGCTGCTGCACAAAAGCAACAGCCCCATATTTTTTACAGATATTTCTTCTCAAACTCGTCCACGGGGATAGCCTTGTCGAACAGCCAGCCCTGAGCCATGCTGTGACCGCTTCCCAGCAGTATCCGCGCCTGCTCCTCAGTCTCCACGCCCTCGAATATGATGTTCTTGCTGGTGGACTGTATCAGGTTGCAGATCTGCGCGATGTAGTCGCGGGACTTCTCGTCGCTCTCGATGTTGTCGATGAACACCTTGTCTACCTTGACGATATCCACCGGCGCGTCTATCAGCACGCTCAGTGAGGAATATCCGGTACCGAAGTCGTCTATGTCGATCTTGAAGCCCTCTTCCCTCAGCCGCCGCATATTGGTGAACAGGTTCTTGACGTCCTGGGTAAAGCAGCTCTCGGTGACCTCTATCTCTATCAGGCTCTTGTCAACGCCGTATACCTCGGCAAGGGCGTTCACGTTGTCCACGAAGTTGGGACGGTTGTTGTGCTTGCGGGAGAAGTTCACCGAAATGGGTATCAGCTTTCTGCCCTCGCCCTTCCACTTCTTGAGATATTTCAGCACCTGTTCGTAGATGTACAGATCCACCTGGGTGATGTATCCCACATTTTCCAGCACATCGATAAACTCGTAGGGGAGCTTGTAGCTGCCGTCGGGATTGCGCCAGCGGGTGAGCGCCTCGGCGCCGATTATCTCGCGGGTATCGAGGTCAAACTTAGGCTGTAAGAACAGTTCTATAGCGCCGCTGTTTATTGCGTTCCAGATCTGACTTGCTATCGCCTGATCGTGGCTGCGCTTTTTGCGCATACGGTCTGTGTATATGCCGCAGGGAACGTCCGATGTGCCCTTTATGCTCCGGCGGGCAAGGTTCGCGTTGTCGATCGCTATGGCGATGTCCTCGTCTGCCGAGCGGATAAAGTATACGCCGCAGGATATCTGTATATCGCTCAGCGGATACTTTTCCTTCTGCCGCTTGTTGAATTTGCTGTTTCGCTCTGCGAAGAGCTTTATCATATCCTCGCGGTTCTCTGTCCTGTAGAGCGACACGAAGAAATCGGAATAAATTCTCGAGCCGCAGAGAGTGCCGGGAGTCTGTCTGATAACATCGGCAAAGTCGTGGAGCATCTTGTCTCCCGCCTCATAGCCGAAGTTCTCGTTTACATAGGAAAAGTCATTTATATCCGAATAACCCATAGCAAGGCAGCCGCCCTGGGGGTAGTATTCTCTTACAAGCTCCGCCGCCTTTTCGCTGAACGCGGCGCGGGTGAGCAGACCGGTGACATGATCGCTGTTGGTCAGCCTTTCCAGCTCCACCTTGTCCTCGGCGATCTTGTTGGTCATAGCCTTCATGTGCTCTATGGAGTAGATCATGCCGTAGACATTGGTGACCTTGCCCTTTTCGTTCTCCACACTGGCGTAAGCTATCCTGTACCAGCGGTAGTCGCTGTCGAATGACTTGGTGCGGTAATCGAAGGTACCCTTGATAGCGTGTGCCAAGGCATCGGCGATAGCCTTTTCATAAGGCTCGACGAAATCCGGGTGCATGAGCTTCTGGGCTTTTTTGTCCCGGGTGTAATTTTTCAGCTCGCTTGTGCCGTAACGTTCTATCAGCTGCCTGGAGGTGGAGCTGAATGTGTCGGTAGTCGCGTCATACTCAAAGAATATCTGATCGGAGTTCTCTGCGATCATCTGGAAGCGGAGCGTCTGCTTTTTCAGCTCCCTTTCCGCCTCGCGGAATTCGGTGATGTCCACCGCCGAGCAGTAGATCATCTCACAGCCGTCCTCCTTGACCTCGGAGCTGGAGCAGGTAAGGCGTATCCAGTTGCCGCCCTTTTCGGGCTTGAGCTGCAATACGACGTCCAGCTTGGTCTTGTCGGTGTAGCAGACTTTCATAGTCTGGAACAGCTTAATGACGTCCTCTTCGCAAAGAGAATCCCTTACGGGGAAAAAGACATCATCGGTCTTTTCTATCCTGAATATGCGGAAGAATTCATCGTTGTGCTCAACCAGCTTCTGAGTGCCGTCGGGGTAGAGGCAGTACGCCGCGATACCGGTGCGCATGGAGTCTGAGATCAGGTCTATCTCCGCCTGCGAGCGCACGTATTTGCTCGCCTTCTCCGTACCTGCGGTGACGTCGCTTATGGTGATGTCGGCGTAGTGGCGGTCTCCCTCGTCGCGGTTGATGCCTATGCAGATAACGACGATCTCTCTTCCGTCGGCGCATACTATCTTATGCTGTATAGCTCCGCCGCCCGCTTCCTGAAGGGCGTTGGATTTGACAAGATATTCCTCAAGAACTTCCTTCGGAACGAGATCTATGAATGTCATTTTACGCTCTTTCAGCGTGTCGATATCGTAGCCTGTCATCTGCGTGAAATTATCGTCGCAGGAAATGATGATACCGCCCTGATCGCGGTCTATCCTGTAGCTTCCGCAGACAACGGCTTTTATCTTGTCATTCACAGTTCTCCCTCCTTTCCGTTGAGATATCTGCCGTTTTCGGCATAAGCTTGTAAAATTTAACCAAAAACGACTTTCTGTTGATTCATTTAATTATATCATTTTCTCATGCTTATTTCAAGGCGTTTATGTTATTTTCTACAATTCAGACAATTGAGCGCCCCCATTTTTGGCGATTTAACAAATAAGGATCATCAATCGTCCGTCTCTTCTCCGTCGAGCCGCTTCAATTCGTCGATTATCTCTATCCGGCGCTCGTAGAACATAAGCTCCTTGTCGTGACGGTAGTACTCGTCGCAGCCGTACTCGGCTATGAACCGCGCCGTCACGGGGTCTGCGGAAAGCTCTGTCACCAGTATCAGCAGCTCCTGACCGCTGCCGAACACCCTCTCGCAGAAGCGGAACATATTGTTCAGGTGCGCCGAAACCTCGCTGAGCCTGCGCTTGAACCGACCGATGTCTCCCGAGTAGGATTCCTTCACCCCGTCAAAGCCCTCCTTAGCGGCGGTGCGGTAGCGGGTAAACAGCTCCCGGCGGAAGAGAATGCTGCGATCCTTGTCGGCGGTAAGGCTGTTGCCGGCGCGGAGCCTGTCCCTCTCCTCGTCAAGGGAATCTGCCTGCTGCTGCATAAGCGCGGGAATGTCGGCGTCCTCCCCCGCCGAGCCTTTAAGCTCGCCAAGAGCACGCTTTATCTTCAGAAGATCGCTGTCCTCGGCAAGCACCTCTCCCGCCTCGCGGCTCACCGTTTCAAGCAGCAGTCCCAGCAGAGACCAGCGCTCGTCGAATTTGGCTGCGGCGGCACGCTCGTCTATCTCCTTGTATGTGCTGCCGGAGAGTATCTCCTCTATCCTGTAGTCATTCTTGTACTTGCGGTACAGCTCGTAGTAGATCGCGAAGTCCTCGGCGACTTTTTTGTCCTGTATGTACTGCCCCACCAGCTCCTTGTCCACCTCTATCTCCAGCCGCTCGTAGACGCTGAGTATCCGGCTGAGATCCTCCCAGCCGCGGGCAGTGACGAAGCTCCTGCCGCCGGCGGTGCTCTCTATCTTGTAGAAGTTCTGCGGCTTGAGCCCTAAGTAGGTCACCACCGAGCCGTTGAGCCCCGCGGCAGAGGCGTACTCCTTCCAGACGGCAAGGTCAGGCTCCACGTCTATGCGCTTTAGTCTGTCCCAGGTGACAACGTCAAACTCCCTTACCGAGCTGTTGTACTCGGGGGGATTTCCCGCCGTGACCACCACCCAGCCGTCCGGCAGCCGCTTGCCGCCGAATACCTTGTACTGCAAAAACTGGAGCATGACAGGCGTCAGCGTCTCGGATACGCAGTTTATCTCGTCCAGGAAAAGTATCCCACGCTCCAGCTTTGAAGCCTTCATGGTATCGTATATGGCGGCGATTATCTCGCTCATGGTGTATTCCGAAGCGTCGTAGGTGTCGCCGCCGTACTCCTTCTGCTTGATGATAGGCAGACCGAGAGCGCTCTGCCGGGTGTGGTGGGTCATGGAATAGGACAGCAGACCTATCCCCAGCTCGCTTGCCGTCTGCGCCATTATCTCCGTCTTGCCTATACCGGGAGGTCCCATGAGAAACACCGGACGCTGCTTGTACTGCGGTATCAGATACCTGCCGTACTCGTCCTTTTCCAGATAGGCTCTTACTGTGTTTTTAATCTGTTCCTTTGCTTGCTTTATGTTCATATGTACTCCGTTACCAGTCAAATTTATCGTCTATCAGCTTGTCATCGGCGCTGCCGAAGCTCTGCTGCTTGCTCCGCATTATAAGCAGCTGCTGCTCGAAAGCCTTCTGCTCTATGGCGTAGGCTGCACATTCCGCCGCCTGCCTTTCGGTGAGCTGTCCCAAGTCCAGCAGCTGCCGCGTGAGCCCGCTGTCCCGTATGTCCACCGAAAAGCACACCGCCGCCACGATGTTCCGCCTGAGATATTCTGTGTATATCCCGCCCTCGCCGGCATAGCACGCCGCCGCCGGGATAAGATACTCGGCGTAGCTGAGCTGCGGGAAGCGGTTAGGCGACGGCATGGCGGCAAAGCCCATAAGCGCGTGCTCGGGACTGCCCGCCGTTATATCGTTGAGCAGCGTGACGGTAAACTCCTTATCGCCGTCCGAAAAGTTCAGCCGCTGACCCTCGGCAAAGCAGCCCTCGCCTATCATCCGCCGCCCCTGCCCGATCTTAGCGTGAAGCTTTTCGCAGGCGGCAAAGGCGTATGACCCGATGAGGCTCACCGAAGGGGGAATGTATATCTCCTCCAGCGAGGGGCACCAGCGGAAAGCCTCGGCGCAGATGCTTTTCAGCCCGGAGCCCGGTCTTACCGTGCGTATACCGCTGCCCGAAAATGCGGAGCCGGCTATCACCGTGACTCCCTCCGGCAGGGTATAGTCCTCCTCGCTGCCGCCGTAACGTATCAGATATCTGCCGCCCAGGATAAGCGTTCCCGGGTCAGACGCAAGGGCGGTGCGGTCAAACACCCTGCCGCCTATCTGCTCTATGCCGTCCGGCAGCTCTATGCGAGAAAGGCAGGCGCAGTCCTGAAACGCCGCGTCATCTATCACCCGCAGGCTGTCCGGGAGCGTGATCTCCTCCAGCGCGGTGCAGCGCTCAAAGGCACTCCGGCATATCCTCTCCACCCCCGGCGGCAGGATAATGCTTTTCACGCTGCTGTTATAGGCAAAGGCCAGCTCGCCTATGCTCTTTACCCCCTCAGGCACCTGGATACGTTCCGGGCCCTCGCGGCAGCTGAGCAGTATGCCGTCCCCCGCCGTCAGCATCTCTGCCGGAGACGCCATAAACGCCGTCTGATAAAAGGCGCTGCTGCCTATCTCGGTGACGGTGTCGGGCATGATGACCTCCGACAGCTGGTGGCAGCTTGCAAAGGCGTGCCTGCCTATCGTCCTGAATCCCGGGGGCATCACCGCTCTTTTAAGCTCGGTGCAGTACTCGAAGGCAAATTCCTCTATCTCCTCCGCGCCGGGCGGGAGCTCTATGCTCTCAAGCCTGCGGCAGCCGGAAAACGCCTTTGAGCCTATCCTTACCAGCCCCTCCGGCAGCTGTACGCTTTTTAAGCTGATACATTCGTAAAAGCAGGCGGTGGGAAGCACCCTTATCTGCGCCGGCAGACGTATCTCCTCCAGAGAATCGCACTCCCGGAAAGCCGCCGCGCCTATAGTCTCAAGCGTAGACGGCAGCGTTACGGCTCTCAGCCATTCGCACCCCATAAAGGCGCACTCGCCTATGCTTTTCACTCCCTCGGGGATAATGACCGAGGTTATGCTGTCACACCGGGCAAAGGCATATGCGCCTATCACCGCGACTCCCTCCGGGACTTTGACCTCAGCCCCGCCGGAGCCGGAATAGCCGCTCAGCACTCCGTTCTCTATCTGAAATTCAACGTTCATCCATGATGTCCTCTCTTTCAAGAGTGAGCTTCACCGCCCACGCCGGGACGCTCTCCGGCGGCTCTCCGATAAAGGCAAAGGCGGCGTCATAGGGCGGCTTGCGCTCCGGGAAAATGCCCTTGCCGTCGGTAAAGTAGACCATGCCCTTCAGCCCGGTGAGCACTCCCTTGCCCCTAAGATCGTCAATGTAGTCGAACACCGGACGGAAGTCGGTGCCGCCCAGACCCTTCAGCTCCATTTTCGCTATGTACCTGTCCAGATCAGCCTGACAGGTGATCTGCACCGCCTCGCGCACCTCGGTGTCGCACTGTATGATGAAGATGTTCACCCTGGTGAAAAAGCTCTCGGTGCTTTTCAGTATGTTGTAGGTCTTTTGCATGAACGCCTGCACAAGATCTCCCCGCACCGAGCCGGAGGTGTCTATGGCTATCACAAAGTCGCGGACAAGGTGGGTCTCCTTGTACTCGGGCGGCTCTATCAGCGCCACGTTGCCGTAGAGCGACAGCCCGTAGCTGTAAAATCCCGGCTCAAAGGCGTCCAGATCGGCGCGCATGACCTCTCCCGACACGGCGAAGCGTTTTAGAAACGCCCCGTAGTCGTACCGCTCCCGGTTGAGGTGCTCCAGCAGCTGCACGAGATACTGACTCTCGTCGCCGTGATACTTGCCGAAGTTCTCCAGCTCCGACTGTATCTCCTTTGACATCTGCTTCCATTCCTCGTCGAGCTGCTGCTCCCGGGCTCGGCGCTCATTCTCCAGATACTCCTGCAAGCCGCTGTCGCCGCCGGAGTCATTATCCCCGCCGTCGGGAGGAAGGCTGTCTTCACCCTCGCCCTCCTGCGTGGGATCGTCGCCCGGCTCATCGCTGTCCTCCGGCTCCGGCTGTCTGTCCTTGTCTCCCTCCACGATCTCCGGCGAGATGTGAGGCGGCTCCTCGTCCTCGGGAGCCTTCGGCGGATCACGGTACCAGCCGGTGTGATTGTCCACCCCGAATATGCCGGCATACTCCTCAGCCTTTTCCTCCGGCAGATCAATGCTGCAAAAATAAGCATAGAGCTTCTCCGCCGTAAAGGGTCTCACCTTCAGGGAAAGCTCCAGTATCTCCGCCGATTTTTCGGCTATCTTATCGTTGTCACAGAAGTCCGCCGCGACACGCATTATCGCCGCTTCGGTGACGATATCGCAGGCGGCGTTCCAGCGGGCGCGGTCAAGACCCTCGCCGGTATGCCAGTGCCTGAACACACAGTGCATAAGCATATGCAGCTGATCATGCACCGGCAGCCGCTCGCTCTGCCGGTACCTCGCCAGCAGATGCGCCGGGTCAAAGCTAACAGTCCGCCCGTCGCATTTGTAGCTGCCCTCGCAGACAGCCACTCCCAGCCGGCTTATCGCCTTAGCCATATACCGCATATTTATCAGCAGCGTTCCCGAAGAGAGCGAATACACCTTAGACGCCAGCGCCAGCTGCTTTTTAGCTATTTCTTCCTTTGTCAAGACCACACGCTCCTTTCGGCAAAGCTGCAATAGAAAAGCCCGCAAGCTTACAGACCTGCGGGCTGAAATACTCTAAGCCATTGGACTTACACCTTTCTCATTAAATAAACCGTTGGGAAAAGTTTGTTATCTCATTGGACTCGTTCCTTTCAAGAAAATGTGTCGTAAATGTCAAGCTGAATAAACCTTTGGACTCACCCCTTTACGCTAAATATTTCTCCTCATTGCGGTGTTAACTTTCATAAGCACCACTCCTTTAGATAAATATTACCGCTGCAGCCTGCGCCCTCCGCGAAGCCCCGCCGCCCGCCGTGACATTACCGGCGAACCGAAGCGACCGTCAAACGCCGCCGCGCTAATTATGGTGAAAGCTTAATCGCTTTATATTCAAATTCAGGTACCGCTTCCTTCACCGGAAGCAGAAGTCACGCTAGTACATGGGAATCACTCCTAAGCTTTATGTAATTTCCTTAAGAAAAATCCTCACACAAATCATAAGCGAACACCTCTTTGAATGAAATCATATCGTCATAATCAAGCTAGAGTAACCTTTGGACTCACCTCTAACATTTTGGTATAGGGTCGGAAAGCATTTTAGTAAACCTTCGGACTCACCCCTGACATTAAGTATTTCTATAAAAGTTTTATCAAGTCGCCGGACACGCATCCGGCATTAACGACTGTCATGCAGTCTATTCAATTTTCAGAACTCACAGTCAGCAAGGTAAAAGCTGCAAAAACATTTTAGTAGAACCACCGTAACCTCGGCTCGCTGACGTCGTCATAATCTACACTATCGAGAACTGTCGGCTCATATGTCCGCGTCATGTCTCCACTTAGTCAGACCTCAGCGAGTCTCGGAAAACCCTGCTGAATTTCACATACATCCATTGGACTCGCTCCCTTCCTGTCAAATTAAGCCTGCCGACCGGCACCCGGAAGCATTTGTAAGGATCCATGCACCGTGCTGCAACCGAGGCGTTTACCCAGCCGCCGCTTTCGACATCTATATCAGAGAAGTGAACCTCTGTCGACCTCCGACCGATCAGCGGGACCACTCGGAGCAGCTCCCGCGCCCCCGGCACCTGTCCTTTGCTTCGGTTCTCTGGGTCTTGTTCCTTCTCTCTGGTTATATTATAGCACAGGTGTTGTGGGTTGTCAATAGTTTTTTTCAAAATTCGGATAGATTTTTTGGGTAAAATTTTGTGCAGTTTTATCATTGACAAATAAAAATATTTATGGTACAATGTTGGTGTAATATGCGGGCGTGTATCCGTCCGCGGTAAGGAGGACGATTCCAATGGCATTTGAAGACGAAAAGACTGAGGGTCTGGACGAGTTCCAGCCCGATATATATACCCTTGAGGACGAGGACGGCAACGAGCAGGCTTTTGAACTGCTGGACGTTATGGACTTTGAGGGTGAGAAGTACTTTGCGCTGACTCCCTATATGGAGACTGCCGAGGAGCTGCTCGAATATGACGGTGAGGTGGTTATCCTCAAGAGTCAGTTCGAGGGCGACGAGGAGATGATGGTCACCATTGACGATGATGACGAGTATGAGCGCGTCGGTGCTGTATTCCTTGAGAGACTCCGCGAGATGTACGATTTCGAGGACGACGAGGAGGATGAATGATCGGGCGGAGGCTGATTGTTCGGCTGTGCCCGGTTCGATGATTTGAATTTTTAGAGCAGTTGATAATGACTGCGATGTGCGTTAGCTTCGGCATGATTTAATCCAACACTTATGTAATTAGGGATTCGCACTCCGGAAAAGATGATGCAGACCTCCCGCCGGACACCCCTTCGGGCGTGCAAAACCGTCGGACGCTGGGAGCATAAAGCTTGAGGGGCGATTTACCCGTCCTGCTTCTGCGGGTTTTATTTTACTGAGGCGACGGCATTGTGGTTATTATCAGCTGCTCTATTTGTGTCCGGAGGTGGGTGTATGGAAGCTGTTGTGGTAGTTGCTGTGATCGCTGCGCTGCTGCTGATACTGGGCGTGAGCCTGACTTCGGTGGCGGCGGGGATAATGGTGATACTGATAGCCGCGCTGGGCGGTATGCTGATACTCTTTGCGGTGTGCGGGATACTGCTTGCTGTTTCTAAGAGCGAGGACGCGGTGCTGGACGGCTTTGAAAAGCCCCACGGCTACGATACCGCGGTGTACCTCTGCGGCGAGGAACGGATCACAAATATCTTCCCCGCCGAGGGCGTGCTGCGCGACCTTATATATAAAAAGAAGGAATGCCGGGTCTACGTCTGCCGGCTGAAAAAACGCAGCATAGCCATAGACCGCCACAGCGCAGTCATAATAATCGCAGGCATAGCACTCTCACTGCCCAGCCTTATCGCGGTAGTGATCGAGTTCGTATCTATGTTCTGAGGGAGGGTAAGTGCTGTACTGCTGGGGACTCTGTCCCCAGACCCCTGCAAGGGAAACCCTTTTGAAAAAGGGTTATCCCTTGACCTTTCCTAAAACTTCCCGCTATTTTTGTGATTTGGGGCTAAAGCCCCAAATCGCAAAAATGACAAAAAAGTTTAGGAGGGGTCCAGGGGTGACCCTTTCCAAAGGGTCCCCCTGGCGGGAGTCTGAGGGCAGAGCCCTCAGTAGCACAGCACTAACTCCCCTTCAAAGCACAAAGAAAGGAGCGCGGGTATGCGTGAGCAATATGTGAGGACGGAGATGCTTCTTGGGAGCGAGGGGCTGGAGCGTTTGCGGAAAGCGCGAGTGGCTGTTTTTGGCATAGGCGGCGTGGGCGGTTATGTCTGCGAGGCGCTTGCACGGAGCGGCGTGGGCACGCTGGGGCTTATCGACAATGACGTGGTGAGCCTTTCAAACCTGAACCGTCAGATGATCGCGCTGCACAGCACCATAGGCAAGTTCAAGACCGACGTCATGCGTGACCGCATACTTGACATAGACCCGGAGATACAGGTGCAGGTGTTCCACCAGTTCCTGCTGCCGGAAAACGCCGGGGAGTTCCCCTTCGGCGACTATGACTACATCGTGGACGCCGTAGATACCGTGTCGGCAAAGATCGAGATAATCTGCCGGGCGAAGGCGCTGGGGCTGCCGGTGATAAGCAGCATGGGCGCGGGAAACAAGCTGGACGGCAGTCTCTTTAAAGTAACGGACATCTCCAAGACCTCCGTATGTCCGTTGGCGAAGGTCATGCGGCTGGAGTTGAAACGGCGGGGAATAAGGGGCGTCAAGGCTGTATGGTCTGAGGAGCCGCCCCGCAAGCCGATAGAGGGCATATGCAGCGAGCCGCCTGCCGGCAGCAGACGCAGCACTCCCGGAAGCCTTGCCTTCGTACCCTCAGCCGCCGGGCTGGTGATAGCCGGCGAGGTGGTGCGGGACATAGCGCTCGAGTCTCAAAGCAAATAAAATTCTCAATGGAACGAGGTAATATATATGGCAAACAAAAAGCAAGTATTCAATCCCTTCCTGCCGCTGAACGTGTGTATCCCCGACGGCGAGCCTCACGTTTTCGGTGACAGGGTGTATCTCTTCGGCTCTCACGACAAGGAGGGCGGCGAGACCTTCTGTATGCTGGACTACGAGGTGTGGTCTGCTCCGGTGACAGATCTTTCCGACTGGAGGTGCGAGGGCATCACCTACCGTGCCGAGCAGGATCCCGACTATAAGGAGCGCCCCTTTATGTACGCTCCCGATGTGGTGCAGGGAAATGACGGCAGGTACTATCTCTATTACTGTATGTCGGGACGCGACGGCGTAGGCGGCTACCACGGCCCTATCAGCGTGGCGGTCTGCGACACCCCTGCGGGCAAGTACGAGTATCTGGGATATGTGAGATACCCCGACGGCACGCCGATGAAGAAGTACGTCTGCTTTGACCCCGGCGTCATCAACGACAACGGCACCGTGTACGTCTACTACGGCACCCGCTACGAGTTCGAGGAGGACTATCCCGACTTCGACAAAAACGAGCAGCTGATACAGCAGGAGATGTCCATGTTCGGCAAGAGCCGCGAGGAGATCCTTGGCACTCCCGAGAGCGTCATGGGACCCTCGGTAGTCACCGTAGGCGAGGATATGCTCACCATTACCAGCGAGCCGCGCCACATCATACCCTACAAAGTCCGCGGCACCGGTTTCGAGGCTCACCCCTTCTTCGAGGCGCCCTCAATGCGCAAGATCGGGGACAAGTACTACTTCATCTATTCCTCCAGGCAGAACCACGAGCTGTGCTACGCCGTCAGCGACAAGCCTGACCGCGATTTTGTTTTCGGCGGCACGATAGTCTCAAACGGCGACGTAGGCTACAACGGCAGACCCGAGTCGGAGCGTCTGAACATGACCGGCACCACCCACGGCAGCATAGAGCAGATAAACGGCAAGTGGTATGTGTTCTACCACCGTCTTACCCACAAGTCCGACTACAGCCGTCAGGCGTGTGCCGAGCCTGTCGAGATCGCGGCGGACGGCAGCATCGCCCAGGTGCCGATAAGCTCCTGCGGACTCAACGGTGCGCCCCTCAAAGCAGAGGGCAGCTATCCCGCGGGCATCGCCTGCATGATAACCAACGGCGATATGCCCCACGGCTGCAACCGCATATTCAACGATCTTATCTTCCCCCACTGTGCCAACGACGAGACTGACCGCTACATCGGCGAGATGACCGACGGCACGCTGGTAGGCTACCGCTGGTTCGCCTTCAAGGGCGGCGAGACCCTCACCCTCACGCTGCGCGGAAAGGGCGGCTGCGTGACCGTCACCGACGGCAGCGGGAACGTACTGGGCGGCGGAGACTTCCCCGCCAGCGAGGGTTGGCAGAAGCTCACCCTGCCCCTTGGCACAAAGCCCGGCATAAGCGAGCTGCGGCTCACCTTCTCCGGCGAGCTGAGCGACCTGCTGGAGATAGCGTTCGGGTAACTGCCCCGCACAGCAGAGCTAATACTAATCCCTAAAAGAACAGCAGACAAATCTCGGCACTGACGGCTCATCACTCGTCGTCAAGCTCCCTTGCAGGTAAAGAATACAAAAAGCCCCCGGCTATGGCATCCGGGGGTTTTTCGCGGTATTATCATATTTATTCGGAAGTAAGTTTTTATGTCAGTTAAATTATCAGCCAAGCACGCTGAGATATCTGTCGCCCGAGTCGGGGAGCAGAGCCACAATAGTCTTGCCCTTGTTCTCAGGTCTCTGAGCCAGCACGTAAGCTGCGTGGATAGCAGCGCCGGAGGAAATGCCCACCAGCACGCCCTGGGTCTTTGCAAGCTCCTTAGCGCCCGTGTAAGCGTCCTCGTTGCTTATGGTGAGTATCTCGTCATAGACCTCGGTGTTGAGCACATCGGGAACGAAGCCTGCGCCGATACCCTGGATCTTGTGAGGGCCGCTCTTGCCGCCGCTGAGCACGGGAGAGCTTTCCGGCTCTACGGCTACGATCTTCACATCGGGGTTCTGCTTTTTGAGGTATTCGCCCACGCCGGTAATGGTACCGCCGGTGCCTACGCCGCTGATGAAGATATCCACCTTGCCCTCGGTATCAGCCCAGATCTCGGGGCCTGTGGTCTCGAAGTGAGCCTTGGCGTTTGCGGGGTTCTCGAACTGCGAAAGAATGATCGAGCCGTCGATCTCCTCAACAAGAGCCTTAGCCTTGTTGACAGCGCCGGTCATGCCGGACTTGCCGTCGGTGAGGACTATCTCCGCGCCGTATGCGGTTATCATGTCGCGGCGCTCCTTGGTCATGGTCTCGGGCATTACGATGATAACGCGGTAGCCTCTTGCCGCGCCTACAGACGCGATACCGATACCGGTATTACCGGAGGTAGGCTCGATGATCGTGCCGCCGGGCTTGAGTCTGCCCTTCTCCTCAGCGTCGTTTATCATGTAGATCGCTGCTCTGTCCTTTACCGAGCCGGTGACGTTGAAGTATTCCAGCTTTGCGAGGATCCTTGCGTCTACGCCCTTGGACTTTGTGTAGTTGGATACCTCAAGCAGAGGTGTGCCGCCTATGAGTTTGTCTGCGCTTGTTACTAATGCCATGGTTATCTCTCCTTAGATAAGTTGATATATTTGTTGTTGTGATGTGCTTGGGGGGTGGGATTTCCCTCGCCGCGCTTGCGCTTGGCTTTGAGAAATCTAAAATCGGCATTGGTGGGGTTCTCGGGGGGGTGATGTTGGGGGTGGTAGTCCCTTTAAGGTAGTTTGATTTTTTATGCCGATTTTAGTTGCCCCTTTGGGGCAATTGGGAGCTCTGCTCCCAAACCCTCGCTTAGGGCTCCTCGCCTGGAAATAAGCCCCGCAGGGGCGTTTT
>CACXDI010000209.1 GCA_902766335.1 uncultured Ruminococcus sp. | reverse complement strand
TGCGGAGCATACAGGCTCGGTGCTTGTTCAGAATGACGAGCTTTTCGTCGAGGACAATATCCTCTACCACAGGACATATTCGGGCGGCAAAACAAGGATAGGAGTGCTGTACAGGCGAATTGCCGACGAGTACCTCGACCCGCTGAATTTCCTGCCTGAATCCCTTATAGGCATACCGAATCTTATGGAGGCTTACCGCAGCGGAAATGTCGGTATTATAAACGCTCCGGGCAATGGAGTTGCAGATGACAAGGGCATCTATTATTTCGTGCCGAAGATGATAAAATACTATCTGGGCGAGGAACCGATACTCAATAATGCGCCCACATATCTGCCCTTCTATGAGGAGGACATGAAGTATGTCATGGACAATCTGGAAAAGCTGGTCATCAAGGACGTAGCCGAGGCAGGCGGCTACGGCGTGGTGTTCGGCAGAGACTTAACAAAGGAGAAGCTGGAGGAATTTCGCAAAACGATCATTGCAGAGCCGAGGCGATTTATCGCACAGGAGGTCATTGACTTCCTTGATCTGCCGATCATCGAGGGCAACGAAACAGTCATGCGCAAGGCAGACCTGAGAGCATTTGTGC
Source organism: uncultured Ruminococcus sp. (assembly GCA_902766335.1). GTDB lineage: Bacteria > Bacillota > Clostridia > Oscillospirales > Ruminococcaceae > YE71. The sequence goes on along the minus strand of CACXDI010000209.1, from coordinate 5,916 downwards.
TGTCGGGGGAAAAGACAAGAGTCTGGGCTTCGGGGCTGACAAGATTTTCACGCAACCCGGATTCATTCGTGGTGAACTCATCTCAAGGAGGAGGCTTTAAGGACACATGGGTACTATCTCATTAGAACACAGCGACCGCCTTTACTGGCTGGGACGCTATACCGAAAGATTTTTCACAACCATAAAGGCGCTGGGCAGGCAGTTTGACAAAATGCTGGGCACCGAGCGGGGGTACACGGAATACCTCGCCTGTTTTGGGCTCGCAGATACATATTCCGACAACGGGGATTTTATCCGCAGTTTTCTCTTTGACGAGGGCAATCCCAACTCCGCGGCATACAGCTTAGAGCGCGCCTACGACAACGGCATCGTGCTGCGAGAGGAGATATCCACCGACTCACTGTCATTCCTGCAAATGGCGAAGGACACCCTCTCAAAGGCGGAGCAGAGCGGTAATGTACGGCTTGCGCTGTTGCCGCTGGAGGATATCCTCTACGGCTTCTGGGGGTGCGTCAACGAGCATATCTTTGACGATGAGATAAGGAATATCATCTACATCGGAAAGACCGTGGAGCGGCTTGACCTGTATATGCGACTGAAATATCCGTTTGGCATTGTGGAGAAGGAATTTATCCGGCTGATGAAGAACCTCAACCGCGTGCCGAAGGACACGCCCTACCGCTACAACACGAGATATCTCTCAGATTTAGTGGAGATTCTCGGCACCGAGGAGGACTACAAGCGTGAAGCCGACAAGGCGATAGACAGCCTCGGGCATTTGTTTGAAACAGCGGAGGTGTTTGTATGAAGCGGGTGAATTTCTACTACTCGACCAAGCTGACCTTTAACGACTACGTCCACGACCACAGCTTTGCTCTGCGCATTATCCCGCCGGAGACGGAAACGCAGCGTATACTGTCGTGCAGTCTGAATATCTCGCCTTATGTTCCTACACAGCAGACGGTGGACGCCTTCGGCAATAACGTGACGGCGGGCTATCTCAAGGGCGACCACCGCTTTCTTGATTTTGAGATAAAGGGTGCGGCGGAGGTGGACCACACAAAGCACAGGACGGACTTACTTCCCTGCTATCTCTATCAGTCGCAGTACACAAAGCCGGACGGCGCGCTAATAGCATTCTATGACAGTATCAAGGGAAAATGCACAGGCACAGTTCAGGACAGAGCCGCGTATCTAAGCGACGCACTTTCCGATACGATAGAGTACGAAAAGGGCTTCACCGACACCTCGACCACAGCGGCACAGGCGTTTGCGCTGAAAAAGGGCGTGTGTCAGGATTTTTCGCATATCCTTATCTCGCTGCTGCGAATGGACGGTATTGCCTCAAGGTATATCGCCGGGCTTGCCTTCTGCGACGGTGAGACACATTCGTGGGTGGAATACTGGACGGGCGACCACTGGGAAGGCATTGACCCCGCCAACAACTGCACGGTCAGCGATGATTATATCGTTATATCTCAGGGCAGAGACTTCCGCGACTGCGCTATCGACAGGGGCGTGATGTTCGGCAGATATACCAAGCAGCTCCAGCTGGTGCGCTCGGTGCTGACATAGGGAGGTGCGACCAATGATAGAACTTGTAGCAAGCGTACCGTTTGCAGTTAATGAGAATCTGAATATACAAAAGCGCCGCATACAAAACGGCAAAAGCAAGACCAGACTCAGCCTTGTAACAGGCACCCACGGCGATGAGCTGGAGGGGCAGTATCTTGCCTACATGGTCGGGAGCTTTATTGATGAGCATATCAAACAGCTTGACGGCATTGTTGATATTTATCCTGCACTTAACCCTATGGGTATCGACAGCATCACACGGGGCATACCGATGTTCGATCTTGATATGAACAGGGTGTTTCCCGGCACAAAGCGAGGAACAATGGTTGAAGTGATATGCTCGTCTATCGTGGACGATCTAAGCGGCTCGGACGTGTGCATTGACGTGCATTCCAGCAATATCTTCCTTAAGGAGATACCCCAGATACGGATAAGCGTGCCGACTGCGGAAACGCTGCTGCCCTACGCTAAAATGCTGAATGTGGATTTCGTTTGGATACACGACGCCGCAACGGTGCTCGAATCCACCCTCGCCCACACCCTCAACAGCCGCGGCACTAAGACCCTTGTGGTGGAAATGGGCGTGGGAATGCGTATCACAAAGGAATACTGTCAGCAGCTTTTTGATGGCGTGCTGAATCTGATGAGGGAGCTTGGAATATGGCACGGCGAGACCTCTCCGGTGCGGGAGCCTGTGACCTCCGTGGGGCGTGAGGTCGGTTTTGTCAACTCCGACGCGGCGGGGATATTCGTGCCCTGCGCCAGCTTCGGAGATACCGTGAAGCTGGGCAACCATATCGGCGATGTAGTCGACCCGTTGACCTCAAAGGTAGTCGAAAGGGTTCTTGCTGTTTGTGACGGTATGATATTTACACTCCGTGAATATCCCGTTGTCTACGGCGGTTCACTGCTTGCAAGGATATTGCAGCCCGCAAAGGGAGGTGAAGCCGAATGAAAAAGAAGATATTGTTTTCGCTAAAATCGCCCTACCGCGAGCAGCTGGATATCATAGGCTTCCGCTTCGGGCATGGCAGAAAGGCACTGGCGATTGTGGGCGCTATGCGGGGCAACGAGGTACAGCAGATGTATGTCTGTTCCCGAATGGTGCAGGCGCTGAAAAAGCTGGAGAGCGAGGGCAGGCTCGCGGAGGACACCGAGATACTTGTGGTGCCCTGCGTGAATTATTACTCGATGAACATCGGCAAGCGGTTTTGGGCGATGGACAACACGGACATCAACAGAATGTTCCCAGGGTACGATTTAGGCGAGACAACACAGCGTATCGCCGACGGTGTTTTCAGCAAACTTCAGGGCTACGAGTACGGCATTCAGCTTGCCAGCTTCTATCAGCCCGGTATCTTTCTGCCCCACGTCAAGATGATGGACACCGGCTTTACCGACCCCGGGATAATGAAGGCTTTCGGGCTGGAGTTCGGCATTATCCGCAAGCCGAGACCCTACGACACCACCACCCTCAACTACAACTGGCAGGTGTGGGAGACAAAGGCTTTCTCGGTCTACGCCAACGCCACCGACGAGATAGATGTGAAGGCGGCGGACGAGGCGGTAAACGCCATACTCCGCTTCATGAGTAACCGTGGTATAGCCACGGTCAAAACGCCGCCGGGGTATATCACCGAGATAATCGACGAGGGCAACACTAAGCAAATTCAGTCCGAGCAGGCGGGGATATTTTTCAGAACTGCCGAGATAGGCAAGACGGTGGAGCTCGGCGATGTGCTGGGCAGGATATATGACCCGCTGGACGGCGAGCTTATCCACGAGATAAGAACTCCCGTGTCGGGGACGGTGTATTTCGCATATAATAGTCCGCTGATAAACGCTAAGACGGTGTGCTTCAAGATAATAAGATAAAAGTCGGAGCTGCTGCTATGGTCGTCCAAGCAACAGCTCCTTTTTATGGAGGTTCTCAATTGCAATTTCGTACAAATTCCTCAAAGATAAGCCGGCTGTCCTCATCCTTTTCAAAGGAAAGCTCCGGGTGCCACTGCACCGCCCAGATAAATCTCATCTCCGGCATATACACGGCCTCTATCAGCCCGTCCTCCGACCATGCCATCGGCTCCAGCCTGCCGGACAGCTCCTTTATCGTCTGATGATGACAGCTGTTGACCGAGAGCCTGTCCTTTTTCAGCAGGCTGTGTAGCGGCGTGCCCTCCGTTATTTCCACGTCGTGGGCGGGCGCGTCATAGGGCGGCTTCTGCTTATGCACAGTTCCCGACGGCTTCTGCGAGGGTATGTCCTGATAGAGCGTTCCGCCGCAGAAAACATTGAAGGCTTGGATACCTCTGCATATCCCGAGCAGCGGCTTGTCCTTTTTCAGCGCTTCCTGAAACAGCATTATCTCCATTGTATCTCGCTGGAGACAGCTTTCGCCGCACAGCTCGCTCCTTTTCTCGTCGTAGAAGATCGGTTCGATATCCTGCCCGCCGGTGAACAGAAAGCCGTTAAAGCTCTCCGCGATAAGCCGGATATCGGCGGGAGCTGTGGTGAGCGGGAGCATGACCGGCAGCGCACCCGCCTGTCTCAGAGCCTCCATATATCCCGGTATCAACCAGAGACTGTTGCGTTCGATGTCGAAAAGGGGCAATACGCCTATGATAGGTCTTCCCATATTTTCCGCTCCTTTCAAATAAAAAAGCGCTCACCCTTTATGGATAAGCGCCATTGCCATCGGTATTATTATGCTTTAATTATACACCCGAAGGCTGCAAATGTCAACCGCTTTGCTGCAGCATGACATAAAATTTTTCGCTCTGTTCACAACTTTTCCGAAATTTGTGAATGGTGAAATACACTCCTAAAAAAATCAGACTTTCGTTTTGTCGAGATGTGAGAAACTGCAAAAATGCTCTTGACATTCGGCGGGAATCGTGATAATATGAGACTGTCGAAAGACAAAAGCGACGGACAACGGAGTTCAGCAGAGCTCTGCTGTCCGTTTTATTTTAAGCATATTCAGCGGGCAATGGCGTTCAATGACGAATGCTGCCCGCTTTTATTTTTTAGGAGATGGTAATATGAAACTGAAGGACACGGGACTTACCGCCGCAGAGCTGAAGGCAAAGGCTTCAAGGTACATCATCGAGACCTACGAGCGCTTTGACTTTATAGCCGACAGCACAAAGGGCGTATATATGTATGACGAGCAGGGTACGCCTTATCTGGATTTCTATGCGGGCATCGCGGTAAACTCGGTGGGCAACTGTAACGAGCGCGTGGTCAAGGCTGTGCAGCAGCAGGCGGAAACGGCAATGCAGGTGTTCAACTATCCCTACTCGGTGCCGCAGGCGCTGCTTGCCGAAAAGGTCTGCACCACCATCGGCATGGACAAGATATTCTATCAGAACAGCGGCACCGAGGCTAATGAAGCTATGATAAAAATGGCGAGAAAATACGGTGTTGAGAAGTACGATGAAAGCCGCTACAACATCGTGACCGCCGCCAATTCATTTCACGGCAGAACGTTCGGCGCCATGTCGGCAACGGGTCAGCCGGACAACGCCTGCCAGATAGGCTTCGGCGGAATGACCCCCGGCTTCACCTATGCGCCCTACAATGACCTGGAAGCCTTCAAGGCTGCCTGCACAAAGGACACTATCGCGATCATGATAGAGCCGGTGCAGGGCGAGGGCGGCGTTAATCCCGCAACACAGGAGTTCATGACCGGACTTCGCAAATTCTGCGACGAGAATGAAATGCTTCTGCTTCTCGACGAGGTGCAGACAGGCTGGTGTAGAACGGGCAAATATATGTCATTCATGAATTACGGCATAAAGCCCGACATCGTTTCGATGGCGAAGGCACTGGGCGGCGGTATGCCGATAGGCGCTATCTGTGCGACGGAGGAGGTCGCGAAGGCGTTCACCTCCGGCTCCCACGGCACCACCTTTGGCGGTCACCCGGTATGCTGCGCTGCGGCACTCGCCGCCATCGAGGAGATGGAGGACAAGCACCTTGCGGACAACGCCGCAAAAATGGGTGCATATTTCATGGAAAAGCTGAAAGCGCTGCCCCATATCAAAGAGGTGCGCGGTCAGGGCTTGCTTGTGGGCGTTGAGTTAGACGGCGTGAATGCGGTGGAAGTAAAGCACAAGTGCTTTGACAGAAAGCTGCTCATCACCGCGATAGGTGAAAGCGTCATCAGAATGGTGCCACCGCTCATCATCACCGAAGCGGATTGTGACAAGGCGTTCGAGATAATCAAAGAAGCGGTGGAAGAAGCCGCCGGCTAAGGAAGATAATGGTCTCTCGGAAAGGAATGGTAAATATGAAAATGAAGAAATTTGCAGCGAGATTTGTATGTTTGGCATTGGCGGC
>CACXDI010000208.1 GCA_902766335.1 uncultured Ruminococcus sp. | reverse complement strand
GTCGTCAACTTTAGTGCAATGGGAACAGCAAGCTGTTCCAAGACGAAAAATCTGACGGCGTTTCTGACGCACAATGATTGTGCGGTATTGCCTTAAAAAAACGAAAACGGAGTCGGTCTATGGTATCATTTCTTCTTGCAGTGATCTATCTGTCATTCATAAGCCTCGGTCTGCCGGACTCTCTGCTGGGAGCCGCATGGCCTACGGTCTATAAAGAGCTTGACGTCCCTATGTCCTGGTCTGGGATAGTATTTATGATAATCTCAGTTGGGACGGTAATATCCAGCCTGCAAAGTGACCGCCTTACCCGAAAGCTCGGCGCAGGAATGGTCACGGCGCTCAGCGTGCTGACAACTGCCGTGGCGCTGTTCGGCTTTTCGATAAGCCATTCCTTTCTCCTGCTGTGTATATGGGCTGTGCCCTACGGACTCGGGGCGGGAAGCGTAGACGCGGCGCTCAACAACTACGTCGCCCTGCACTACGCAAGCCGGCATATGAGTTGGCTGCATTGTATGTGGGGAGTGGGCACCACAGCAGGGCCGCTGATACTCAGCCGCGCACTTGCGGGCGGTCAGAGCTGGAACATGGGCTACCGCTATATCAGCTTCATGCAGATAGCGCTGACGCTGGTGATATTCTTGAGCCTGCCGCTCTGGAAGAAGCGCTCCGGCGGCGAAGAGGACGGCACTCCGGCGGGCAAGCCGCTGTCTCTCAAACAGATAATCTCCCTTGCCGGCGCAAAGGAGATCATGCTCTGCTTCTTCTGCTATTGCGGTCTGGAGGGAACAGTGGGTCTGTGGGCGAGCAGCTATCTGGTAAAGATCCGGGATACCGACTCGATAACGGCGGCGAGGTTCGCGGGACTGTTCTTTATAGGTATCACCGCCGGACGTGCGGTCAGCGGATTTGCCACCTTGAAATTCAGCGACAAGCAAATGGTGCGGATAGGTCAGGGGATCATCGCTCTGGGGATACTGCTCCTGCTGCTGCCGGCAGGGAAGGCTCCGGCACTTATCGGGCTTGTCACCGTCGGCGTGGGCTGTGCGCCGATATACCCCAGCGTGATACACTCCACGCCGGATCACTTCGGAGCCGAAAACTCCCAGGCGGTGATAGGCGTGCAAATGGCGAGCGCCTACATCGGTACCACGCTGATGCCGCCGCTGCTCGGATTCATCGGCAGTCACATCGGACTGTGGTTCTTCCCGGTCTTTCTTCTTCTGCTGCTTGTGCTCATGGCAGTCATGCACGAGCTTCTCTGCAAAAGGACAGATGTCTGAATATATTGCTCCCCAACTAAACCTTGCCAAAAATGCTTGATACAAATAAAAAATCTTTGCGCTTTTACGCCTTGATATTTTTGCCTGCGCCTTTCCGGCAAGGTTTGATTGGGGGAGCAATAAAAAGACCCGCACCGGAGCGTCCGATGCGGGTCATTGGTTATCTTATGTCCTTTGCGCGCTTGACGCCGAATTTCAGCACCAGCAGCATTATGCTGAAGACCGCCGCCGCTGCGGGGAGCACATATATCGCGGTGCCGTAGCCCTTGGCTTCCACCAGCCGCCCGAAGAAGGCGTTGAAGAAAATATCGAAGAAGGTGGCGATGCTGAGTATCAGCCCGGTAGCCGAGCCCGCAACCGAGGTGTCGAAAAACTCGCCGATGAGCATTACCAGCAGCGGGTAGAGTATCGAGTAGGCAAAGCCCGCCGCCGCCACAAGTATAAGACCGCTCTTTCCCAGCCCGAAGCCGATCGAGTAAAGCACCGCGCCTGCCGCTGACCAGATGATCAGACAGCGGAAAATGCCGATGCGGTCAATGAAGGGCGCGAAGATCAGCCTGCCTACTGTGAGACTGCCGTAGAACATGGAGAGATATACCGCCGAGCTGGCCACGGTCATGCCGAGGTGCTCGCTGCCGTAGGAGGTCAGCCAGTTCTGCAAGCCGTGCTCCGCTATGAAATACCCGCCGCAGCAGCATATCAGCAGCAGCGACGCCGGGTCGCGGAGTATCCTGCCTATGCTTATCTTCTCGCCGGACGGTTCCGGGTCTGGCAGGTCGAGGGTCATCAGCAGGATAAAGGATATGACCGCAAGCCCGAACAGAATGGCGTTGGCAATATGCCATGCGGTGAGTCTGTCGGCAAAGCGCCCGCCGATATTCTGTGAGGCTGTAATGCCGATGCCCTGCAAAAAGTTGAACAGGCTCACGAACATCGCCGGCGACGCAAACATCAGCGGCGTGACGATGTTCACCGACGTCGATATCATGGTGGAGCCGCCCATAGAGAACATTATCGCGAAGAGCAGCAGATAGTAGTTCTCGGTGAAGATATAGGAGCAGAGCGCTGCGGACCAGAGTATCAGCACGCCGCCTATGAATTTCTTTCTCGGCAGCCTGTCAGAAAGCCTTCCGCCTACCGACAAAAACAGCAGATTGCCGATATAGCTGACCATTATGATACGCGCCGCCTGCGGTTCGGTGAGTGAGAAGGAGCTTCTGAACTGCGGCAGGAACACCCCGCGCAGCGAGTCGGAAGCTGCCGTTATCAGCATCACCAGCGAGCAGAATATCCCTGCCCGCAGTTTCATTTTTTTTGACATCAAAGATCACATTCCCCTGTAAAAAACATATTGTTCCCCCAATTAAACCTTGCCGGAAAGGCGCAGGCAAAAATAAAAAAATATCAAGGCGTAAAAGCGCAGATGGGCTGTCGCCCTTCAAGCTTTTACAACGCAGAGATTTTTTATTTGTGTCAAGCATTT
>CACXDI010000207.1 GCA_902766335.1 uncultured Ruminococcus sp. | reverse complement strand
GACTGCATAAACTTCGTTTATGCTAAAAATATGCAAGTTTATGACGTGCAAAGGCGTTAGCCGGTGGCCCGGCGGTGTTGCCTTAATTATAGCAAATTTGCCCGGTTATTTCAATAGTATCCTAAAAATTTCAACACTCGAACTGAGAATTATACAGCTCGGCGTAGGCGCCGCCCTTGCGGAGCAGCTCCTCGTGAGTGCCCTGCTCTGCTATATGCCCCGCGTTCATGACCAGTATGCAGTCGGCATGGCGTATGGTAGACAGCCGGTGGGCGATGATGAAGGACGTCCTGCCCTGCATCATCTCGTCAAAGGTCTGCTGTATCAGCAGCTCAGTGCGGGTGTCGATAGAGCTGGTGGCTTCGTCAAGGATAAGCATGGGCGGCAGCGCAAGCATCACCCGGGCGATACAGAGCAGCTGCTTCTGTCCCGCCGAAAGCATACCCTCGTCGGATATCACCTCGTCGTAGCCGTGCTCCAGCTTGCGGATAAACCGGTCACAGTGAGCAGCCTTAGCGGCGGCTTCCACCTCGGCAAAGGTAGCGTCGGGACGTCCGTAGGCGATGTTGTCGCGGATAGTGCCGTGCCTGAGCCATGTGTCCTGCAGCACCATGCCGAAGGCTCCCCGCAGCGAATCGCGGGTACACCCGGCAGCATTCACTCCCGAAACGGTTATCCTGCCGCCGTCCACCTCGTAAAAGCGCATAAGCAGATTGATGAAGGTAGTCTTGCCGCAGCCGGTAGGACCCACTATAGCTATCCGCTGACCCGGCTTCACGTCGATATTGAAGTCCTCTACCAGCGGACGGTCAGGCTGGTAGGAAAAGCTCACATTCTCGGCGGTCATCCTGCCGTCCACCGTCTCCAGCACCCGGCAGGCGCTGTCGTCCGGCTCGGGAGTCTCGTCGATAAGCTCCAGCACACGCCTTGCACAGGCGAGCGCTCCCTGAAGCTCTGTCACAACGCCGGATATCTCGTTGAATGGCTTGGTGTACTGATTGGCGTAGGTGAGGAAGCAGGAGAGCTGTCCCACCGTGAATCCGCCGCCCAGCACCGTCACGGCGCCGAATATCCCGACTGCCGCGTATACCAGACCGTTGACGAACCGCGTGGAGGGATTCACCAGCGACGAGAAGAATATCGCCCTGACGCTCACCACCTGCAGCTTGCGGTTGAGCCCTTCAAACTGCTGCTCCGCTTCCCGCTCGTGGGCGAATGCTTTTAGTATCTTCTGGTTGCCGGTCATTTCCTGCACAAAGGCGGTAAGATCGCCGCGGGTAGAGGTCTGCTCCCCGAAATACTCAAAGGTGTGCCGTGCGATGAACCGCGCCGCGAACAGCGAGAGAGGCGTCAGCAGAACTACTATCAGCGCTATCTTTACGTTTATCGTCAGCATGAAAATAAGGGTGCCGATTATCGTCACGACTCCGGTGAAAAGCTGGGCAAAGCCCATTATCAGACCGTCCGATATCTGCTCGATATCCGCGATAAGACGGCTGATTATGTCCCCCTTGGGGTGCGAGTCGATGTACGAAAGGGGCAGCCTGCTGTAGTTGTCGAATGCCTTGTTGCGAAGATCGCGCAGCGCCGAGTACGCCGCCTTGTTGAGACAGAGGTTCATCACGTACTGCGACAGCGCAACTATCGCTATCGTCACGGCAAAGGTCATAAGTATCGGCTTGAGCCCCTCGAAATCCACCTTGCCCTTTGAAATGATAAGGTCTACGGCGTCGCCGGTGAGTATCGGCGCGTAAAGAGTCGCCGCCACGTTTATCACCGCAAGTACCAGCGCCGCTATCAGCTGGGCGCGGTAGGGCTTGAAAAACCTAAGCAGCGGCTTTACTATGGCGAGCCTGCTTGTCTGTTCCTTCATCGGCTCAACTCCTCGTCGGTAAGCTGTGAGCGGCAGATCTCTCTGTAGACCCCGCAGCTCTCCAGCAGCTCGGCATGGGTTCCCATGCCCGCTGTCCTGCCGTCATCAAGGACGATTATCCTGTCGGCGTGGCGTATAGAGGACACCCGCTGTGACACGATGAACACCGTCATTCCGCCGGTATCGGCAGCAAGCGCCCGCCTGAGCGCCGCGTCGGTGGCAAGATCCAGCGCCGAAGCGGAATCGTCCAGTATCAGTATCTCCGGACTGCCCACCAGCGCACGGGCTATGGTGAGCCGCTGCCGCTGTCCGCCGGAAAGATTGCGTCCGCCCTGCTCCAGCACACGGTCAAGACCGTCCGGATCCTTGTCTATGAAATCCTTAGCCTGTGCCGTCTCCAGGGCTTTGTATATCTCCCCGTCCGAAGCGTCAGACTTGCGCCACTTCATATTCTCACGCACAGTACCAGAAAACAGCACCGCCTTCTGGGGCACCGTGCCTATCATTCCTCTTAGCTGCTCAAAGCTGTAGCCGCGCACATCCACGCCGTTGACATAGACTTCTCCCCGCTGCACGTCGTAAAAGCGGGGGATAAGGTTCACAAGAGTCGATTTGCCGCAGCCGGTACCGCCGATGATACCCACCGTCTCGCCCTTTCGCACCGAAAAGGATATCCCCTCCAGCGCCGCACGCTCGGAGTCAACGTAGCTGAAATCAACGCTCCGGAACTCCACGGCGGGAGCGCCCTCAACGGCTCTCGCTTTCTGCTTCGTCTGCTCGGTGACGGAAGGTGCGATGTCAAAGACCTCCTGTATCCTGACAGAGGAAGCCTGCATCTTGCTGAGGCTCATGATAAGCTCCGCCAGACGTATCAGCGACAGAAGTATCTGTGTCATGAAATTGACCAGGGCTATCACCTCGCCCTGTGTGATGTTGCCCGCGTTGACGCTTATGCCGCCGCACCAGATTATCAGCATGATCGCGATGTTGACGAAAACATATGTCAGCGGACTCATTATGGCAGAGACTCTGCCCGCCGAGAGCTGCACCGTTTGCAGACTGTCGGCGGCGTACTCAAACCGCTTGCGCTCGTCGCTGCCGCGCGAGAAGGCGCGTATCACTCTCACGCCCGAGATGTTCTCGTCGGTCAGGCGGTTGATGTGATCCAGCTTTTTCTGTATCGTCTTGTACATCGGCACTGTGCGGTGGGTGACGTAGTAGATCACCGCCGCCAGCAAAGGTGTGAACAGCGCAAAGATGAGCGTCAGCTTCACCGATATGGAAAGCGCCATTATCAGCGCACCCACAACGATAAAGGGCGCCCGCAGAAACAGCCTCAGCAGCATATTCACGCCGGTCTGAGCCGCCATAACGTCGGCGGTCATTCTCGTCACAAGCGTAGACGCGCCGATACGGTCAATATCGGCGTGTGAAAGAGTATTTATATGCTTGAAAAGCGCAGACCTCAGCTCTGTGCCAAAGCCTACCGCAGCCTTTGCCGCGAAATACTGCGCCGTCAGCGAAGCCGCCAGCCCCAGTATCCCCAGCATCACCAGCACGCCGCCCAACCTGAAAATATAAGGCTTGTCCCCGGCGGGTATGCCGATATCTATTATCCTCGCCATGACTATCGGCACGATAAGCTCAAAAATGGCTTCCAGCAGCTTGCCGAAGGGTCCCAGTATGGCTTCCTTTTTGTAATCCTTCAAATAGCGGAATAATCCCAGCATCAGTCTTTTTCCTCTGTTGTATTCTTTTTGTCCGTTTGGTCACAGAACACCTTTACCACCAGTACCGCCAGCAGTCCTGTCAGTATCCCCTCGACAGCGCCTACCAGCACGTCCGTGGGATAATGGATATAGAAGTAGTTCCTGGAAATGCCTATCAGCGCGGCTGTGATATAGGCTATCACTCCCAGCTTTTTGTTGTAGCAGAATATGACTGTGGCAGAAACAAAAGCGGTGCAGGTGTGCCCCGAGGGGAAGGAATAGCTTGAGGGCTGACTGACTATCGTGTCGATATACGGGTGGAGCGTAAAGGGTCTCGGACGTTTGACCAGATTCTTTACAAAACATTCGTTTATCACAAACTCGGTTATCAGTCCTGCTGACATTGTAATGCCTGCCCTGCGGGTCTTTTTGATGAAAAGCATTACCAGAGTCAGCACGATCCAGATAATACCGCCGTCCCCCAGAAACGTGAAGAACGCAAAAAAGTAGTTGAAAAAGGTATTATGGATACTTTGCAGAGCATTGAGCACCGCAAAGTCGAAATTATATATCGTCTGCATTTTCACTCCGCCTTTCCGTCCACGTCGATTATTATCCCGACTTTGGCAAGCGCCTTGGACATGGTATGCTTGTCCAGCGTGAATATCGCGCTCTTGCCCGTCTGCTTCTCGTAGGACAGCCGCTTGAACTGCACATAGCACTCGGAATAGTCGGCAGAGCTGTATATAAGCGCCAGAATGTACTCGTTCTTGACCGCGTAGTAATTTACCGGCGTGAGCTTCAGTATCGCGTCGGACGACTGCCGCATATCCCTCTCAAGCTCTGAAAGATCGCAGTCCACATAGCTTATCTTGCGGCATTTCAGTTCCTTTATCCGTTTTGCAAGCGGCGTCTCGCCCTCGCTCTTCTTTTTGAATATCCCAAACATCTGTTATCTCACCCTCGGCTGAGTATCCCTTACTATCAAAAAACACGGGCTGCAAACGCTTTCACAGCCCGTTGGTTTTCATATTATAGGCTTACAGACTCTTGCAGGTCTTGGCGTAAACTATAAGCCCTACCGGTATCGTAATAAGCTGCGAGATCGTAAACTTCACATTGAGCGTAAGGCTGAAGCTCAGCACATAAAGGTCAATGCCGAAATTGTTCACGCCCAGGGACTTGCCCCAGGCCAGCCAGCTGAGAAAGCTGACCCCCGCGCTCAGATACGCGATGAAGGCTCCCAGCACTATCGCTGCGAGCATAAAAAATATAAATGCAAAGGTCTTTTTCACGGCAGGCTTACCTTCTTCTGGATGCGCCGCGGCGCTTGTTGTCCATAACGTGCTTGAGGTCTGAGAATCTCTCCTCGCTGGTAGCCTTGAACTTTGCCATCATGTCCTCAAAATCAGCGTCACCCGATGTAGTCCTTACGTCATAAACAGGAGGCGGGTTCTTTGCGAAATCCACCGGCTCGGGACGCTCGGAATAGGAGCGTCTGCCGCCCTGCCTTCCGCCCTGATGACCGCCGCGGTCACTGTCGCCGCCCTGACGGTTGTTTCTCTGGGGTCTGTCGGAACGCTCGGGTCTCGGCTGAGCCTTCTTGATCGAAAGGCTTATCTTGCCGTCATCACCCATAGAGAGCACCTTCACCTTAACGGTCTGCCCCTCCTGGATGTGATCCTTTATCTCGTTCACATAGGTATTTGCCACCTCGGAAATATGTACCATACCCGTAGTACCCTTCTCAAGCTCGACAAAGGCGCCGAACTTGGTTATTCCCGTTACTTTTCCTTCATAGATCTTTCCTACTTCAAGCTGCATATTCTTTTACTTTCTCCTCTTTTTGCGTTTCTCCCGCAATATCTGACACTAAATATAAGCACTCTCAGTGGGTGTCAACCACATAAAAGCGTCTTTCGTTGGGATAAGCGTATCCCAGCTTTTCGACAGCGATCTTCTCCATATATGCCGCCTCGTCATCGCTGGCGAGCATTCTGGTGTATTCATCATTCTGCTGTCTTGCCTCGGTTATCTGCTCGCTGATCTCCTTCTTCTCCTGCTTGAGCCTTACTATCTGTACCTGCTGTGAGATGATCACCACAACAGAATAGATAACAAGGCAGAAAGCCGCAAACCATGCAAGCGGTCCGAAGACAACGCCCTCGCGTTTTTTCTTTGAGGACAGAACAGCTTCACTTGTGCGTCTCTTGCTGCTCATGCCGCATCAACTCCTTAAATTTTTACACATTTCCGCACAATGAAAAACATCTTCATACGCGCGGTATTTTCTATTTCTCCATTATCTATTATAACTTTTTGCGGCTTAACTTTCAAGTGCTTTGAGGGATTTTTTTTGCTTTTTGCAAATTTATGGCGTTTCCTACAGTTTTGAAGTAAGATTGTTTACAAATTTTGTTTACCAAGACAAACATCGGAGACAGCAGCTGCTTTATAAAAAAGCCAAGTATCAGCGTGACCAGCCATACCGCCGCCCTGCCTATGGTATAGCACCACATGGCGGCACCGGCGATCATTCCCGCAAGCACGAATCCACGCAGATAGTCGGTCTGGGCGAGGCTCACAGTAAAGTACCCCGCCGAGAATATCACCATAAAAATAAGATCGCAGATGAATGTCACAGCCCTGCCCGCAAAGAGCCTTCGTATCACCCTGAAGAAGTCATAGACCACGCCCATAAAGACTCCGGCTGTCAGCGAATAGACAAGCACCTCTATCTCCGCCTGAGTGCCCAGCTGCATAGGTATCATGCCGTCACCTCAGCAGCTTTCCCAGCAGCCCCAGCCGCCTGGTGATACGCCTGTCCCCGTATATCAGCGCCGTGACGCTCCCCTCGACGGTGAGGCTCCCCGTCTCTACGTTCATCTCGTTCACATGGAGCTGCTCGCCGAAAATGGTCAGCTCTCCGCACTCGGTAAACACCCTTATGCTGTGCTCGTCAAAGCTGTCGGCGTCAGTCACTCCGGTTATAACGATGTTCAGACAGTCATTCATTATTATCTGGTGTTTTCCGCAAGGACGATTATTCTCGCTCATATGATACACCCCTTTCGCCATATCATATGCTCTAACGCCCCCCGATATGCAAAAAAAGAACGCGACCCTTGCGGATCGCGTCCTTATTTTAAAGGCTCAAGCCTTATTATGCGTCATCGTCCTCGTTCTTCTTGCGAACTACAAGTACCGCAAGTGCCGCGATAGCGATAACAGGTACAGCTGCCTTGCCCAGACCGGTAGCAGGGTTGTTGTCTCCGCCGCCGTTGCTGTTATTTCCGCCGCCGTTGCTGCTGTTTCCGCCGCCGCCATTGCTGCTGTTTCCGCCGCCATTGCTGGAATTGCTAGAGCTGCTGGAAGAGCTGGAGCTGCTGGAAGAGCTGGAGCTGCCGGAATCATTCGAGTTTGCATCAGAATCAGAACCGGAATTGGAATCGTCAGCTGTGCTGGAGTTGGGCTGATCGGTGCCGCTGTTGCTGTTGTCACCGTTCATGGAATCGTCAGGTGTGCTGGAGTTAGGCTGGTCGGTACCGCTGTTGCTGTCGTTGCCTGTCATGGACTCATCACCGGTCTGGCTCGAGTTGTCGATGTCAGTACCGCTGTTGCTGTCGTTGCCTGTCGTGGACTCGTCACCTGTTTCGGTGCGCTCAGCGTCACAGATTGTAATGGTCTTGGTGGACTCATCATAAGTGATAGTACCGTTGTCCTCGGTCACCTCGGTAGGATTAGAGGT
>CACXDI010000206.1 GCA_902766335.1 uncultured Ruminococcus sp. | reverse complement strand
AGGGCGACAGCCCAACTGCGGTCGCTTTCCTAGATTGCTGAGCCGTCAGCACCAATCTTTGTCTACTAACCTTTTAGGAATTAGTATTATAATAAGTATAACACATTTGCAGGCAAAACGCAAGACCGCCCGGTGGCATTCGTCCGGACGGTCCTGCATTTAAGTGTGGTATATTGAGAGTAGATAGCTTGGATAAAAAAGGCGCGCTCTCCCCCTCAGGGAAAAGCGCACCTCGTTGTGCGTATTTTGTTTTGCGCCTTACTTTACGTAGAACAGCAGCTGCTCGTAGGTAGGATAAGGCCAGTACTTCTCGCCGCAGAGAGCTTCCATTTCGTCGGCGGGAGCACGGAGCTCTGCCATTTTCTCGAGGATAACATCGTGATAGTATCTTGCTACCTCCTCGGTGGAAGCGGTCTTCTTCATCTCGGTCACCTTGGCGACTGCCTCTTCAAGAGCGGTGAGCGCCTTGTAGGTCTGAGCCGCAAGAGCGGACAGCTTGGTAACAAGCTCCTTCTCAACGGTGAGGTCTGCGCCCAGAGCCTGAGCGGTGGCAGCGGTCTCGCTGAGATCCTTTACATAGGTCATGACAGCGGGAAGGATATCCTTCTTAGCCATGTCGATCATGGTAAGAGCCTCGATGTTGATAGTCTTGTTGTATTCGTCAAGCAGGATCTCGACACGGGATTCCAGCTCTGTTCTGGAATATACGCCGTGCTTGGAAAGCACCTCTACGTTCTTGTCCAGCAGATATACGGGGATAGCGTCGGGAGTGGAGCGGAGGTTCAGCAGACCTCTCTTCTCAGCTTCCTCTACCCAGTTGTCGGAGTAGCCGTCGCCGTTGAAGATTATGCGCTTGTTCTCTGCGATAGTCTCCTTGATGAGAGTGTCCAGAGCGTCCTGGAAGTCCTCAGCGTCCTTCAGCTTGTCATAGAACTGATCCAGCACCTCTGCAACGATAGTGTTGAGGATAGTCATAGGACCTGCGCAGGACAGACGGGAACCGGGAGAACGGAACTCGAACTTGTTGCCGGTGAAGGCAAAAGGCGAGGTACGGTTTCTGTCGGTGGAATCCTTGGGGAAGTTAGGCAGTACGTCAACGCCGATCTCCATGGTAGCCTTGCCGTGTTTCTCGGGCTTGTGACCCTCGCCCAGCGCGTCTACGATCTCGCCAAGCTCGTCGCCCAGGAAGATAGAGATGATAGCGGGAGGTGCCTCGTTAGCACCCAGACGGTGATCGTTGCCTGCGGTAGCTACAGAAGCTCTCAGCAGATCCTGATAATCATTTACCGCCTTGATAACGGCTACCAGATAGGTAAGGAACACTGCGTTCTCGGCAGGAGTCTTGCCGGGATCCAGGAGGTTCACGCCGGTGTCGGTGGATACCGACCAGTTGTTGTGCTTGCCGGAGCCGTTGATACCGTCGAAGGGCTTTTCATGGAGCAGGCACTTGAAGCCGTGCTTTCTTGCAGTTCTCTTCATCAGCTCCATTACAAGCTGGTTATGGTCAGTAGCGATATTTGTTGTATTGAAGATAGGAGCCATTTCATGCTGAGCGGGCGCTACCTCGTTGTGCTTGGTCTTTGAGGAGATACCCAGTCTCCAGAGCTGTTCGTCAAGGTCTTCCATGTAGCCGTTTACTCTGGTCTTGATAGTGCCGAAGTAGTGATCCTCAAGCTCCTGACCCTTGGGAGCGGGAGCGCCGAACAGCGTTCTGCCTGCAAGGATAAGGTCTTTTCTGTGGGAGTACATCTCGCGGTCTACGAGGAAGTACTCCTGCTCGGGGCCTACGTTTGCGGTAACGCGGTTAACGTCGTCCATACCGAACAGCCTGAGCAGTCTTACGGAGGACTTGTCGAGAGCCTCCATAGATCTCAGCAGAGGAGTTTTCTTATCCAGAGCCTCGCCGGTGTAGGAGCAGAAGGCTGTGGGGATACAGAGCGACTTCCCTTTTATAAATGCGTAGGAGGTAGGATCCCATGCGGTGTAGCCTCTTGCCTCAAAGGTAGCTCTCAGTCCGCCGGAGGGGAAAGAGGAAGCGTCGGGCTCGCCCTTTACCAGCTCCTTGCCGGAGAACTCCATAATGATCTTGCCGTCGCTGGTAGGCGAGATAAAGCTGTCGTGCTTTTCAGCGGTGTTGCCGGTCATAGGCTGGAACCAGTGAGTGTAATGGGTGCAGCCCTTTTCAACTGCCCAGTCCTTCATAGCGGCTGCTACCACATTCGCCAGCTCGATATCCAGCGGCTTGCCAGCCTGGATAGTTTTCTTGAGCGACTTATAGGTGGATTTGGGGAGCCGTTCCTGCATCACGCTTTCGTTAAACACATCTGCACCGAAGATCTCGGGGATATTCATGACAATTCCTCCTATCATGTTGTCAGCTTTTTGGCGGAGATACCGCCCCTAAAAAAATAAGGCACCGTGGACTCAACTTCCCGTCCACAGCACCCTTGCTGTTTACGATTCCAGTATACACCCAATGCAGCCGTTTGTCAATAGCATTTTTGTGAATTTTTTAATTTCGGCATTTTTCACCAAACGCCTGTATCGGCAAAAGGGATATTCTGTGCAGAAGTTTTAGTATGCTAACGGGGAGGGCGCTTGACGGCGGGGCGCGGGAATGGTAGAATACTATAATGGTAGAATACTATATAGATAAGCGGCGGCATAGCGTACAAAATCAGCTGCCCGGTTTTGTGCATACATACGAAAATTCACAGAGGGCGTTGTATTTCTGCCCGCCGGCGCGATATACAGACAAAGGGAGGTGAGGAGATATGCCGGACAAAAACACCGAAGAGCTTGAATACGTGATGAAGCGCTACCGCAGCGCGGTGTACGGCGTGGCGCTTGCCAACACCCGCAGTCATGCCGACGCGGAGGATGTATACCAGGAGGTCTTTCTTCTGTACTTCACCAAAGACCTGGTATTTGAAAATGAATCGGCGCGGCAGGCGTGGCTGATACGCACCTGTCTTAACCTCTGCCGGACGCTCAGACGCAGCGTGTGGCGTTCCCGCCGCGACGACAGGGACGTGGAGCAGCTGCCCGGGAAGGCTCCGCTGTCTCCCGCCGAGTGCGAGGTATGGCAGGCGGTGAAGTCGCTCCCCGAGCGTAGCAGGACGGCGGTGTATCTCTATTACTTCGAGAATATGCCGGTCTCGGAGGTGGCTTCGGCGCTGGGTATAAGCGAGGGCGCGGTGCAGATGCGGCTCACAAGGGCGAGAAAACAGCTGAAAGCGAGCTTGAAGGAGGGCGGTTATTTTGGATAGAGACAACATTTTTGAAAGCATAAAACAAAAGCAGCAGCCCGACGCTTCCCTTGACAGAGAGATAATGGAGCGTACTGCAAAGCTGAAAGCGGGCAGAAAAGAAATGCTTTCCTGCAAGAATGAGACAGCGAACGAAAATGCCATACACGCATTATCCAGCGTCGGGCAGTTAAAGCCTCGCCGCCTCGGAGCGCTTGCCGCCTGTGCAGCGGTGACGGTCATAGCTGTAATGTCGGCAGCAGCTGTAATGCATATGGATAAGCCGGACACGGATACCGAAGGTAAAACGCCGGTAATTGATATTGACAGCGGCACCGAAGGCACGGCGGGGCAGGACAGCGCCGAAGCGCCCGGCGATACTGCCCCTGTCATAGAAAGCGTAAGGGTGACTATCCCGCAGACCCGTGCCTGCATGGAGGAGTCGGAGTACCAATTCGACATCACTGACGAGACAGCCTGCGGGGAGATATATGAGATCATTAAAGTGATAGAGTTGGTCAAGGGAGAATATCCCGCTGCCGAGCGCCCGGAAGTCGGCGGCTGGGAGGGCTTTCAGCTGACGGTCACCTTTGACGGCGGCGACACGGCACGGTATGCCTTTGACACATCGGGCATGACGGAGAGCCTTACTATCGTGTATAACGAGGACATGGAGAACGTTGAAAAGTACGACCTGCCGTTAGGCTATATCAGGATGGCTGCCGATGCAGTAAACAAACACAGCTCGGTCAAGGTGGATCTCAGCAGCATCGGCGACGCCGACAGTATCCTTCCGGAGCAGGAGGATTTGCAGCCCGCCCGGGAGATATACGAAAAGGCAAAGCACTGCACCGGGAACTTCACCACCGTGCGGGGGAAGTATGTCACGGCAACGGATCTTGAGTACACCTTCGGCGGGGAAATGGATCTATATTACTTCCGCTGCACGGCAGCAGAATTTCGGGCAGACACCCGCACCTGCGAGACTTTCTTTTCCGAAAAGGTGATACGCGGCGATGACATTTCCGAAATGACCCGGGCGGACGGCGTGACGTCCTTTGACATGGACGGCAGCGACTATAGAAGATGTATCTGCGACGGCGAACGGCTGGTGGAGACGGACGAACAATACGACAACTATTCTGAGGACTATATTAAGGATATAGCGGAGTACAGGATATACGAAAGGATACTGCCGCTGCGGGGACATATATACACCGATCCCGGCTGGACGGTTGAGAGCGGGGACGAGGAGTATCTCGGCAGGCGGTGCGTGCGGCTGTCCCATAGCTATACCGATAAAAACAGCGCTCT
This sequence comes from uncultured Ruminococcus sp., assembly GCA_902766335.1. Taxonomy (GTDB): domain Bacteria; phylum Bacillota; class Clostridia; order Oscillospirales; family Ruminococcaceae; genus YE71. The sequence goes on along the minus strand of CACXDI010000206.1, from coordinate 20,363 downwards.
CGGCTATGACAGCGAAGCGCTGATAGACGCCGAAACGGGAGTGCTGATGTGGTTCTGCACTCTGCGCTCGGACGGCGCGGTGGTGAACTCACTTAAAGTCATCGAGATAGAGTTCGGCTGCGATATCGAATCCTGCGAGATACCCGATCTTACGGGATATTCCAGAGCAAGGAACAAAAAGGACGGAGATCAAGACTCTGCCGGGTGATCGTATTCGTAAACAAACTGTAAACATTCAACAAACCACCCCGTCCGGACTTGACAACCGGCGGGGTTTGGTTTATAATATATAAGCCGCTTGTTTCCGGTATAGGGGCAAGTTGCGCCCTTTTGGACGCACACCGGACGCAGCGAGTCTAATAAGGAAAGTAGGTGTACAAATGTACGCAGTAATCGAGACCGGTGGAAAGCAGTATCAGGTAAAGGCAGGCGACGAGATCTTCATTGAGAAGCTCGACGTTAACGCTGACGAGACCGTTACCTTCGACAAGGTTCTTGCAGTAGGCGGCGAGGGCAGCATAAAGGCTGGCGCTCCCTACGTTGACGGCGCTACCGTTACCGCTAAGGTGGTAAAGAACGGCAAGGGCAAGAAGATCAACGTATTTACCTACAGACCCAAGAAGGGTAGCAAGAGAGCGCTCGGTCACAGACAGCCTTACACTAAGGTTGCTATCGAGGCTATCAACGCATAATTCGGACAGATGATACTGGCTGAGTTTTTTCAGAGCAGCAGCGATAAACGGCTGCTGGGGTTTGCAGTGTCGGGTCACGCGGGGACGGCGGAAAGCGGACAGGATATAGTCTGCGCGAGCGTTTCTTCGGCGGTGATGATGACGGCAAACAACGTCACCGAATTCTTTGGCGAGGCTTTCGGGCTGAAGGCAAAGGTGCAGGTGCTTGAAAATGACATTTTACTGAAGCTGACGGAGGATACCGAGGGCATCGGGGACAGGCTGCTTTTGGGGCTGCTTACCCACCTTTATATGGTGTCGGAGGAATTTCCTGAGGCTGTGCGCGTTAAGATCTCGGAACGCTGAGACAGTGCGCTATCACACTTTACGGAGGTGTAATTTACAATGATCAGAATTTCTATGCAGTATTTCGCTCATAAGAAAGGTATGGGTTCTACCAAGAACGGCCGTGACTCTGAGTCCAAGCGTCTTGGTGTGAAGAGAGCTGACGGTCAGTTCGTACTGGCTGGCAACATTCTCGTTCGTCAGAGAGGAACTCACATCCATCCCGGCGAGAACGTAGGCAAGGGCTCGGACGATACGCTTTTTGCTAAGGCAGACGGCGTTGTAAAGTTTGAGAGACTTGGAAAGGATCGCAAGAAGGTTTCCGTTTATCCTCAGGCTTGATCCAATGCCCCTAAGCTTAATAAGCTTGGGGGCTTTTTTGGTATTTCGCCTGAACCTCATCGGGAGTTCCGGGTATGAAAGGTATCAAGAAGCTGCTGTCGGCGGTGTATAATTTTTTTAATATGTTCCACAAGGACGCGGGCGCTCATTTTACCTATAATATGGGCGTGGGTATGATGCGGACGGGCTTGTTCTGCCTGATCGCGGCTATACTTTTGGGCGTTGTTTATTCTCTGCGCGAGAATACGCATATACGCGCCAAAGACAAGGTAAACGTTATGGTCACCTACTGCGAGCCTTGGTCTCCGGGATATATCGCCAACGAGGTGAGATTTTTCGGCAGGGACAGCCAAGGCAGGACTGTACGTCAGACCCAGTGCTGTACCTATGGCGGGTATCGTCACTATTCAAAGCTGTTAGTCAGCGGAAAGGCTTATGAGCTTACCCGGTATTCGGTGTCGGGACGCGATGATTATATCAGCTACCATAATTCCTTTTTTGTGAAGTACGAATACTACTGGGCTTATCCCGATACTCCGCGCCCGGTGCCGGTGTGGCTGATACCTGTACTGCTTTTCGTTATGGTGATATGCTTTATCATCGGGAAAAAGCAGATAAACATTTCGATGAAGTACCCGCGGAGCGATATACAGGACGGACAGTCCGGGACAGGCGGTGTTTTATCCGGCAGGGCAGACCGCACTTTGCTGTCAGACAGCGCCGGCGGAGAAAATGATCCGGGAAATGACTGCTATGACGAATTATCTCAAAAAAGACTATAATAAAGATGCAAAGTAAAATACCGGCGTGGTATTTATGCGTATAACGCTGGTGCTTTTCATCATCACTTTGGCAGCAGTCGGGTATCTTTATTCTTATCAGTCCTATCCGCTGAAAAGCGAGGGCTTACAGGAGATAACTGTCACCTCGCTGGAAAAGCACGAGGTGGTGACCCACCACCGCGGCTAATACCTTTTACCGGCTAAAGGCTGTGAACGAAAAGACGGGGCGATGCCCCTTATTGAAGGAGAGACTAAATGTTTGTAGATTCCGCGAAAATACACATCAAAGCCGGCGACGGCGGCGACGGATGCGTTTCCTTCCACCGCGAGAAATACGTGGCGGCGGGCGGTCCCGACGGCGGTGACGGCGGCAAGGGCGGAGATATCGTGTTCGTGGCGGACGACAATATCTCCAACCTGATAGATTTCAGATACAAGAGAAAATATATAGCTGAGAAGGGCAGGGACGGCAGCTCTAAAAACTGCACGGGACGCAACGCTCCTGACCTTGTGATAAAGGTGCCGAGAGGCACCGTTATCCGTGAGGCTGATACCGGGCGTATACTCGCCGACATTTCCGGCGACGAGCCTGTTGTGGTCTGCAAGGGCGGCAAGGGAGGCAAGGGCAATCAGCACTTCGCCACCTCCACCAGACAGATCCCCCGCTTTGCAAAGCCGGGCTTCCGCGGCGACGAGTATGACGTGGAGCTGGAGCTGAAGCTGATAGCAGACGTGGGTCTGGTGGGATTCCCCAGCGTGGGCAAGTCCTCGCTGATATCGGTGGTGTCGGCGGCAAAGCCGAAGATCGCAAGCTACCACTTCACCACCCTGACTCCCGTGCTGGGCGTGGTGCGGCTCGACGACGAGCACAACTTCGTCATGGCGGATATCCCCGGGCTTATCGAGGGCGCAAGCGAGGGCGTGGGACTCGGTCACGAGTTCCTGCGGCACGTTGAGCGGTGCCGGCTTATCGTCCATATCGTTGACGTTTCCGGAAGCGAGGGCAGAGATCCGAAGGAGGATTTCGAGATCATCAACCGCGAGCTTGCCAACTTCTCGGAGGAGCTTGCCGAAGCGCCTCAGATCGTGGCGGCGAACAAGTGCGATCTTGCTACGCCGGAGCAGATAGCCGAGTTCCGGGAGTTCATTGAGGGCAAGGGCATGGAGCTTTTCGAGATATCGGCAGCTACCACTCAGGGCACAAAAGAACTGGTAAAGAAGATATTCGAGGAGCTTTCAAAGCTGCCGCCGGTAAAGCAGTTCGAGGCTCAGCCGCTGACTCAGGAGGAGCTGGACGACAAGCTGCTCTCAAAGAAGGACTTCGACATAAAGATCGAGGACGGCGTCTACTACGTGGAAGCCGACTGGCTGTGGGACGTGCTCCGCTCCTGCAATATGGAGGACTACTCCTCCTTGCAGTACTTCCAGAGGGTGCTGCGCTCCACCGGCATAATCGACAAGCTTGAGGCTATGGGCATAAACGAGGGCGACACCGTTGACATCTTCGGCTTTGAGTTTGACTTTGTGGAGTAAGGCGCATGGCAGAGATATTCAGGACGCTGACGGCGGACGAGGCGCGGCAGTATTCGCCGCTGACCCTCGCCTTTGTCGGAGACAGCGTGTACGAGCAGTATGTCCGCACCGAGCTGGCGCTGACGGCGAACCGTCCCGCCGGCGAGCTTCACAGCATGGCGGTGAAGCTGGTCAATGCGGTGTACCAGGCGGAAGCGGCTCACCGGCTGCTGGAGGGAGTATTCACCGAGGAGGAGGAGTACATCTTCAAGCGGGGTCGCAACGCCAACGGCATATCCGCGCCGAAGAGCGCAAAGAACGCCGACTACCGCGCAGCCACCGGCTTGGAAGCAGTATTCGGCTACTTAGCTCTCACAGGCAGACAAGACAGATGCCGGGAGCTGTACGAAATAATAAGGAACAAATCAAAATAAAGCACCCAAAAAGCAAAAAGTTTTAGGAAGGGTCAAGGGATAACCCTTTTTCAAAAGGGTTTCCCTTGCGGGAGTTTGAGGGCAGAGCCCTCAAGTGTGCCAAAGGCACACAAACTAAGATCGGCAAAAAAATCAAACTCCCCAAAAGGAACTATATACCCCCGCACACCAACATCATGAACCCCACCATGCCGATCTTAGATTTTCCAATGCAGCGCCCAAGCGCTGCGAGGAAAATATCCAAAAGCTCCGCCCACAAACGTCACCGGGCAGGAATAAAGATACCCGCCGGAGGGAGCAAAATATTGCTTCCCCAACTAAAGGCAACATTTAATATTATATTTATATGCCGCGGCACAGATCATGCGCCCCACGCCTGCGAGTGAGGGCGATGCACCCAATGACCGCGCGAAAGGAGAAGAAAATGTCAGGACATTCAAAATGGGCAAACATCAAGCGTAAGAAGGAAGCTAATGACGCCGTTAAGGGCAAGATCTTTACCAAAATCGGTAAGGAGATCGCCGTTGCGGTAAAAATGGGCGGTGCTGATCCCAACAACAACGCTAAGCTTGCACAGCTTATCGCAAAGGCTAAGGCTAACAATATCCCCAATGACAACATTGACCGCGTTATCAAGAAGGCTGCGGGCGAGGGCGACAAGAACAACTACGAGGATATGATCTATGAGGGCTACGGCCCCGGCGGAGTTGCCGTTATCGTTGAGTGCCTTACCGATAACAAGAACCGCACCGCGGGCGACGTAAGACATTACTTCGATAAATTCGGCGGCAATCTGGGTACCTCCGGCTGCGTTAGCTTTATGTTCACCTCCCGCGGCACCGTTATCCTCGAAGCTGAGGGCGTGGACGAGGACAAGCTTATGGAGGACGCCTTTGAAGCCGGCGCCGATGACTTCAACATCGACGGCGACATCGTAGAGGTAGCCTGCCCGCCCAATGACGCTATCGCAGTGAGCGAAAAGCTCAAGGAGTTGGGTTATACCGTAGTCTCCGCCGAGAGCGAGATGATCCCCTCTACCTACACTACCCTCACCGATGAGAAGCAGCTCAAGATGATGAGCCTGCTGCTCGAAAACCTCGAGGACAACGACGACGTTCAAAATGTCTACCATAACTGGAACGCTCCCGAAGAGGAAGAAGAGGACTGATATTAAATTCACCCCGACAGCTGCGATTGGTAAAATCTCACAACTGACCGGGGTGATTTTTGTTTAAAGTTGTTACAATTCACATAAGTTTAATAAACTTCTTATTGCAAAAAAAGAATACTTATGTTATAATAATGATAGTATACTTATTAACTCGGTGATCGCGGCTTTTGTGACCGGATCGACGCAGGGGGGAGATCCTTATGAACGGTCAGATAATGACTGACAGTCTTATGGAAATGATAAACGCTCTGTCGAGCCCCGGGATCGACAGAGAAGATGTCATGAATATTTTCAAAAAGTATATCCCCGCTGTTGGTGCGGAGCTTGGGCTTACAAGTATTTTCTGCGACGTTTCGGTGCCGGATCTTTTCGGCAGCGGCGGTACCTTTGAGGCGGAAGAGGTGTTCAGCAACGGCGGCAGCAGGGCTGTAAGGTACGAGGAACGCTTCGAGACGAAAAAGGGCGGCTATTTTATGATGAGCGCCACCTCAGAGGAGTATGACCCCGGGCAGGAGAGCGCCTTTGCCACACTTGCGAACCTTATCTTCCTGATCAGCGGAAAGATAAACAGCGTCAGCGAGCTGAAAGCTCTGTCGATGACCGACCACCTTACCGGAGCCTTGAATATGAACGGATTCAGACAGATACTTACGCCTGTGGCGGGCAGGGGTCTGATGAAGGATCACGCTTCGGTGTTCCTGAATATCAAGAATTTCAAATATATCAATCAGAAGATAGGTATGCCCAACGGTGACCGCATTTTGAGGGAGCTGGTGCTCCGGTTCAGGACGAAGTTTGAAAAGAACGGCGGCTATGTGGCAAGACTGGGTGCCGATAATTTTGTAATGGCGCTGAAAAAGGACGATATCCCCGAGTTCATGGATATGCTCAGATCCTTCCGGCTGAATATCGTCGGAAGAGAGGGTACTGCCGAGATAAAGGTGTACTTCAGGTGCGGTATCTATATGATGACTGATGACAGCACCTTTGATGATCTGATGAACTGCTGCAGCTGCGCCTGCACCGCGGCGAGAAGCGCGGGCGGCAGCGACTTTGTTGTGTACGAGCCGTATATGGCGGAGGACGAGCACCGCACCAAAAAGGTGCTGGTGACCTTCCCCGAGGCTTTAAAGAACCATGAGTTCCAGGTCTACTATCAGCCTAAGGTGAGGGCTTCGGATAACGCTCTGGTGGGCGCAGAGGCGCTCTGCCGCTGGGTGAAGGACGGTGAGATAATATCGCCTATGGACTTTATCCCGGTGCTTGAGCGCTTCGGGAACATAAGTCAGCTGGATATGTATGTGGTGGAGACAGTCGCCAGGGATATGCGCGGCTGGCTGGACAAGGGAGTGACTCCCGTCCGCACCTCGCTGAACATTTCCCGCCGCGATCTTGCGGTGCCGCTGCTTGCGGACAAGATAAACGATATCGTTAACAAATACGATATCCCCCACGAGCTTATCGAGATAGAGCTTACCGAGACCTTTACCACCGACGAGTTCTCGCTCATGCTGAATCTGATAAACGAGCTGAAGGATCACGGGTTCAAGATCTCCATCGACGATTTCGGGTCTGGGTATTCCACGCTTACCATGCTAAAGAGCATACACGCCGACATCATCAAGCTTGACAGGGCTTTCATAAAGGACATGACCGAATCAAACGGCGAGGACAGGATAATACTGAGCAACGTGGTAAGAATGGTCAACGAGCTGAAGATAGAGGTCATAGCCGAAGGTATCGAGACCTACGAGCAGGTGAGCTTCCTTGACGGCATTGGCTGCGGAGTGATACAGGGCTACTACTACGACAAGCCGCTGCCTCGCGAGGAGTTCGACAAGAGGCTGAATGACAGAGAATGGTACGTAAAGCGTGCCGGAGAAGGCGTTGTGTGAGCGCTGTTACAACGGAAAATAAGGGGCTGCGGAGCGTTTGTTCCGCAGCTTTTTCATATTGCTCCCCCAACTAGACCTTGCCAAAAATGCTTGACACAAATAAAAAATCTCTAATCTCTGCGTTGTAAAAGCTTGATATTTTTTATTTTTGCCTGCGCCTTTCCGGCAGGGTTTAATTGGGGAGCAATAGCATGAAAACCGACTGAACAAAAAATGACAAAATGGTGAAAAAGGTTGACAAAATGATTAAAATGGGGTATAATAGGTAATGTACGAAAAAACGTGACCTTAGGTTTGATTCTTGAAAGGAGAGTACCGATGAATATCCTCAGAAAAACCATCGGATTTTTGACGGCAGTAGCGATGGCGGCGGGAATGGCAGTTCCGGTCGGCGTTACAGCGGATAGTGCAGCGGCAGAAGAAGTAACAGACAATATTTCAGCTCCGGCGGAAACTCCGGAGATCGCAGAGGAAAAAAGTGAAGATGAAGGCTTCGGGCTGACAGGGGCTGAAGAAGACGGCTCTGAGCTGACAGCATCTGAAGACGATGAGCAGTATGCGGAGGAATACGCAAAGCTGCATAATGACCCGCAGTACGGAAAGTATATGAAGGCAAAGGCTCTTTCCGAAAGCGTAGGCGAGGATGATTATACTCCCCTCAGCACGCTGGGCGGAGCAGAGGGCGGCAGCGGTCTGGTGGCGCTGGACAAGTACAGCAACAACAAGCTTGTTCACAATTCCAGATTTGACGGCATGGACACCGTATGGGGTATCGACGTATCCTATTTTCAGTATGACATAGACTGGGATAAGGTGGCTAACGATGTTGACTATGCGATAATCCGCGTGGGCTACAGAGGCTATGCCGCAGAGGGCGAGCTTGTGCTCGACTATAAGTTCAAGGAGAACATAAAGGAAGCCAAGGCGGCGGGACTTGAGGTAGGCGTGTATTTCTACACTCAGGCTATCACATCTGATGAAGCTCGCGAGGAGGCTGACTTTGTTTACAAGTACATAAAGAATTACGATCTTGAGCTTCCTGTTTATTTTGATATCGAATCGGTGGACTGGGACAGCGGAAGACTTGACGAAGCAGATCTTACCGTGGCGCAGAAGACCCAGATATGCAAGGCTTTCTGCAACAGGATGAAGAAGTACGGCTATGAGGCTGGCGTTTATGCCAACATGAACTGGCTGTGCAATATGATAGACGGCGAGGAGCTGGGCGAGAAGTATCCTATCTGGCTGGCGCACTACACCACACAGACAGATTACGAGGGCGAGTATCAGACATGGCAGTTCTCCAGCACCGGAAAGGTATCCGGTATATCCACCAACGTTGATATGGACGTAAACTACCGCGTGCCTACAAGCAGGGTGGTCTATCCCCAGCCGGGCAATTTCAGGATGTCGGTGAGCAACGGTGTGGCTACCTTTACCTGCGACGAGATGGATGAAGTGAACAAGTACCAGCTTTTCAGCGTTGATGAGTCCGACGGGACATATACCAAGCTGGGTGTTTCGACCGAGCCTGTTATCACAGCTGAACTGACCGATAAATATACCGGTTATGTTATGAGAGGCGTTGACACTACCGGCGAGATACTGTTCTTCAGTCAGTATACCGACGCTATCTACGCTCAGAAGGGTATGCCCGCCAACTTTACCGTTGAGGACGCTATCGGCGGCGCGGTAAAGGTAAGCTGGGACAAGCTCGACGAAGCTGAAGGCTATATGGTATACCGTGCAAAGGGCTATGGCAGCAGCTTTGTCAAGTACCGTTCTCTCGGTGCGAACAGCTGCTCTATACGTGAGACCACCCTTTCTGCAAACAGCTGCTACGGCTACAAGGTGGTGCCTGTCATAAACGGCACCGAGGGCGTGTCCACCAAGGAAAAGTGGTACATCACCGAGGTCAGCAAGGTCTCTAATTTAAAGACAGTTTCCGCGGCTTCAGACCGCATAGTGCTCAAGTGGAACGGCGTCAGCGGCGTTTCCGGCTATGAGATAGCTCTTTACAATGCTGCAACCGGCAAGTATACGAAGAAGGCAATAGTGACCGACGGCGTCAACGGCGTTGTGACCTCGCTCTCCCCCAAGACCCAGTACAAGTTTGCGGTAAGAGCATACACCGAGGCAGGCGGCGCAAAGCGCTACGGCGAGTATTCCGATATACTGACTGCTTCTACTATACTCAGCGCTCCCGCAAAGCTTTACGCTACCGGAAGCAGCTCGGGCGTCAAGCTCACCTGGAAAAAGGCGACTGGTGCCGTAAGCTACAGAGTATACAAAAAGATTGACGGCAAATTCAAGAGGATCGCCACAGACCTTACCGGTCTGAGCTACACCGACAAGACTGCTCCGTCTGCAAGAACGGTATACACCGTCAAGGCTGTATACAATGTTAACGGCAAGCTCCAGATCAGCGGCAGCTCCAGGAACTGCGCTGTAAATGCTGTTCCCTACCAGACCTCTGCCTATACGGTAAGAACTACCGCTTCAAGGATACGCATAGGCTGGAACGCGGTCTCCAACTGCACCGGCTACAAGGTATATATGTTCAACTACGATACCGGCAAGTATACGGTGGTAAAGACTATCAAGAGCAAGTCTACTGTGACCTACGTGGCTACGGGGCTTTCGGCTAATACCAAGTGCAAGTTCAAGGTAAGACCCTACAAGAAAGGCGTCAACGGCATATGCTGGGGCAAGTACACCAGCCCGCTGGTGGTAAGGACTTCGGCTTACTGAGCTGAAACAGAATAATAAGCGGCGTTTCCGCAAAATACGGGAACGCCGTTATTCAGGCTTATGTATATAGTTTTTTGAAAGGAAGAAAAGAATATGAACATTGTTGTCGCACAATCCGGAGGCCCTACCTGCGCTATAAACGCATCGCTGGTGGGAGTTTTCAGACAGGCTCTCAAGACCGACGAGATAGACGCGGTATTCGGCTCAAGGTGCGGGATAGAGGGCATAATCAAGGACGATATGGTAGACCTCACCCGGGTGATACGCTCCAACGAGGACATGGAGCTGCTGCGTCAGACTCCCTCTACCGTGCTGGGCTCCTGCAGGTACAAGCTGCCAAAGCTGGACGAGGAGGGCGCTGAGACTCTTTATGCGAAGATATTTGCCTGCCTTGACAAGCACAGGATCGGCGCATTTTTCTACATCGGCGGCAACGACTCCATGGATACGGTGGAGAAGCTGTCGAAGTACGGAATGGGGATAGGCTCGGATATACGCTTTGTGGGCATACCCAAGACGATAGATAACGATCTGCCGGTGACAGACCACACTCCCGGCTTCGGCTCGGCGGCAAAGTATGTCTGTGCCACCGTGCAGGAGATAATCCGCGACAGCTCGGTGTACTCCATAGACTCGGTGACGATAGTAGAGATAATGGGGCGCCACGCCGGTTGGCTCACCGCCTCCACCTGTGTGCTGAGAGTCAATGACGAGATAGCTCCCCACCTGATCTACCTGCCGGAGAGCGATTTCTCCGCCGAGAAGTTCTTAGAGGACGTGCGTGCCGAGAGAGCAAAGCACCAGGCGGTGATAGTTGCGGTGTCCGAGGGTCTGGAGATAGACGGCGACAGCGCCCGCAGCGGCGTTGTGGACAACTTCGGTCACAAGTATCTGTCGGGCATCGGCAAGGCTCTGGAGCAGCTGGTGCGTGACGAGATAGGCTGCAAGGTGCGCTCTATCGAGCTGAACGTTATGCAGCGCTGCTCCAGCCACATCTGCTCCAAGACGGACATCGACGAGGCAGAGCAGATAGGCGCAGAGGCAGTCAAGGCGGCTATGCGGGGCGCTACCGGAGTCACCATGATATTCAAGCGGGTATCGGACAAGCCCTATCTTGTGAACATCGAGACTGCCGACACCTCGCTTATGGCGAACAAGGAGAAGTTCTTCCCCCGCAAGTGGATAAACTCCGCCGGCAACGGCGTCTCCGACGAGGCGATAAAGTACTTCCTGCCGCTGATACAGGGCGAAGTGGACGTATTCATGAAAAACGGTATGCCTCGGCACTTCAAGTATTCCAACGTGCCGGTCTGATAGCAGACGATGGTATAATATCACAGGATAAATGTGGATAGCCATAAATAGTAAAGCAAAAAAAGTCGCAGGAAAGTAACAAAACTTCCTGCGACTTTTATTTCTTGCTCATTCAGCCACCCCGAAGGGGTGGCGTCTGAGCTCGCCGAATTTTCGCACACCGAAAATTCGGGGTTGTTCCTTCGGGCAGTGTGTCCCAAATCCTCGACGAATCCACCCCTTGTGGGTGGGTGAGGAGAGGATAAATAAATCTCTGATGATATTCTTAAGTTTTTTGGTAGACAGGTCTTTCAAAAATAATAACCACTTGGTCAGAGGTGGAATTCACTCCAACTCCATTAATGGACACAGCATTTTTTCCTATTTCATTTGTGAACGCACTTACTACCCTATATCCTTCATTTGAGTATTTATTTATTACAGAGCTGAGTTTAAGTATATTAGTTGCACCCATTGTATCTTTTACAACTTCAATTGCATACTCATATTTTTCTATTCGTGGCTGGAGTGTATTATTGTTAATACTATTTAGTGCATTAAGCATTGCATTATTTAATAATGAGTTTAACTCATCAACAGATAAATCATACAAATGATTTATGGTTTTATACCTCTTTCTGTCAGTTTTCCCTGCATTAATAAGAGTATTAGCAAGCTTATCTGATTCCATAGATAAAAGCATTTGTTCCGCTCTGTTATAATTGTCTGGGGTTAGTTCATAACCTGATTTCATAAGATAATCAATAACGATTTCTTTATCAACTTTTATTTCTTCTTGATTGTACTTTTCGTCGTTTTTTTCTTCAATTTCCACTTCTTCCTTAAACGCAGAAGCTAATTCTTCACGTTGATTAATCTCTTTAATAATAAAATCCTTGATTTCCATGTGAACCTCCAGTCTGTTTACGATGTTACTATTGTATATACAAATAAAGACACTCCGAAAAGCGTCTTTATTGTGTGTTAGATTGTCAGTGGATAAATTTCTTAGCCTTGTTGACGATACAGCGGTCATTGTCGTATACCAGCAGGTCTGCGGCGCGGTTTATCTCCACCCAGCGCACCTCTGCCACCTCGTTCTCCTGGGGGACGGGGCAGCCGGGCTTTGCCTTGGCGATAAAGTATACTACTACCTTCTGGGTGTCCTTCTTGGGGCTGTAGGTCACAAGCTCTCTGAAGGTGGGATCGAGCATGACGTCGATACCTGTTTCTTCCTTTATTTCGCGCGTAGCAGTCTCAAGCTCAGTCTCCCCCGCCTCAACATGACCCTTGGGGAATGACCAGTGTCCGCTGCCTATGTGCTTGATAAGAAGTATTTCGGTATTGCCGTGATATTTTCTGTAGACTATCCCACCGCATGATTTCTCGTGCAGCATTGTGATTCCTTTCCGACGCGGCGCACAGCACGCCCGTCATGATCTCTATTGGTTCTATTATATCATATTTCTCTGCAAATGTCTACAATTCTTTTAAATTATTGATAAATTTGTGCAGACTGTACAAATTCTGACGGCATATTTCTACATAAAACCGCAGGACGAAACCATAATGCCATGTGCAAAACAAAAAGGCTCCCGGTACAGTATACCGGAAGCCCTGTAATCTTATCAGCTCTTGGGAGTAAAGTAGGTGCCCCAGGCGTAGCCCATCTGACCCTTGTACTCCAGATAGTACCAGCCGTAGTTTGAGTTGCCGTAAACCTTGACCTCGTCGCCCTTGTTGAGGGTAACAAGCTCGGCGCTCGAGGAGTTAGGCTCCGGGTGGAGGTAAACCGCGTCATTAACGACGTATGTGCCGGCATTAGAGGTATCAAGACCCTCGGGCAGAGCCACGGAAGCCTCAGTAGTGGTGGATTTCTTCTTCTTTTTCTTAGTGGTCTCGGTAGCTACTACCTCCTCCTGATTGGGAAGAGTAGCGTTGGGGTCTACCGACACGTAAGCGGTCTCGGTAAGATGTCCCGTCTTTACGTTCTTGTTGACCTCTGTATTTGTAACAAAAAGGCTCTTAGCGAACAGCATGACGATGACCACCACGATAAGTATAGTGATGAACACCGCGATAATGCCCTTTATAGTTGAAGCAACTTCAAAGCCTGTCTCCTCCGGAACGGGAGCCTCGCGTCTGCGTGAAGGCTCACGGTAGCGGGGATCGTCTCTGTATACCGGACGGCGCTCGCCCTGATACCGCGGGTCGCTGCGGTACTGCTGCTGCGGTCTGTCTCCTTGATATCGCCTCTCGCCCTGTCTGCGGGGGTCGCGATTATTTGTTCCTGCCATTATATTATCCCTCCTGATGGATAACCGTTATCATCTCTTATATATGTACGCTCATTTTATATTTTTCACAAGCACACTCTTTATTATACACTTTTTATTTCAAGATGTCAATAGTTTTCGGTCAGGAAAATCCGTTTTCAAATTTCTTTACCAGCTCCGTCAGTACGTCCTGCTCGTTTTCGCCGGAGACCTCGAGCCGTACCTCGGCGCCGCAGTTTATGCCTGCCATCATCACCTGCATGAGGGAAGAGGCGTTTACCGATCTTCCGCCGTAGCAGACCATGATAGTGTTGTCCGGGTGAGCCTTGGCGAATTTCGCAAGCTCCCCTGCCGGACGCATATGCAAGCCCTCGGGATTGATAACAACTACATTTTCAGATACCATAAACAACGCCCCTTTCATTCGGCTGTCAGTCGGGCTGTCCCCTGCGGACAGTCCTGCTTATCATAGTATAGCACATCTCAATGGATTTTTCAAGTGGTTTTTCAAAAAACAATATTGCTCCCCCAATTAAACCTTGACGGAAAGGCGCAGGCAAGGTTTAGTTGGGGGAGCAATAATATCTTGACATTTTAAATGCAGTGTGGTATAATTATCTAAAGCTTTATACCCCGGAAGGAGATGCTACAGTGGGACGCGATAAGAAGATATATGAATCCGGAGAGGATTATCTTGAGACGATATTGATATTACATCAGCGTATGGGCGAGGTGCGCAGCATCGACATTGTGCGCGAAATGGAGCTTTCAAAGCCCAGCGTGAGCCGCGCCATGGGCATACTTCGTGAGGGCGGGTTCATCGTCATAGATGAAAACGGCTATATCACCCTCACCGAAGCGGGGCGAGAGGTGGCTGAGACTATCTATGAGCGGCACCGTTTCTTTACCAGCTGGCTCATCGAGATAGGGGTAGACCCCCAGGTGGCGGCGAAGGACGCCTGTCGTCTTGAGCACGACATCAGTGCCGAAAGCTTCTCGAAGATGAAGGAATACATCAGCTCTCACAGCAAGAGCGAATGAGCGGAGGATATCCCGCTTGATATGGCAGACAGCAAGAGCCCCGGCATCGCGTGATACCGGGGCTGTTTTGTCTGGCGTGCGCTTTCCCGTCAGGAGGGCTGCGCCTTTTCTATCACGAACTCGGCAAAGCGGTCTGCTCCGGCGAGGGGTATCTGCCGAAGTCCCAGCCTTTCCGGCTGACCTTCCGGCAGCGGCGGGGAAATGAAATAAGTCCCCGGCAGCGATGAGAGCAGTCCCGGTATATCGACGCCGGCGCTCACCGTTATGCAGCCGGATCCCGAAGACTCGCCCTCGCGGACTATCCCGGTAAGCTCTGCCAATTGTTTTTTGTCTGCCTGCGGAACATCTGCAAGAGGGCTGTCAGCGCTCACCAGCACCGTCAGTTCGTACTCGGCAAGCCTTCTGCCATTGAGCCCCTTGTCCGAAAGCAAAGCCTTTGTAAGCTTTTCCCGCGCCGCTGGGAAGCGTATCACAGCGATATCGCAGCTGCCGCCGCTCACGGCTTTTATCGCCGCTTCGGTGCCGGCTTCGGATATCACGGCTGTGCCCTGCTTTATCAGCCCGGCAGCCCTTTCTCCGGGAAAGCCGGGCGGCAGCATTATCCGCATAGCCCTTTTCCCCGAGAGCCGCCCGATCTCGTCTATCTGAGAGAGGGCGGCTTTTGCGTGCTTTAAAAGCTGTCTGCCCTCGTCGGTGGGGATCACGCCCCGGGCGGTGCGGCGGAATATCTCTATCCCAAGTTCAGACTCCATGTCCTTAATGATCTTTGAGAGATTCGGCTGACCGATGTAGAGAGCCTGCGCCGCTTTGGTGACAGACCCGCAGCGCTCCACCTCGACGATGTATCTCAGGTGAGTCAGGTTCATTTTTCATTCCCTCTTGAAGTGAAAGTTTTACATTACACAACAGCGGGGGACGAGCCCCCGCCGGAATAACTGCTTACAGCGCCGCGAGTGAAGCCTCGATCTTTGCCATTTTCTCCTGCGCCTTTGCAAGCTTGTCCCGCTGTGCGGCGATAAGCTGCTCGGGAGCCTTTGCGAGGAAGCCCTCGTTGTTCAGCTTGCCGGACAGGAAGTCGATGTCCTTCTGCACCTTCTTCTTTTCCTTCTCGAGACGCTCGCGCTCCTTGGCGGTGTCAACGATATCCGAAAGGGGGATGAAGATACGTGCGCAGTCGGTAACGGCGGTGACGGCGTCGGGCATATCAGCCTTGTCGCCTATCTCCACCTCGGAAGCGGAGGCGAGTCTCTCAAAGAACATAACGCCCTGAGCGAAGATATCCTTCTCGGCAGTCTCGATGTAGAGCTTTGCCTTTACAGAGGGAACTACGTTCATCTCGCTTCTGATATTTCTTACCGCCTTGATAGCGTCGATTATCTTGGTGAAGTCGGCTTCTTCCTTAGAGAAGTCCAGAGCCTCGTCATACATGGGCGCGGATTCGAGCATGAGTATGCTTGCGCCGTCGGTGAGCACCTGCCATATCTCCTCGGTGATGTAAGGCATAAAGGGGTGCAGAAGCTTGAGCATACCCTTCATCACCCATACCAGTACGGTCTGAGCGCTCTTTGCGGTGTCGCCGCCTGCCGCTATGCGGGGCTTGGTGAGCTCGATGTACCAGTCGCAGTATACGTCCCAGATGAAGTCGTAAAGCTTAGCCACAGCCACGCCCAGCTCAAAGCTTTCGATGTTTGTGTCTATCTCCTTGCAGAGGGTGTTGAACTTGGAAACTATCCACTTGTCCTCCACGGTCATATCTGCGGGGAGGCTGTCGGCGGTGAAATCGTCGGGCAGGTTCATCATGATGAAGCGTGCCGCGTTCCAAAGCTTGTTGGCGAAGTTTCTCGAAGCCTTTACCTTGTCGTCGCTGTAACGCATATCGTTGCCGGGAGCGTTGCCGGTGGCGAGCATAAAGCGGAGCGCGTCTGCGCCGTAGTTGTCGATGACCTCCAGCGGGTCTATGCCGTTGCCGAGGGACTTGGACATCTTTCTGCCCTGCTCGTCGCGCACCAGACCGTGTATCAGCACCGTGTCGAAGGGCTTCTGCTTCATGTTCTCCATGCCCGCAACTATCATTCTCGATACCCAGAAGGTGATGATATCATAGCCGGTAACGAGGGTGTTTGTGGGGTAGAAGTAGCTGAGATCGTCGGTCTTTTCGGGCCAGCCGAGGGTGGTGAAGGGCCACAGCGCCGAACTGAACCAGGTGTCCAGAGTGTCGGGATCCTGTCTCATGGGCTTGCCGCACTTGGGGCATACGCAGGACTCTTCCTTGGTGACGGTCATCTCTCCGCAGTCATCGCAGTAGAATGCGGGGATGCGGTGACCCCACCACAGCTGACGGGAGATACACCAGTCGCGGATATCGTTCATCCAGTTGAAGTAGTTCTTCTTGAAGCGGTCGGGCACGAACTTGATATCGCCGCCCTCGACAGCCTTGATAGCGGGCTTTGCCAGATCCTCCATTTTAACGAACCACTGGAGCGAAACTCTCGGCTCTACGGTGGTGCCGCAGCGGTAGCAGGTGCCTACGTTGTGGGCGTGCTCCTCGGTCTTTACCAGGAATCCGCCCGCTTCCAGATCGGCGACGATCTTCTTTCTCGCCTCGTATCTGTCCATGCCGGCGTAGGCGGGGTAGTCGCCGGTGATCCTGGCGTCCTCGGTGAGGACATTTATAACAGGCAGATCGTGGCGTCTGCCTACCTCGAAGTCGTTGGGGTCATGGGCGGGGGTGATCTTTACCACGCCGGTACCGAATTCCATGTCAACATAGCTGTCGGCAACTACCGGTATCTCGCGTCCTACCAGCGGCAGCACCAGCATTTTGCCCACCATATCCTTGTAGCGCTCGTCCTTGGGGTTTACCGCAACGGCGGTATCGCCCAGCAGCGTCTCGGGACGGGTGGTGGCAAGCTCGACATAACCGCTGCCGTCCTTGAAGGGATATTTCAGGTGCCAGAAGAAGCCCGCCTGATCCTCGTAGTCTACCTCAGCATTGGAGATAGAGGTCAGGCACTTGGGGCACCAGTTGATGATACGCTCGCCGCGGTAGATAAGCCCCTTATTATAATAGTTTACGAAAACGTCCTTGACCGCTCTGGAGCAGCCCTCGTCCATAGTGAAGCGCTCGCGCTGCCAGTCGCAGGAGGAGCCCAGCTTTTTCAGCTGAGAAACTATCCTGCCGCCGTACTGACGCTTCCACTCCCATGCGCGCTCTAAGAACTTATCTCTGCCGAGATCGTCCTTGGTGAGACCCTCCTTGCGCATAGCCTCGACTATCTTAGCCTCGGTAGCGATAGAAGCGTGGTCTGTGCCGGGGAGCCAGAGGGTGCAGTAGCCGGTCATTCTCTTGCGGCGGATAAGGATATCCTGCAGGGTGTTATCCAGCGCATGACCCATGTGGAGCTGTCCGGTGATATTCGGGGGCGGGATAACGATAGTATAGGGAGTCTTTTCGCGGTCTATCTCAGCATGAAAGCAGCCGTTGTCCTCCCACATCTTATAGATACGGTCTTCAAAGTCCGCAGGCTTATAAGCCTTGTCAAGTTCTCTTTTCATTTTATATCTGTTCCTTTCGGTCTGTATTATTGATGTCATATCGGTCTGGACTCGTCTCAGACTCGCGTATCCATATAATACAGTTTATTTTCACTATCCATTTCATACACTTCCCTATGAAAACATATATAATTATTATCTCACATTATAAAGTATATGTCAATATATATATTGTTAATATTTTCTTTTTCTTTGGACGCGTCCTCGCGCCGCTACGCGGCGCTTCGCGGGAGATCTTCGTCCATCTTGAGCCGCGGCAGCAGCACGCGATCTTCCCGGTCTTAGTGACCTCTGGCGTGGTCGTGGGGAAAGTTTGCGCAGCAAACTTCTAGGAGGATCGGCGAAGCCGACCGGACGTGCACCCTTTGGCGTGTACCTTTTTGCCTGCCCTTGATGCTTCTGCGTGTAGATAGCTGGTACGTGATACCCCTCCGCCACAAACGGGAGTTAGCTGAGGCAAAGAGAATAAGGAGAGGGGGGAGTGTGAGGGGGACAGACACAACAAACTCAGCGTTCAGGGCACAAAACGAAGAATCCCTCTAAGAATTTTGTTCTCGGAGGTTTTCCTGTCGCATATATCCTAGTAAATCTATATGAAATGTAGTTGAAAATTGTGCAAAGCGCCGAAAATGAGAAAATCTCTAAAAACCTATTGACAAAGTAGGAAAACTATGATATACTTTGAACATCGAAAGAAAACACACCAGACGAAAGGAGCGAACCGTTATGTTCATACTCTCGGCGCGAATGTGCCGCCCGGATACACTTAACGATAATACGTCAGAAACACGATGTATCCCGGCGGATACTAAAAGCTAAATATGAAAGGAATTGATCATAATGGCAAACAATAATTATAAATTCGAGACTTTACAGCTTCACGCAGGACAGGAAAACCCCGACCCCGTTACCGACGCAAGGGCGGTGCCGATATACCTTACATCTTCCTATGTGTTCCATAACTCGCAGCACGCGGCTGACCGCTTCGGGCTTCGCGACGCCGGCAACATCTACGGCAGACTTACCAACCCCACTCAGGACGTTTTCGAGCAGAGGATAGCCGCTCTGGAGGGCGGTATCGCGGCTCTGGGCGTGGGCTCGGGCGCGGCGGCTCTCAGCTATGTGTTCCAGGCTGTAGCTCATGCGGGCAACCACATCGTTGCCGCACAGAACATCTACGGCGGCACTTACAACCTGCTCAAGCATACACTTCCCGCTTACGGTATCGAGACTACCTTCGTTGACCCCTTTGACCTCGAAGCTGTTGAGGCGGCGATCCAGGACAACACCACCGCTATCGAGATCGAGACTCTCGGCAACCCCAATTCCGAAGTGGTTGACATCGAGGCGATCGCGAACATCGCCCACAAGCACGGCATCCCGCTGATCGTGGACAACACCTTCGCTACTCCTTACCTCGTAAGACCTATCGAGTACGGCGCTGATATCGTTATCCACTCCGCTACCAAGTTCATCGGCGGTCACGGCACTACCATAGGCGGCGTGATAATCGACAGCGGCAGGTTCGACTGGCAGCAGAACGACAAGTTCCCCTGGCTCACCGAGCCCAATGTGAGCTACCACGGCGTAAGCTTCGCGAAGGACGTAGACGCGGCGGCATTCGTCACCTACATCAGAGCGATACTGCTCCGCGACACCGGCGCTACACTCTCGCCCGTTCACGCTTTCATCTTCTTACAGGGTCTTGAGACTCTGTCGCTCAGAGTAGAGCGTCATGTGGAGAATGCGCTGAAGGTGGCTAAGTTCCTGAGCGAGCAGCCGCAGGTTGAGAAGGTAAACCACCCCTCTCTCACCTCCGATCCCAAGCAGCAGGCGCTGTACAAGAAGTACTTCCCCAACGGCGGCGGCTCTATCTTCACCTTTGAGATCAAGGGCGGCGCAGCCGAGGCGCAGGCGTTTATCGACAAGCTGAAGCTGTTCTCGCTGCTGGCTAATGTGGCGGACGTTAAGAGTCTGGCGATACATCCCGCTTCCACCACCCATTCCGAGTGCAACGAGGCGGAGCTGCTGGAGCAGGGTATCAAGCCCAACACGATCAGACTGTCCATCGGCACCGAGCATATAGACGACATCATAGCCGACCTGAAGCAGGCATTCTAAAGGAGCAGCAAGCAGCGGGTGCAGCGTACCGTCGCAAGCGTTGCTTGCTCCTATGAGTTTGCAAGCAAACTCACGACACGGACAAGAAGCGGATCCAACCGCGCGAGGTTGGCGAGGTTGGGAAAACGCCCCTGCGGGGCTTATTTCCAGGCGAGGAGCCCTAAGCGAGGGTTT
>CACXDI010000205.1 GCA_902766335.1 uncultured Ruminococcus sp. | reverse complement strand
CCATAACGATGCATGAATTTCGTTTCGCCGCAATACGGACAGGGCATCGGTTCTTTTCTTTCGACACACTTCTGAAAAATCAGAATATGCTCGTAGCAGCTGCCGGGTATCTCGGTCATGGGATAATGCTTAGCTTTGCCGCAGTACGGCTGGTAATAAAGTCCCTTGTCCCAGACGCAGTCGGTGATATATGTAAAACCGATCTTCTCAAGCATTACTGTATAGTAAGCCGCGAGGGGAAACTTTTTGTCATACAGATAACCGTTGTTCCTGATATCATAAGTTGTCTGATCTCCGACCACAACTGCGCAGTAATGGTAATTCTTCAGCATACGAAATGCCTTGCTGAAAACACTTTCCATGTCATTCATGTAGTCCTCAAAAGAACTCCACTTATACGAAGTTTCTTCGTAATACTCCTCAGTCCCATTGAGCATAAAGTCGGGCGGTGCCGTCAGAACGAGATCAATGCATTCCTCCTCATTATCCGGAAGCCAGTACTTGGGATCCAGATCATAAAACTTGCTCTCCGATAAAGGTAATATATTTCTCATAAATTATTCATCCTCCTAAGTTAGTATTATTATATTTGAGCCATCAGTCGCTGTCTGTTTTTTCTGCCGAAACTTCTTCAAGCGCTTTATGCAATATGCGGTCCTTATAGTTCTCCAGCATAAGCCACAGTACTTTTTCCTTGATGTCCTCAGCAGACTCCTTGAACACCAGAGTAACCTCACAGCCGCCGCAATTACTAACGACCTTCTTTTCTTCGTTCAGACTACCCCCTCCCCCGCTGTAAGAGCCTGCCTCAGCGACTTTCCGGCGCAGAGCATGGCAGTCTTGTTACCCTCCAGATCGGTGATGACAGTGAACTTTCCGAAACTGCCTATCTTTATTTCTTCACCCTCGGCAAGCACCTGGCGAATTGTGTCCATCACCGAATTTATATATCGGTAAGCAGTGACCTCGGAAACACCCTTGCGAGCAGCGAGTTCTCTTGTAAATTCCTGAGTATCCATCAGACCCTCTCCTTTATCTTCACGATCTCCGTTACCGCAAGCATAACACTGCATTGTCATGTGATACTGAACACCTACTCGATTTCAGGTCGCAGGTATTATGACAACCAAGAAACTTTGCGCTATATTCGTGAACACGGGAACGGCGTATGCCGTGCTTTAGGCATAAAGCCCGCGCTCAACTTTGAGGGCAAGGGCAGGTCTATGTATTATAACGAGTGGCAGCACAAGAAAAACGGGACATCGTGGAAAGAGCAGATCAGACAGGCAATAGACGAATTGATAGGCTCGGTCAATTCGCTCGATGAACTGTTGCAGTTGCTCGAAGAACGTGGGTATGAGATCAAGCGTGGAAAGTACATTTCTATCAAAGCCCCCGGACAAGAACGGTTTGTCAGAACGAAAACGCTTGGTGAGGAGTACACGGAAGATAGTCTGATAATACGCATTACATATCGTGATATGGGTACTGGAATGACACCCACACAAGATGAACAGAGCAAGTTGAGCCAAGCCTATGCCGATATTCTGAATGATGTACGCATACTTGCCGCCCAGCGGAAGAAAGTGCCTCGCAAGAGAATCATCACAGCGGAATACTCAGTCGAAAATGATCTTGATGTTTACAGGCTGTCGGCACAGCTGTCTGTTATCAATAAAGATAGAATCGCTTCTATCGGTGACCTAGAAGAGAGGATTGCAAAGCTGCGAACCGAATATGAGAAAGAACGGCAGTAGATAAATCAGTACATTGAACAGCATAACCACATGGTGAGCCTTTTGGAACAGGCGCAGGAATACTCTGCGCTTTGTTCTAAGGGTAAGCTGTCTCCTTCAGAAGAATTAAAAGCGTCTGTATTCAAGTCTACGCTGCATGAGAACGGCGTATATTCGTCTGCCGATGTGGACGAGCTGAGGAACGACACCGAAAGCATGGGCAAAAGAATAGCAGCCCTCAAGGATAAGCTTGAAAACTGCCGTCAGCGTTATGATGTTTACTCGGATATTGCTAAGACTTATGGGGAGATCTCGAAGGGGGATTATATAGGAAAACTTGTCGAGGAGGAAAAGCAGCGGCGTGAGCAAGCTACGAAGAAAAATAAACGAAAGCTGTAATTCTGCTTACAAAGGGGGTTGCATATCTTCCTTAATTGTGGTATAATATAGGTGAAGGGAGATGATCGTCATGAGAATTTATCTTGACAACTGTTGCTTCAATCGTCCTTATGATGATCAGTCACAGTTCAAGGTCACAATGGAGACAAGAGCAAAGCTCCATATCCAGCGTGAAATAATGAACGGCAAATATGAGCTGGTATGCTCATTCATGCTTGAATATGAAAACTCTAAAAACACCGACGTATTGAAAAAAGCGATGATCAAGAGCTTTCAGGACAAGTACATGACGTATTATGTGCCTATTGAACGCAAGTCGGCTTTGGAAAGCAAGGTAACAGAGATCATGGAGTATGGCATCAAATACAAAGATGCCGTTCACGTTGCCTGTGCCATATACGCCAAATGCGATCATCTGCTTACCACGGATATTAAGTTTCAAAAACACTACAAGGGAAATGAGATCTCTATCATAAACCCTATTGATTTCATTCAGATAACCGGAGAGGAGGAATAGCCATGAGTACAAATACAGCAGACGTTTTGACAAAGGGCATGGAAAGTATGCTTGAAAAAATGAGCATCGTAGATGTAGAGCAGTTCATTTTTCTTGTGAAATCCGAAGGCTTTGACTACACCAAGTGGCAGCGTGACTATTTCGGTAATATGAGCAAGGAAGATATGAACAAGGACATAGACAGATATTTTTCCGAACACCCGTACAGCGGGGATCCTGCTAAGCTGATATAACTCCAAGCACTCGTTAATATCAAAAGAGCAATTCCGTCTGTGGAATTGCTCTTTTATGTTAATGTTGTAAGCTGAAAGTGATTATTCCACGCCCTGGAAAACACCAATCCGAACCGAGGAAAACGCTAATCCGAATCAAGGAACGCATCAATCCGCACAAGGAACGCACTTGCAGATTAGTATCATACCTGAATAAAATGTTTTCACGGCTGTCCCGTAGGAGCTTACGTTAGGGTAACCGCCTTTTAATTACTCAGCAATCCCGTGCTTACGGATGATCTTTCTCATTTGTTCATAGATGTCCTGTTCAGTCCAGCGTGGCTGCAACGTCCGTCTTCAGGTCATGGATAGAAGTATACTCGTTATTGCGCAAACGAGCTATGATGGCAGTAGCGATCTTTCCGACAGTTCCCTCAACGGATGCCTTCTGCTTAGGTTTCTTTACGCCTGCGGGCATGATCGCCGTACAGTAATGATTCTGCGCTGCGATCTGATCCGCCCAGCCACGAAGCTGTACCTCCTGCTTTACTGCTGTGATCGCTGTGGTTGTTTCTTCCATAATCTGTTCCTCCTGTGTCTAATTTAGTCCAGCTTGCTCCATAGACTGATTTAGTCATTCTCATCTGGTCTATGGACTTGCTTAGACTCTATTATACAACAAATCTTGGGACTATGGTAGACGAGGGGGTATTTGACGCTTACCAATAAACGCGCACTGCCCTATATCTAAAAAAAGATCCGATCTGTTTTGCATTATCTACGGAACAGACCGGATCTTTCATTATAGTTTTTAATATTACGTTACTAATACTATGCAAAAACGTTGTTTCCGCAATCACATATCCTTGATTCTGTCATATAGTAGGATTCGTAGATTGCCTCAAGGGTCTGTGATTCCTTTTCCAGCTTGTTGATCTGCTTTTCGCACAACGTTCCCAATAGCTTCATCAGATACTTATTGACCGCCGTTGCAGGTGAGATGTCAGTGATGGAGTCACAAATATCAACTATCTTCTGACGATCGGAACGAAGCTTGCTGACCGCCTCCTCAAGACACCCGGCGGAAAGCTTTATGGTCTCAAGTTCAATAGTGAAAACCGCTGTTGTGAAATAGGGTATAGCCTTTCTTTTGGCATAGTCCGAATACCTCTCATATATGCTCTTGTATATTGCTTTGCTGTTAAATTTATCGCTGCTTACTAAAAAGGGCATTATGAACGAAAAAGTATTAGTGAAATGTTTCTCAAACCATCCACTTTTCTTTGACCATTTCTGTATCTTCTGACTGATCCAATGGATACGTTTCCACCTTTTGCCCGGAGCTTGATAATCTGCCTCACCAAAGTCTCCATAACCGGTGTCACTGTTGTCGTAAAGCATTCTCCAGGAACGGTGTCCGTCCCCGAAATTCTTTTCCTTACGGTTCCTTACAGAAATAACGGTCGGAGCTATTGTGGTCAGAAGAGGACTTACAAGATCATTGTGTGCGAATATCTGAGTGCACTTGTTTTTGCCGCGCTCTATCTGGACTGCGTATTTTTCCATAAATTCATCATCAAAGCCTTGAGCATCAAAGGATACGCACCGATCTACCTTTAAGCCTCCCACGATAGCAACATAGCGAAGGACTTGGAGATCATTCTTTTTTTGTAGGAGATGTAATGTATGATTATATGAAAGATATTGCCAACATAGAATGCAATCGTTTTTTATTTTTTCAAAATGGAATACGAACAGAATTTGATTGTTCATCTCATGATTATGTCCTTTCAGACATATGCTTTTTTACTTGTGCTGTAATGTACTGATTTATCCTTTCAGCAGGTTTCTCGCTCATGGGTTCAATGACAGGCAGATCAATTCGTATCATCTGTTTTTTCGCATTACCTATAGCTTCCGCTTTGCTGTTCAAGGAGAATAAGCGAGCGCTGATCTCTGAATTGTTCGTCACTGCTGTAGAACGTATCGAATGAGCGTACTTTTCCATTGCTTTGCAGGACATCTGTAACGATATAATCGGCAAGGAGCTTTGCCGATTCCGGTTCATAATCGTACACATCGGCGAGTTCTCGCAGAAATGCTGTGATATCCTGTTTTGTGCAGCGTTCACCGTAACGAAGCGTACTGTCCATGATAAAAACCATTACCATAAGTATCAGATTATCGGTCTTGTCATCATCGTTATGCAACAGTTCACGAATTTCAGTCGGCTTGCTTCTTTGCAGCCAGTATTTGATGAGATTCACGAATCGCATACGTTTCTCAAAATCCTGTAACAGTTCTGTAAAGCCTTACTCAACGGGACAGGAATAACATTTACAGACGATCCCGAACCGATGAATTTATTATACCTCAAAAGTTTTGACT
>CACXDI010000204.1 GCA_902766335.1 uncultured Ruminococcus sp. | reverse complement strand
TTGTTTCAATCGCAAAAATGCCCTTGCAAGCAAGCATTTTTGCTTCATGATATAATAAAGCCAAAGCCCATGCTGCGCATGGGCTAAGCAGCTTCAAGAAATAATCATTCCAGCATCAACAGGAAAGGAATGGCTGTTATGGATCACGAAAGAATAATCCACGTACTCGATTGTCTTACCCGGGAAAGCGACGAGTCTCACGGAGTCACCGTTGCGGATATCCAGCGGTATCTGCGGGATAACGCCAACATGGACGGCGTCTCCCCGGTAACGATACGCCGCGACATCGACAGGCTCACCGGCATGGGTCACGATATCATAAAGACCGCCGGCGCTCACAACACCGCCGTCTACAGCCTGCGGGGCAGAGGCTTTACCTTCAATGAGATACGCTTTCTGGTAGACTCCGTTTCGATAAACAAGTTCCTTTCCCCCGGGCAGAAGCAAGCTCTGATAAAGAAATTCGAGGGTATGTGCTCGGAAACGCAGATACGTCAGCTGGTCAGCCGTATCTCGCTGGACAGCGCGGCTTCGCCCTCCCTGGATCTGCTGGAAAATCTTGAGAAGATACACCTGCTCATCGCCGAACACCGCCGGATAAATTTCCGCTACGGCAAGTTCGACACCAAAAGGCAGGTCAGCTACTACGACAAGCGCCGCGAGATGCTGCCGGTGCGGGTGGTTTATTTCAACGAAAGGATATATCTTCGCTGCTGGAACGAGGAAGCGTCGGAATACCGCACCTACCGCGTTGACCGCATGAAGGACATAACCGGCGGCGAGGTCTCAAAAGCCAAGCCGCCAAAGGATAAAAAATACGAGGGCTTCGTCGCGGACATCTTCCCGCCCGAGCGCTTTGAGACTGTGACCTTCCGGGTCAAGCGCTATCTGCTCGCGGAAATGCTGGAGCAGCTGGGCGGGTCTGCAAAGGCACGCGACGACTTTGACGATCCCTCCTGCGCTATAGTGCGGGCAAGCTGCGGAATAAACAGGCAGTTCTACCTTTGGGTCATGCGCTACGGCGACGGCATAGAGATAGTTTCCCCCGCCGATATCAGAGGGGAGTTTGCCGAAATGCTCACCGGACTGACGAAAAAGTATTCCCCGTGATCTGACAAAAGTATACAAGAATAGTTAAAAATAAAAAATATATACCAAAACTCTTGATTTTTTTTAGAAAATATGTTACAATAATATATATTGATCTTACATCGAAGGGAGAGAGTTTTGTGAGACAATTCCAATTTACTTATCAGGACGAAGAATCGCTGCGCTCGGAGCTTACCAAAATACGTCAGTGGTGCAACTCCAGCGTTATTTCGCATATAGTTTTCCAGCTGTTCACCGAGACGCTGGACGAGGAGATGATACTGGATATCTGCGACGAGATAACCAGAGCGCTCCCCGAAGCCGAATACTTCGGCTGCTCGTCAAACGGCAACATCATCAGCGGTGCCTTCTCGGAGCTGGACGTGGGGATAATCTGCACCGTGTTTGAGTATCCTTCAACAAAAATGGAGCTTATGCAGTACGCTCTCACCGCTGAGACAGAGAGCGCGGTCATAGAGGATTTCCTCCAGGAGCTTGACAAAAAGCCCTGGGTAACGGCTATCGAGCTGCTCACCACCATACGCGGTATGTCGATGACCACCTTCTGCGAGGGCTTGCAGCGGGCGCGCCCGGATATACAGATATTCGGCGGCGGGGCTTTTTCCTTCGATCTTTACGACAACCGCGCCTGCGTGTTCTCAAAGGCGGGCGGCATGAGCGAGAGCGGCGTGGTGTTCTGGCTGCTGGGCGGCGAGGATTTCCATGTCACCTCTACCTTCATCGCCGGCTGGAAGCCCCTCGGCAAGACCTTCCATGTCACCATGTCGGACGGCAATATACTCTACGAGCTGGACAACGAGCCGGCTTACGAGGTGTACAGCAAGTACCTCAATATCCGCAACAACGAGCATTTCTTCTACAATTCGCTGGAGTTCCCCTTCCTCTATCAGCACAACGGGATAGATATACTCCGTGCTCCCACGGCGAGCAATCCCGACGGCTCGCTCACCATGACCTCCGACATCGAGGAGGACGTGCCCGCAAGGCTTGCATACGGCGATCCCTGGACGATACTTGAAAGCGTGCAGACGGACGGACGTGTGATAAAGAATTTCAATCCTGAGGTCATACAGATATTCTCCTGTGCCGCAAGGCGCACATTCTGGGGCAACACTGAGGTATCTAAGGAATCGCTGCCTTTCCAGAATATCGCTCCCACATCGGGCTTTTACACATCGGGAGAATTTCTCCGCACCAACGGCTTTCTCAATCAGCACAACGTCACCATGGTAATAGCGGCTATGCGTGAGGGCACGGCGGCTTCAAAACGCACCGGCGAGCTGGAGATAGACCAGTCCGGCTTCTCCGGTAAGGTATCGCTGATAAACAGGCTGGCGAGCTACATCAACGCCGCCTTTGACGAGCTGGAGCAGGCTGCTATCACAGACGGTCTGACAAAGCTCCACAACCGAAGCGAGATACAGCGCCGTATAGACGAGCGCCTTGCCACCGGCGAGCCGATGACGCTGCTCATGCTCGACATCGACAACTTCAAGCACGTCAACGACACCTACGGTCATCAGGAGGGCGACACGGTGCTCACGGGTCTGGCGTCGATGCTGAGGTGCGGCATTTACGAGAACAACGATGACGCCGACGCCGGCAGGTGGGGCGGAGAGGAATTTATGCTGCTGCTCCCCTTCGATCTGAGCTACGCCAAGCTTGCGGCGGCGGATATCCTCCGGGATTTCAACGCCATGAACTTCCCCAAGGCAGGGCACCAGACGCTCAGCATAGGCGTGACCGAAGCGGTCAAGGGCGAATCGCTGGACGGTCTGCTGGTGAGAGTGGATCAGGCGCTTTACAAAGCCAAGCATGGCGGCAAGAACCGCTACGAGGTACTGTAAAATACAACAAAGCCGCGTGCTTTTTTACGGCACGCGGCTCTTTTTTTCTCTCACAAATGTCCGTTGACCTTGAAATCTCCCTCAAATTCCTCGGAGATCTCCTCGAAATCCTCCTTGCGGGAGAGCCTGTCGATATTCTCCGGCTGGTTGGCGAGATCGTCCGTATAGGTCTGCTCCGGCTCGTCGAAATAGCCCCTGTTTATGTGTACCTCCTCGATGTGCCTTTTGGGCAGCGTCGAGAGTATCTCGTCGGTCATGGACGGGTCATAGACACGGGCAGCGGGCTTTTTCTGCTGCATTTTCTGCATCTGTGGCGAGTTTTCATAATATTCCGACACCAATTTCTCCCTCAGCTCGTCCTGCTCAAAGCGGTCAAGGAAGGGGTAGCGGGGGTGTGCGCGGAGGAAATGCAGCTCCTTGCGTATCGGCTCCAGCGCGAAGGCGGCGCCCACATAGTAGAGCGCCATAACCAGCCCCGCTATGTCTATGCGCCCGAACAGCAGCACCACCAGATCGTAAGCGCCCATGAGTATCGCCGGGGCGAATCTCCGGTCCCCGTTCTCCAGCGGCAGGAACGCCGTCAGGATCGCGAAAAGCGCCCAGGTGATAATACCGAACACCTCAGTGCTGGCATGGTAGCCGATTGAAGCGGACATCATGACCTGCGGATAGGTAGACCAGCCCGCAAGGCAGCACATCAGAAAGCCTCCTGTGCCGACTACCCACGGCACCGCTATCCATAAGTTGCGCCGGCTCAGCACTCTTTTATGGTAATCGTAAAGCTCTGCGTTTGTCATTTTGTTGTGATCCCTGTATATATTCATCTATTTTGTCCTCTTGTTTATATATCTTGTATGGAGTTTTGAATATACTATTTTTTGACTTGAATACAGCCCGTAGTAGCCGGAAAGCATATAGCTGACGCCGCAGGCTGCCGCGAAGAGTATCACGCCCTCGCTGCCGAACAGCTCAAGGCTCAGGAATATCGCCGCCACCGGGCAGTTGACCACCGAGCAGAAAAGCGCTGCCATTCCCACAGCCGCGCCGAAGCAGGGGTCAAGCCCCAGCCAGGGAGCCGCGCTGCAGCCCAG
Source organism: uncultured Ruminococcus sp. (assembly GCA_902766335.1). Lineage (GTDB taxonomy): Bacteria > Bacillota > Clostridia > Oscillospirales > Ruminococcaceae > YE71. The sequence continues at coordinate 7,594 of CACXDI010000204.1, read as the reverse complement.
CGTCGCGCCTATGAACATAGTAGGCACGATCTCGCCGCCCTTGTAGCCCGCGCCTATGGTTATGGCGGTAAAGACTATCTTCAGCAGAAAGTCGTAGGGCATAGCCCTGCCCTCGGTGACTGCGCGCTCTATCACCTGAGTGCCGGCGCCGTTGTAGTCGGTGGTGCGGAGCAGCAGGGTGAGCAGCACTATCGCCGCGCCGCCGGCAGCCGCCCGCAGGTATTTGTTTGAGATGAGCTTCTCCAGCTTTGTGTGGGTGAATTTCATCGTCACGCAGAAGAAAATGCTCACTACGGCGCAGAGCGCCGCCAGAACGGCTGTCTGTGCCAGCGAGGGGAATCCCAGCTTCGGCACATGAGACTCTATGGCAAAGTGGGCGGGCTTTATCTTCATAAGGAGCGTCACGCCGAAGGCGGTCAGCGATGCGGTAAGGCAGGGCACCAGCGCCGCGTAGTAGATGACTCCCACGCTTATGACTTCCATGGCGAAGAACGTCGCCGTGAGCGGAGTGCCGAACAGCGCAGAGAAAAGTGCGCTCATGCCGCATAGCACGGCGACTCCCGCGTCCTCTTTTTTCACCCTGAACAGTTCGCCTATCGAACTGCCGATAGAGCCGCCCAGCTGGAGCGCCGCACCCTCGCGTCCGGCGGAGCCGCCGGTCAGGTGGGTCAGCACGGTGGAGACGAATATCAGCGGCGCCATTCTCAGCGGGATATGCCCTTTAGTGCGGATAGAGCTGATTATCAGATTAGTGCCGCCGTCCTTTTCGTACTTGCAGACGTGATACAGCCAGGCGATCAGCACACCCGCCAGCGGCATAAAGAATATCACATATTTATTCTCGGAGCGAAAGGCATTCGCCGCCGTCACCGACATATGGAACAGCCCGCCAATGACTCCGCCCACCAGTCCCGTGACTGCCGCGATACCCACCCACTTAAAGAAAGCGAGCGAATACTTCTCCGCAGACCGCGACTCAACATACAAGCGCCTGCGTAATCTTCTTTTCAAAACAACGACTCCTTATACTAATTCTTAAAAGGTTAGTATTATAATAAGAAAAATGGCGGGGGCTTGCCCCCGCCCTGCACTGATAATCTCTTATACCTCAGCTATTACCTCTACCTCAACGAGAACGTTCTTGGGGAGAGTCTTTACAGCCACGCAGGAACGTGCGGGCTTGGAGGTGAAGTACTTGCCGTAGACCTCGTTGAATGCGCCGAAGTCGCCCATGTCGGCGAGGAAGCAGACGGTCTTTACAGCCTTGTCAAGGGAGCTGCCCGCCGCCTCGAGAAGATTCTTGAGGTTCTGGCACACCTGCTCGGTCTGACCTTCAATGGTGTCTGCCTCAACATTTCCGTTTGCAGGATTGATAGCTATCTGTCCCGAGGTGAATACCAGTCCGTTTACCACCTTAGCCTGGGAATAGGGTCCGATAGCGTCGGGTGCATTTTTTGTGTAGATCGTTTCCATGATATATGTCCTCCTGTATTTTGATATGCTGTATTATCTGTTGACTATCTTGAAGCCCGCCTCCGCAAGAGCTGTGCGGATCTGGCGGATATGCTCGAAGTCGCGGGTCTCTATCACTATGCGGAGTATGCAGTCGGTGATGTCGCTGTCCTCGCTGGCACGCTCGTGATGTATGGATACCACGTTGCCGCCGTGGGAAGCAAGTATCTCGGACACGCTCTGGAGCTGTCCCGGCTTGTCCTCAAGCTGGATAGCCATAGTGTCGGTGCGTCCCGATTTCAGCAGACCGCGCTTTATAACTCTCGAAAGGATCGTAACGTCTATGTTGCCGCCGGACACCAGGCATACTACCTTCTTGCCCTTGACCGGCACCTTGCCGAACATAACGGCTGCTACAGATACGGCGCCCGCGCCCTCGGATATCAGCTTGTGCTGCTCGATAAGCGCGAGGATAGCCGAGGATATCTCGTCGTCGGTGACGGTCACGATGTCGTCCACGTATTTATTGCAGTACTCGAATGTGTGCTCGCCCGGCTCCTTGACCTTTATGCCGTCGGCTATGGTGGATACGCTGTCGAGGCACTCTATCTTGCCGTCCTTGAGGGAGTTCACCATAGAGGGTGCGCCCGACGCCTGAACGCCGTAGACCTTGATGTTGGGGTTCAGCGACTTGAGTGCGAAAGCCACGCCGGAGATAAGTCCGCCGCCGCCCACCGGCACTACAACAGCGTCAAGATCGGGGATCTCGTCGATGAGCTCCAGACCTATAGTGCCCTGTCCCGCGATAACATTCTCATCGTCGAAGGGGTGGATAAAGGTGTAGTTCTTCTCGTCTCTAAGCTCCAGCGCACGGTTGTAGGCGTCATCATAAACGCCTGGGACTAAGCATATCTCCGCGCCGTAGCTCCTGGTAGCCTCCACCTTGGATATGGGAGCGCCGTCGGGCAGACAGATGACCGCCTTGATGCCGTTCTTCTGAGCCGCAAGCGCCACGCCCTGAGCATGGTTGCCCGCCGAGCAGGCAATAACGCCGTGAGCCTTCTCCTCCTCAGAGAGCTGGGATATCTTGAAATAGGCGCCGCGAACCTTGAAGGAGCCGGTGACCTGAAGATTCTCGGTCTTGAGGTATACCTCAGCCTCGGGGTCTATCTTAAGCGCCCTGATGCACTGTGTAGGTCTTAATACCTCCTTGAGAACGTGGGAAGCCTTGTAGACCTTGTCTAATGTAAGCATAAAAAACACTGCCTTTCCTGCCGCGTCACATCACGGCATAGTCATACATAATATAATTTTAAACCTCTATATATGTTTTGTCAAGACATAAATTATTAAAAATTCATTTATTTTAAGTTTTTTCAGATTGACAAATAATTATTCTCATGCTATTGCTCCCCCAAATTATACTAATTCCTAAAAGGTTAGTATAAATAACAGAAAAAAATAACCGCCCTCTCTTCCACAAGTCGGCGGTTATTTAATAGCTAAAAGACGAGGGGAGAACCGCTAAAGCCACAGTCTTGTGCAGTACCCTCTTTTTCTATCTTATATTATAGCATATCCTGTCTCAAATGTCAACCCATTAATAACACATATGCCGCAGCGCAATATCGCACTATCTACAGCTATGGACAGCGACGGCGGCAAAACGCCCCTGCGGGACTTTTTTGCTAGAAGTTTGCTGCGCAAACTTTCCCCATGACCACGCCAGAGGTCGCAAACTGAAGGTATAGCACCCACATATGCCGCGGCTCAAAAAAGGCGAAGATATCACACGAGCGAGGGCTACTGCGCGGACTAAGAAAAACCTTCGACGAAGCTTACGGGCAAGCCGAACATTATGCCGGCGTTGGGCTTGGAAAGATCGCCGGTGACGCCCAGGACGGCTTTCTTTACAGCCTCTACCTCTTCGTCCTTGACTATCACGAAGATCGTCTTGGACTTGTGGGATTCGTCCTCGCCGTTGAGTATGCCGCGGAGCAGCTGCACCATGGCTACATTCTGATTGAGGTGCGTTATGGAACGCGCCATACCTACCGAATCTATCGCCGTGCCGCCGCGTATGCCCGCTTCGGCAAGGGCTTCCATTATGCTGTCTACCAGCTCTGTCTGCTTTATAACTAAAAATACTGCCTGCATCATTATCATATCCTTTCTGTCTTTAGTATGCGTTTTGCGTCTCTATATTCTTATTTTTTGATGAAATACGCCGCGTTCCAGTCATTGGAGCTTTTCTGCTCCATAAGCTCAAAGCCGGCTGACTTTATGCCCTCTATGACTTCCTCCCGGCGCTCGTCGATTATGCCTGAAACTATCAGCCTGCCGCTGTCTCTGAGGAATCCCGCGAAATAGGGAGTCATGGCGATAAGCACATCCGCCACGATGTTGGCGCATACCAGGTCATAGCCCGAGCCGATCTCGCCCCGCAGCTTTTCGCTGCTTGTGATGTCGCCGCAGAATGTGGTGAGCTTATCCACGGAAAAACCGTTCTTGACAAAGTTCTCTTTCGTGGACTTCATGCTCTCACGGGTGATGTCCACCGCGCATACGCTGCCGGCGCCCAGTATCATGGCTCCAACCGAGAGTATGCCGCTGCCGCAGCCCAGATCGAGAGTCTTTGCGCCCTCGGGCACGTGCTTTTCGATAAGCTCAAGACAAAGACGTGTGGTGTCGTGCTGCCCGGTGCCGAAGCTGCCGGCGGGGTCTATCTCAAGGATCCGCCTGGTCTCGCCCTCACGCACCGGCTCCCAGGAAGGTTTGATGAGCAGCTTGTCTCCTATCTCAATGGGCTTGAAGTATTTCTTCCAGTTGTTAGCCCAGTCCTCATCCCGGACGTTTTTGACTTCCATATCCAGTCTGCCGAAGCCCTCGGGGTGATGTTCTTTAAGAGCCGCCACACATTCTCTCGCGTGCTGCAAAAGCTCGGCGCCCGCCGCGTCCTGCTGCAGATAGAAGGTCACGGTGGTCTCACACCCGCGCAGCCCCATGAGATCATCGTCTATGTAATCCCAGTTGCCGGTCTTGTCATTGAGGAAATCCTCAAAGTCCTTGGCGTCCTTTATAACAAAGCCCGTTATCCCCAGCGCGATAAGCTCGCCGGTAACGGTCTCTATACCTTCTGTAGAGGTGTATACATTTATTTCTGCCCAGTCCATTTTGCCGTTCCTTTTCTGTAATGTTTCTGTGCTTTTGGTAATTATATTTATTATATCATACTTTTTTCGATTTGTAAAGTATGATAATAAAAAAATATTTCACAAAAGTTCATAAAACAAATCTATGTAAAATACGTAGAAGATATCCAAAAATCTATTGACTTTGTTTAAAAAAACTGATATAATTAAAATAGAGTGTGTTTTTATTTTGAAAAATATTAAAATACTATATGATATGCTCCCTGCGGGGAGCCTGTGAGGTTTGTTTATGAATGGTATGGATATAAAAGAGCTGTGGGAACGGTATTTCGGAGAGCTTTGGCGTGCGGTGGGCGCTGCCGATATCTACGCGGGCGCCTTTCTGCTGGACGATGACGGCAGGCAGGCTTTGTGCGACGGCGTGTCTCACGAGATGCTGGAACTGCCGGAAGGCAAAGGTCTGTACGTGGATTACGACGCTGTCCGCGGAGTGCTGGACAGGCTTATCGAGCTGCGCAACGAAAACCTTCCCCTTACGCTCAGCTTTCTGAACAATGTGCCGGAGGGCATTACGGCGGGTATCGTCGCGCTCAATGACAGAGCCTTCAGCAATTCTCATATAAACGGACTGCTGGTCTCTCAGGCGGAGCTTTTTGAAGTGCTGGGCAAAAGCAGCAGCAAACGCGCTCTGCTGCTCACCAAGGTACAGGGCACCGAGGGCTCCCGGGCGGAGCAGCAATTCTCGCTGTCCAGCGCCGTCAGCGCTATACTTGAAACTCTGCCGGAGGGCACGCTGGTATCTCAGCGCGAAAAGGACGAGCTGTGGATACTGCTCTGCGAGGACTGCGCCGATCCCCTTGCCGCCGCAAAGGAGTTACGACTTGCGGTGGAGAACTGCAAGCTTATCGATCACTTCGGCGAGATCGTCAGTGAGCACAATTATATGTCGCTGATGACCGGTGTATGTCAGGACGATATGCTCCCCACCTTCAAGATGCACGCCGCCACCCTTGCGCTCTACCAGGCTATGGCTAACGGCAAGGCGGGCGAGGAGCTGTTCGAGTCGGAGCATTACTCCAAGCAGGGCAGCGAATACGGAGACATGGTAAAGTTCTCAAAGCTGCTTGACCAGAACCTTTTCAAATATCACTTCCAGCCTATAGTATCAGCACGCACCGGCGATATCGTAGCCTACGAGGCGCTGATGCGCACCGGAAGCGAGACCGGCTTCAATCCGCTGAAGATACTGGATCTGGCTACACGCTACGGCAGACTTTACGATATCGAGCTTGCCACGGTCAAAAACACCATGGCTGTGCTCAGCGAGAATCAGAGCTACTTTGACGAAAGAAGCCTTTTCATAAATGCGATACCTTCTCAGGTGCTTACAGACGAGGACTTTGCCGAGATCAAAAATTCCTACGGCGAGCTTATGGAGAAGGTGGTCGTGGAGCTTACAGAGAGCACCGAGCTTGACGATGCCAGCCTCAACTACGTTATCGAGCGCATACAGAGCGCCGGTATGCAGGTGGCGATAGACGACTACGGCACCGGTTATTCCAACACCTCTAACCTGCTGAGATACCGTCCGCAGGTGGTAAAGCTTGACCGCTCGCTGATAGCGGACATAGACCGCAAGCCCCGTATGCAGAAGCTCGTGGCAGGTACTATAGAGTTCCTGCACTCGTCAGGTATGCTGGCGCTGGGCGAGGGCGTTGAGACCATAGAGGAGATACGCACGCTGATATTCATGAGCGTAGACCTGCTCCAGGGTTACTATGTATCCCGCCCCAAGCCGGTGTTCGTCAACAGCATTTCTGAAGATGTCAAGAATCAGATAGTCGCCATAAATCTTGAAGCGGCGGGACTTGTCAAAAAGATATACCACGCTGCCGACGGCGAGACGGTGGATATGCAGGAGCTTGCGCTTGAGAAATTCTCGGACATATACATAGAGGGCGGCAAGGTCACTCTGCTGGGAAGCAACGAGAGCCTGCTGAAAATGCCTGTCACCTTCAGCGACGGCGCCGAGTGTGTGCTTACCATGAAAAGCGTCGGCATAGAGGCGAAAGAGGACGAGCCCACCATAACGCTGGGTCACAACTGCGATATCACTCTTATCTGCGAGGGCAATAATATCCTTGACCATTCAGGCATATATGTACCTGAGAGCTCATCGCTTACTATAAACGGCATAGGAAAGCTCACCATAAATCCCGACGCCCACGACAGCTACGCCATAGGCAATTCCCCGATAGCCTCCTGCGGCGAGATCAACATAAATATGGACGGACATCTTCAGATAAACATAAACGGCGAGAACGCGGTAGGCATAGGCGCGGGCCACTCCAAGCCCATATCCATAAACGCGGGCAAGGTGGAGCTCAACTGCAACAACGTGAACTGCGTCGGCATCGGCGGCTGGAACGACAACACCGTAGTGAATATAAACAACTGCGATGTACGCGTCGAGGTGGCGGCGGCTACCGCCGTCTGCATAGGCTCTATGCAGGGCAGCATCACGCTTATAGCGGAAAACACACACATCATTTGCAGCGGCTCCGGCAACCGTCTGTGCGGCATAGGCACTATGGACGGGGACTATTCGGATATCAGGCTGAGCAAGCTTAAAATCAGCACTCTTATGAAGGGCAAGAATATAGTATGCATCGGCTCCTACGGCGGAGCTTCCGACTGCCATATCATGCACGTCTGCATGAACCTCTACGCCGAGGGCGGACGGGTATCCGGCGTGGGCGACATGGAGGGCGGCGGCGACATCTTCATCGACGAGTCGGAGCTGAACATCACCTTCCTTACCAGCGAGAGCTTCACGATAGGAAACAAGACAGGCACACTCAAGATATGCAATGTGCTCCAGAATTACAAGCTCAACGAGTGAGCTTTAAGGCAACACCGCACAATCATTGTGCGTCAGAAACGGGCATTAGCAAAGCTAATGGGTCAGATTTTTCGTCTTGGAACAGCTT
>CACXDI010000203.1 GCA_902766335.1 uncultured Ruminococcus sp. | reverse complement strand
GGCTGTCGCCCTGCAAGGGAGCTTGACGACGAGTGATGAGCCGTCAGTGCCGAGATTTGTCTGCTGTTCTTTTAGGGATTAGTATAAGCGGTTGCACTCGAATCGCTTCGCTCTCTCGCGCAATAAAAATCGGCGATACTGGTCTGGTATCGCCGATTTTGTGTTGTCTGGTTGTTTGCGCCTTTTCGGGACGTTTGGCTTTTGGACGCCGATTTTAATCGTTGGTTCCGTTTGGTCGTCAAGGCATCATTGATCTCCACTCACGGGGGCTTTCTGCTTGACAGGGGGTTGCCCCTTTGGAGCAATTGGGGACTCTGTCCCCAAACCCTTGCTTAGGGCTCCTCGCCTGGAAATAAGCCCCGCAGGGGCGTTTTCCCAACCTCGCGCGGTTGGATCCGCTGTTATATCTCGTTTCTGTTTTCCAGCGCCTTGTAAAGCGTTACCTCGTCGGTATACTCCAGTATACCGCCTACCGGCATACCGAATGCCAGTCTTGTGACCTTTACACCCAGCGGCTTTATCAGCTTGGAGATGTACATGGCGGTAGCTTCGCCCTCAACGGTAGGATTGGTAGCCATTATGACCTCCTCCACACTGCCGTCAAGACGCGCCAGCAGCTCCTTTATCTTGAGCTGATCGGGCATTACGTTGTCCATGGGCGATATCAGCCCGTGCAGGACGTGATATACTCCCTTGTACTCCCGGGTGCGCTCGAAAGCGCTGATGTCCTTCGGCGACTCCACCACGCATACGGTAGTCGTGTCGCGCCGCGGGTCTGAGCATATGGGACAGAGCCTGTTCTCGGTAAGGTTCTGACAGACCGCACAGGTGTGTACCTTCTGGTGTGCGTTTATCAGCGCGTCAGCAAAATCCTTTACCTCGCCGTCCGACATCTGCATTACGTGATACGCCAGTCTTTCCGCCGACTTCATGCCGATTCCCGGCAGCTTTGCGAACTGCTCGGCAAGCATGACCAGCGGGAGCGCGTTGTTGTTATCCATTTATCAGAAAAGTCCGGGGAAGGATACTCCGCCGGTAAGCTCGCTCATTTCCTTGTCGCTTACCTCGTCCAGATTGTGAACAGCCTCGTTGAATGCGCTCATGATAAGATCCTGGAGCATCTCAACGTCCTCGGGGTCAACAACCTCGGGCTTGATGTTGAGGCTCAGCACCTCGCGCTTGCCGTTGATCTTGATCTCAACAGCGCCGCCGCCTACAGAAGCGGAGAACTCTCTCTGCTCCAGATCGCTCTGAAGATCGGTGATCTTCTCCTGCATCTCCTGTGCCTGCTTGAGCATCTGGTTCATATTTCCCGAAGGACCCTTGCCCATTCCCTGTGGTAATCTTGCTCTCATGTTTTAAAACTCCTTATTAATTATTTTTTTATAATTTCAACCTCTACCCCGTTTTCACGGGCTCGGTTTATAAGCTCTTTTATCGGCGCTTCCTTCTCCTTGATGTCCACATTTGCCGAGGTGTACACCATAAAGCCGAAGTCCTTGTGGTAGTACTCGCTGACTATCTTCTTGAGTATATCCTTGTCGCCGGATTCGGTGAATTTCTTTCTGAAAAACTCGCTGGGCACCACAACGTTGAATATCCCGTTTTCAATGCACGCCAGCGAATCCTTGAGAAACGCCCACAGCGCCGGTGAGCGCTGCTTTATTATGTCCAGTATCTCCTGCCACTCGTTAAGCGGCGTGAAGTTGTTGGGATCGAATCTTTTCAGCGGCTTGGGCGGCTTCTTGGGCTTTTCGGCAGGCTGAGGCAGCTGTACCGCCGCCGGCTGTGTGCCTGAAGCCAGCGCCCTGGTCAGCGTCTCCACCTGAGCTTTGAGCGCCGCCAGCTCCGCGCTGTCCACCTTGTCCCCCGCCTGATCATACGCTGTCTTAGGCTTTGAGGTACAAAGCTTTATCATACATATCTCCAGCTCGATGCGCTTGTCCGAGGCTCTTGCGAAGCGCTCGCTGCACTGCTGGAGCTGGTCTATAAACTCAAATATCCTGTCCAGCGACACCGTCGCCGCGATAGCGCTGAGCCGTTCAAACTCCTCCGGCAGACAGGCGATAAGATCACGCGCACCGTCGGTGGAGCGTATCAGCATAAGATTTCTCGACATGGTGAGCAGCTCTCCGCACAGCACCTTCAAGTCCTTGGACTTGCCGTGGAGCTCGTCCACCGCCGCGATAGCCCCTGCGGTATCCGAAGCCGCAAGCTTTTCCAGCAGGTCAAAGAGATAATCCCTGCCCGCTATGCCCGCTGCGTTGGATACTATGTCAAGCGTGATGTCGTCCGAGTAAGCCGAGCAGCGGTCGAGCAGCGAAAGCGCGTCGCGCATACCGCCGTCCGAGAGCCTTGCGATCATCGCCGCCGCGTCATCGTGCAGCGTAAAGCCCTCCTGCTCCGAGATGTAACCGAGCCGCGCCACGATATCCTCGCTGCGTATGCGTCCGAAATCAAAATGCTGACAGCGGGAAACGATAGTCTCCGGCACCTTGTGTATCTCAGTAGTCGCAAGCACGAACTTGACGTGGGGAGGCGGTTCCTCCATAGTTTTCAGCAGAGCGTTGAACGCCCCCGGCGAGAGCATATGCACCTCGTCGATTATATACACCTTGTATTTGCAGAACTCCGGCGTGTAGATAACGCCCTCGCGAAGCTCGCGGATATCGTCCACGCGGGAGTTTGAAGCCGCGTCTATCTCGATGATATCGGGGAGTGAGCCGTTCTCCGCCGCCTTGCATACCTTGCACTCAAGACAAGGCTGACCGTCATGAGGGTTCTCGCAGTTTATCGTCTTGGCAAAAATACGCGCACAGGTAGTCTTACCCGTTCCCCGCGAGCCGGTGAACAGATAGGCGTGAGCCGTCTTGCCCGCAGCGAGCTGATTTTTCAGCGCGGCGGTGATATGCGGCTGAGACACAACATCGTCAAAGGATCTCGGTCTCCATTTTCTGTACAATGCCTGATACAACCTAAGACCCCCCTAACATCAAAAAATCGATCCGACATATAGGCGTGCAGGCGAAACTGCGTCACACGAAACGATCTGCTTAATGCTGCTCGGTTCCCCGCCTGACATGGTTCACAGTGCTTCATTGCGCAGGACCCGCACACCTATATCTCGGATCGAGATCTTACGGTCATGGTTTTCATTCCTGACTTATCTATTATAGCACACATTATTAAAAAATGCAAGCCCTTTTTTAAACTTTTTACATTTTCAACACATTAACGGCAAAAGCCCCCGAAACGCCAGGTTTGCGGGGACTTTTACATCTATATCATATTTACTGTGTGGCTTGTTATTTCAGATCGCTGAGCTTTATGTCGAGAGTCACGCTCTTGTCGAACTGATTATGGATCAGTAATGTATCGTGATAGTAGTAATTGCCGTATTTTTCTGTCACGGGAGATACCGCGTCACTTACAAACACGGGGAAGCCCACACGGACAGTATAGGTCTGATCCTCGTCAATGCTCTCGGCATAGACCTTGTTCCCGATCGTCTTTCTGTAGCTGTTGAAGCTGACCGAAATGTATTCATAAGGCTCGAAGCCGTCCTCCCAGTTGCTGTCGTAGCTGAAATAGCCCAGCGTGTACCACTTGCCGTCGTAAGGATCCTTTATCTCTGCGATAACGTTGCCCTCCTCATCTGGCTTTTCAAAATCCAGCCAGAAGCCGGGATGTCTGCCATTGCCGTCGATGATCCGGTTTTTGCTCACGAGCTTCAGGTCAAACTGCTTGGCGGGCACCACGTACTTGATCGCGCTGGAAAGAGATACCTCCTTCTTTCCGTTCACGATGCGGTAGGCTTCCACCTTGTAATAGCAGCCTGCACTGGAAGCTTCATTGGAAAAGCTCAGGGTATTGCCAACATCTGTGCCCTTTCCCCAGCCGTTTGCAAATTCCTCGGCGCTGTATACGGTATAGCCCTCTGCGCCGCTGACCGCCTTCCAGCTGATCTTGACGCTGCTGCCGTTTATGCCGACTTCGCTGTTTATGCGCGGCGCTGTAAGGAAGTCCTTGTTCTCGCCGTAGAGCTTGTATTTGAAGCCGTTCTCCGCCGCATATTTCTCTCCCGCAGAGCCGTGGGTGCAGTAGAATGTGATATTTGCAAGCTTGCTGCGCCGGAGCTCACTGATAGAAGCAGGCTGTTCTCTGCTGTAAATATGGATACTGCGGGCTTCTATCTTCTTGACGGTGTCAGGTATCTTGACCGACTTTATCTTGTACGCATTGGCTTCAAAGCTTTCGCTGAGGCTGCTGCTCTTCTTTGCGCCCAGCTTTGTCACCTTTTTGCCGCCCAGCTTCGCGGGGAACACCAGCATACCCTTGGAGTTGACAGCCTTCTTCTTGAAGCCCAGTATGGCAACGCTGTTCTTGCCGGTTATCTTGTATACGAACTTTGACGTCACCTTTGTCTTGGCGCCCGCGCAGTACTCATAGGAGCTGCCTGCCGTCTCTGCCGCCGCAGCGGGAAACGCCGCGCTGCTCAGCACCATGCCGGCAGCCATAAGTATGGAAATAATTCTTTTAGCTTTCATTTTCCCCGCCCCCTTACTTGTTCTTTGCAGGATCCCATTTGATGATCTTGCTGTAATCGCTGTACTGTCCGCAGCAGCTTCTTCTTACTCTGAACTTGCACTTCTTGGCAGTGTCTATGTCCTCGCCGTAGCACTCCAGAGTATCGGGGTCTATCACTATGTATCTCCTGGGTGTAAAGTATCTGTATCCGTCGCTCTTGTCCTTTACCCATCTTACTACAACGGGATACCATTTCTTATCGTCATAGTCATATATCTCGACAGCCGTAAGGAAATAACTGTTGTTCTTGACTCTCTTTACCGCAAAGCCAAATTCCTTTGTATCCTTGACGATAGGAGTCCTGGGCTTGAGGCACAGATACCAATCGGAATTTTTGCTGGTATAGGTCTTGCCGTTTACCTTTTTGAACGCCTTGATCACATAGCGGTAACGGTAATCGGCGGACACAGCAGTGTCCTTATAGACGGTATTGTCCCCGCCCTTGACGGTGGCTATGAGCTTCAGCTTGCCAATTTTTGCTGAGGTCTCGGTGGCTCTGTAGATCTTGTAGCCGCCGGCGCCCGCAACCGGGAACCAGCCGAACTTTATATAGCCGGCGGTACACTTTGTCTTGCTGAATCTTTGTATCGGACGGCTGAGCTGAGTCTTTTTCGGGTTGTTGTAGACGTAGGGCACGCTGTTATGAATAGCGTATTTCTCAACGGGCGAGCCCTTGGTGCATTTGATAGTCACAGCCTGATTGCGCTTGTAAACGGTATATCTGAAGGTCATGGCGTCATAGGGATCGGCAAGCATCTTTTTGTTCTTGTAGCCTATACCGATATCATCATCGTAACCCCCTTGATCATCTGTTATCTCAACGATAGTGGAGGGGAAATCCACCACCTTGATAGTCTTCCAGTTTTCCCGGAAGAAATCCGCCACAGAGGTGCCGATAGCCGTAACGGTGAACCCGTCGATAGTCTCGGGTATCTTCACCACGCCCTCGCCGTCTATCGCGTTTTCGGTGAGATCAAGTATCGTAGCCTCGTTGTTCGCCTCAGTCCTGTAGCAGAAGGCATCTCCCGACACTATCTTCCCGACAGCGCTGACAGCGGCACTCCCGGAGGATACGGCTTCGGCATACGCCGGCAGCGCCGTGCCTCCCAACATCATAACAGCCGCGGCAAGACCGCAGACCATACGTTTATTATCCATAAACAGCACTTCCTTTCATACAGATCTTACTTCTATATAGTACATTCAAAATAAAAGCCCAAAGTGTAACACATTATTGTCGTTTTCACATATTCTTTGCACAAAATTTACATAAAGTTCATATCAGACTATAAAAACAGCCGCCCGCTGTAAAAAGCGGGTGACTGTTTTGACTGTTATTCAAACCGGGGGCATTACTTTACCTTTATGGTCTTGGTCACAGCTTTGCCGTACTGTTCGTGGTAGCTGAAGGTATCAATTCCCCAATCATCGGTATATGTCGTCGAATCACCAATGTTCGTTGAACTCTTGATACGTACCTTATAGGTCTGACCCTTGTCGATCGATTCCCAATAATACCTGCCGTACTTATTTACAGCATAACTTGATAAATCTATTCGGGCTAAACCGTCTTCATAAGCATAATCTGACAGGTAGTAGGTCTCAGGCTCACCCCAAATCTTGGAATAAGGATCAAGCACTTCAATGCTCAGACGCTGCTCACCCCTATTGCGGAACGCTAAAATCAGACGGTATACGTCACTGCCGTCGTCATACTCGACCTTTGAAGAATAAGCCTTATCGACCTTAGGCTTTGCCAGCGAGCGGCACTGGATAGCCTTCATAGTGCTGTTCACAGACCAGTAGGTCTTACCGCCGGACTTGCGGAAAGCACGTACAACAAAATAATTGTTGCAACCGGGATCACACTTTGTATACTTGAACTCCGGCACCTTGACGTCAGCCAGCTTCTTCAGCTTATTGGTTTCGGTGTCAAATTTAAATACTCTGTATCCGGTAGCATTGCTTGACTTTTCCCACTTGAACTTAGCCCATGTTTTGCCTACGCCGACTGTTTTCTTTATCCTTACAGCCTTGACATAATTCTTGCTGGCGTCCTTGAGAGTATACTTCATATTGCGCAAAGCCGCAAATTTCTCGGCAGCAGACTTCTTGCTGCACTTGATAGTGATATTGGGCGCCTTGACCTGCTTTCCGTCAACATACCATTCCGAATCTGCCGGGATGAGCCAGTTATTGATCTCCTTGACAGTCTTGGGTATATCGATCGTCTTTACCTTGCCGTAGTTATCAATGAAGCTCGGGTGTAAATCAGCCAGCCCGGTGACCTTTTTGTTACCTATCTTGGAAGGTATCACCAGAGTATTGCCGGATATAGCCTTGTTTGTAAACTCGATGATAGTTATGGTCTTTCCGTCAGCATTGACTATATATCCGAATTTTGAATTGTAGACCGCACCGGTCTTGTCTATCTCTATTCCGCTACCGGCAGCCTGCTCAGGAGCAGTCACATCAGCCGAAGCCGCTACCGCGGTACTGCTGAGCGCCATAGTAACGGCGAGCATTCCGGAAATAAATCTCTTTTTATTCATAGCATTATTCCTCCTTACACCATTACTTAGCCTTTAATTTCAGCGTATTGCTGTATGCGCCTTCATACGTTCTATATTCCGTGCTTGTATACATACTGCCTGCAATGCACATACGCACCTTGTATTTCTTGCCGGGGGTCAGAGCCTGGAAATATCCTCTTCCGGTATTGGGGCTATTATCATAAAATCCGTTTACAAATACATTGCGTACGGCGTCTTCAGAATAATAGGAACAGCTAGCCCTGCACCACTTCTTGCTTGCGGAATCATAAACCTCGACAAGATAGTCATAACCGGAGGT
The DNA here is from genome assembly GCA_902766335.1 of uncultured Ruminococcus sp. Lineage (GTDB taxonomy): Bacteria > Bacillota > Clostridia > Oscillospirales > Ruminococcaceae > YE71. The sequence continues at coordinate 27,881 of CACXDI010000203.1, read as the reverse complement.
GCGGTTTTTAGGATCTTCAAACTGGAATCCTACGCCTGAATCTGCAACGATCGATGTCTTTGAGATAGTCACCTTGCCGGGATTTGTAATAACATTGAAGAATGCGCTTTCGCTGCTGAACTTCTTGCCGCCGGAAGTCTTTTTGAATGCCTTTATCATGTAAGACTTTCCCTCGCCGCGCTTTAATCCTGTCAGCTTCAAAGTAGTATTAGACTTGCCGGTTATGGTCTTTAAGAGCTTATACTCCTCATCGTAATTATCCCTCTCAAATACCTGATATCCCGAAGCGTTGGCGCTCTCAAACCAGGTGACCTTTGCTGCAGTCTTTGCGAGCTTTACATTATCCTTGATAATAACAGGAGCGACCGCGGACTTATCCTTTAATATGCACTGAACATTATGGTATATTGCATACTGCTCTGCGCCGGAATTTTTGTAGCACTTGATCTTTACCTTCTGGTTTCTCTTGTAGTAGCCGCCGCCACCACCGCCGTTGAGGCTCTTTCCATACATATAGTAGTAATCAGGATCGACCTCATCCGTATAGCCTATACCGGCACCGCCGTAAATACCCGTAACAGTCTTGGGAATATCTACTATCTTGATCTTCTTCCAGTTCTTACGGAAGAAATCACTAGTACCATCATCGAGATAAACTACCTTTTTTCCTCCGATCTTTGAAGGGATAGTAACTACACCCTTAGAGTTTATCGCCTTTTTGGTCAGATCGCAAATAGAGACCGTTCCGTCCTGGTTTACACGATAAACGAATTTTGAGTTTTTCTTGACCTTCCCTACCGACTCCTCTGCAAAACTCTCACCGGCATCGGCGGGAGCATCGGAAACTGCGGACGCGGGAAGTGCAAACGCGCTTGCTGTCATGCTGAGGGCAAGCAGTCCTGCTAACAACTTCTTGGTCATATTTCTACCTCCAACTTGGTTTATAAGCGTATATTTCACGCTCCATTAATAATTATACACCCTTTTTACACATTGTCAATAGTTATTTAGCTAAATTGTCATTTTTCACAAATCATTCTGTATTTTTTTACCAATCCCTAAAAGGTTAGTAGACAAAGATCGGTGCTGAGCCGTCAGTGCCGAGATTTGTCTGCTGTTCTTTTAGGGATTAGTATTACATAAAAAAGAGGCTTCCCGCACCGTAATGCGGAAAACCTCTGCTTGATATTGTATTATCCGCCGATCAGAATGTGACCGATCTGACAGTCGGCTTGCCGTAATGGACGTGATCCATACAGATCATATAACCGTTGTCATAGGGTATCGCCGAGTCGCCGACGATCACGCCGTATCTTACCCGGATATTATAGGTATTGCCCTCGACAAACTCATCGGTGTAGTCCCTGCCGTCGATATTAAAGGTGAAATCCTTGATATCGAAATCGTAATTGCCGTTGTAGATATAGCTGATCACCGGCTTGCTCCACTGCTTTGTCTCGGGATCCTGCACATCGACGTAGGTATATACCATTTCCTTGCCGGAGCCCTTGACGGTAAAGCCAACGCCGCGTCCGTCATCGCTCACCTTCATGTCGCTCACATACGGAGTCTTGTCTCGGCTCATGCACTTTATTATCTTTATCGTGCTTTTCTTTGACCAGCAGGTCTTGCCGCCGGACTTTCGGAAAGCGCGTACAGTATAATAATTGAAGCCATTCTTGTCACAGCCGTAGTCCTTGTAGAATGTAGTGCCCGCGGCAACATCGGCGATCTTCTTCCACTTGTTGTTCTTCAGGCGGTATACTCTGTATCCGTCGACGTTCTTGACCTTAGACCAGCGGAACTTTACCATGCGGCTGCTGACAGCCACAGACTTCACCATACGTACCGCATGGACATAATTCTTGTCGGCGTCCTTTATCTTGTACTTATAGTTATGTCTTGCCGCAAAGGTCTCTGCCGCCGTTTTTTTGCAGCAGGTTATGGTAATGTGATCGGGATAAAATAAGGGCGTATAGTTTAAGTCCGTCTGATACCACGGAAGACATTCATCCTCGATCTTCTTTACCGTCTTAGGGATATCCAGCACCTTTATCTGCTTGTAGTATGTATAGAACGACGATCTGAGATCCTCACCCATAACGGTGACTTCCATGCCGTCCAGCTTGGAGGGTATCCTCAGCGTCTCGGAGGCTATCGCCTTGTCGGTGAACTCTATCAGCGTAACGGTATTGCCGTCGGGATTCACCCTGTAGGAAAACTTGCTGCCGAACTTTATCTTGCCCGCAGCCGTAAAGCTGCTGTCAGCGGAAGCCTGTTTCTTTACTATGGGCGCTTTTTCGGCAGAAGCGGTGAGCGCCGTGCTTCCCAGAGCCATAGAAGCGGCAAGCAGAGCGGAAATTATTCTTTTCGTTATCATGGTAACATTCTCCTTTCCGCCGTCACTTGGCTTTGAGCGTCAGCGGCTTGCTGAATGTGCCGTTGAAGCGTCTGAGGTATGAATATATGCAGACCTTGCCGTTATAGCATATGCGCACCTTATACTTTTTGCCCGACTCCAGCGGCTCCATATAGTAGTTGCCGGTAAAGGGATTGCGCAGGTACATACCGCTGAAATAAATGATATAGTCATTGCCGTCAGCATTACCGTCGTCAAAGCAGGCTTCATGCCATTCCTTGGTGGCGGGATCCATTATCTCGGCGCGGTTAAAGCTGTGGGTCTGGAAATTTTTCACCTTCATAGCCACAGTGCCTTTTTTCACCGGAGAAGCCTTGACGGTAGAAAGTGCGTTGGGCTTTGTCATGAACTCCAGTCCGAAGCTGCTCTTGCCGTATTCCTTCTCTCCGTTCTTCTCCCTGTAGGCGGATACATAATACTTATATTCTGCGCCGCGCTTCAGCTTTGAGTCCTTGAACTCCGTAATGCTGCTTCCCTTGATCGTCTTGATAAGCTTAGACTCTCCGTAAACCTCATAGCGGTAGATCTCGTAGCCGTCTGCGCCCTTGACCTCGTTCCACCTGAATCTTATAGCCGCAGCGCCCATGGAATACTTGTCCTTCAGGATAACTCCCTTCAGCTTGTCATCGTTATTCCTGTAGACATAATCCACGCCGTTGTTTACCGCATACTCCTCACCGTAGGAATCAGCGCTGCACTTGATCTTTGTGCCGGAATACCTTTTATAGCCGTATATGAACTCGGAACCGTTGCTTTTATTCTCAAACATCTTGCTGCTGTATCCTATGCTCTCATCGGGAAGAGCTTTTATGCTGTCGGGGATATCCACCAGCTTTATCTTCTTGTAGTTTGTGCGGAAGAAATCCGACGCGCTGCTCTCAACGGCAGTCACTCTCATGCCGTTGATCTTGGCGGGGAGCTTTACGGTGCCGTTTGTTTCTATCGCCTTGCTGTACAGCTCCAGTATCCTTACAGTCTTGCCGGAGCATATCTTGTAGCGGCACTTGGAGTTCTTTCTGATAAGCCCTACCTGCACCACTTCGCTGCCGGCACTCTCGGCGGGAGCGTCAGACATTACTGCGGAAGCCGGCATAGCAAGAGCGCTCAGCGCCATTACCGCGGCAAGCAGTGCTGCTATCGGTTTTTTAGTCATATCTCTACCTCCGTGAAATTTTGTCAAAGGTCAAAAATTGCCATTTAATTATAGCATTTGCGGCGAGATATGTCAAGTACCGCCATAGGCACCGCCGCTGCAAGCGGAACTATGCACATGAATATGAATGCGTTTGAGAACACGTCCTTTGTATGGTCATAGTCCGCAGCGCCCGAAACTATCACCGCGTATATAACGGTGTTCATGGCGTCATAGACTATATGGAATATCGCCGCGGGATAGACAGAGCCGGTGCGCTTGGTGAGCCATGTGAGTATAAAGCTCAGCACCACGCAGCTGAGACACATAGCGGCTATGCCCAGCGCCGGGTGTACCTCCTTGCCGAAGTTGTAGCCCTTTGCGATGAGCGGGGCGTGCCACAGTCCCCAGATGATACCGCTCACCGTTATAGCCAAAGGCGAGGGCATAAGCTTTTCCATTTTCGGGGTGAGGTATGCCCTCCAGCCGAACTCCTCGCCGAAGCCCCGGTCAAGCTCGTATACCGCAGCCGTCAGGCAGAGAAGGATATTCGCCATAACGGACATACCGCCGTCCAGCTGCTTTATGCCCCGGGCAAAGCTGTAGTCTCCGCCCGTCCTTATGACCTCTATCACCGCCGCCGCTGCCGAAAGCAGCATGGGCAGCAGTATCGCCATAGCGTAGTGTCTGCCGTGACCCTTTAGTTTTATTCGGAGACAGCTGTCCTCAAGCCCCTCCTTTGTTATGGCTCTGGTGACGAAATTCGCTATTGCAGGGTACCACATTATAGAAAGTCTCCCGAACTGGGTTTTGAACTCGCAGTCCTTGTTTGTGCCGAATATGCTTATGAGATACACCGGCACAAAGGACAGCACAAGGAAAATCAGTATCCGCTTTACCGTCAGTTTTTTCTCTTCACTTGTCATATCCGTCCACCCCTTTCAGATACAGCCTGCATGACAGCCGGCAGGAGAGATAATACAGAGGCATGACAGCCAGCGCCGCTGTCAGAAGCACAACCATAAGCCTGGGGTTATCCTTCATATCGAACAGCTCAAAGAACTTCTCCCAGAAGGTATCCATGCTGTTGCCGAAGTAGCTGAGATCGCCGTACAGTGCGTAGGTCACCACCGCGAGTATACCCAGTACCAGCACGGCTCCCCGCACCATGTTGCCCCGCTTTGTGCCGAATGCCACCACAAAGGGGATGTCTATGGCTCTCAGCAGCATCTGGGAAAAGAACGCCGCTAAGACAAGCGGCATGACATCAAATGAGAATCCCGACAGGTCTGCCGCCAGCGCTCCAATTGTATTGCAGATGATGACGCCGCCCATGCAGAGCAGGTATACGCTGATATACTTGGCAGATATCTGTGCCGCCGCACCGCCCTCTGTGGAGGTGACGTAGTACGCCCATTTTTTCCTCTCGTCCGATTCAAACAGACCGTGCTGGAGCATTCCTATCATATAGAAGGAGCTGAACACCACCATTACCCCCAGCAGCTTGAAAATAAAGCTGTTGGAGCCGTCGTCCTCGCCCGACATCGCCGCCAGGAACTCCAGAGCGTGCAGCAATACTATCGCTGCCGCAAAGATGATGCTGTACTTCCTGTTGACGTAAAAGTCCTTGATGATAAGCCCGTACATCACATCACCCTCTTTCTTATCATTCTGACGGTGAAAAGATAGCTCACCGCTATTACCGCAGATATCATAAGCGGCAGAGCCCAGCCCCAGTGGGCTGTGAAAGCCTTCATGTCCGCCGCAAGCGCCCTGAACATCTCCTCATCGGAAGCGAACTCGTCCATGTCCGGGTGCGCCTCTGTGAACTTTTTCTGAAAGTCCGCCATGTAGCTTGATATCCCCCACATCACCGCAGCATAAACTATCGCCAGTATGCCGTAGGATATCTTCTCGTTCTTGAAGCGGTAGGTCAGGGGTATCACTATACAGGCTACCAGCAGGAATATCAGCCCGATAGCAAGCGACGCATATATGTACACCTTCTCAAATCCTCTGCCGGTGACCCCCAGCAGCACCAGATAATTTAGCAGGGATATCGCCGTGCCAGTAAGAAAGCCCGCTGCTATCCTGCCTGTCTTCACCGCCGCAAGCTTGTATTCGCTCACCGGCAGCGTGTAGCCGTACAGGTTCCACTTTGCCTTGAAGTCTGCCTCTATCCCGCCGTTGTCGCTCTCAAAGACAGCGTATGCCGCTATGCACACAAGTATGGAAAACAGCGTAAAGCAGACGTCCACACTCGATTCCTTGCCCGATATATCAGCAAGGTTGCCGTACCTGAAGCTGAACATCACCAGCAGCTCCAGCAGGATAAATCCCGCGATCAGCGCACCGCCCATTATCCACTGTTTCCTTGAAAGATACAGCTCTTTATATATAAGTCCGCGCATGGTATCTCACCGCCATTCCTTCTTCTCTCTGTTTACATAGAACAGCATTATCTCTTCAAGAGTCGCGGAGTCTATCACCGCGCCGCCGTATTTCTTTGCGGCGGCTCTCCTGTCGCTCACCATGACCTCCGCACCGAAATCCGTTACCCGGGCGCTGACAAAGTCCTCCGGCTCAATGTCCTTGAAATCCCGGCGGGTGCATTTGAGCAGACCGTGGCTCTCAAGGATATCGTCCTTGAAGCCGGTGAGCAGTATCCTTCCCCGGTCTATGAAGGTCACGCTGTCCGCCACCTTTTCCAGATCGGTGGTGATGTGCGAGGACATGAGGATAGAATGATCCTCGTCCTGCAAAAAGTCGAGGAAGATATCCAGTATCTCGTTTCGCACCACCGGGTCAAGACCTGTGGTAGCCTCGTCCATTACCAGCAGCTTTGCGCCGTGGGACAGCGCCGCCGCTATCTGGAGCTTCATCTTCATGCCCTTGGAAAACTGCCCGAACTTCTTTTTTCTCGGCAGCTGAAAGCGGTCAAGGTATTCAAAGTAGGTCTCGCTGCTCCAGCCCTCGAACACCCCTTTAAGGATATTGTTCAGAGCGTTGGCGTTGAGCACATCGTGAAAGGGCAGCTCGTCGAACACGGCGGAGAGCTGCTGCTTTATCTCCAACTCGTCCGTTCTGTTGTCAAGACCGAATATCTTTACGTCCCCATCGTCCGGCTTTATTATGTTCAGCACGGTGTTTATCGTAGTGGACTTGCCCGCGCCGTTCTGCCCGATAAAGCCCATTATGCTGCCCCTGGCAACATTGAAGCTGACATTATCGAGCGTAAAGCCGTCATAGCGTTTTGTTATGCCGTTTATCTCTATGGCATTTGTGTATTCACTCATTATTATCCCCTCCGTAGAGCATTTCCGCGATCTCTTTAAGCTCCGTAAGGGTCACGCCGCAGCGCTGCGCTCTGTCGCACGCCTCTGCGAGAAGCCCCTCTATCGCTCTCAGCTCCTCCTCGCGGAAAAGCTCCATGTTTTGTGCCTTTACGAAACTGCCCTTGCCGGTATAGGATTCTATGAACCCGTCACGTTCAAGCTCCTCGTAAGCGCGTTTGGTGGTGATGACGCTGATCCTGAGCTGCTGAGCCAGCGCACGCATGGACGGAAGGGCGTCCCCCTCTTTGAGCGTGCCGTTCATTATCTGCGCCTTCACCTGCGAGTATATCTGCTCATAGATAGGCTCGCCGTTTGCATTTGAGATTATTATATCCATGTGATCACCCTAGATGTAATATTGTGTATATTCGATATATACATTATAGCAGATATACACACACTTGTCAACCGTTTTGTAATAACAACTTTCACAATTTTCAGCCGTAGGATTTATGCAGACCATACAATTTATCCGTCTGCCGTCATGAAAATCCCGAAATCCCGTGACAAATTATTTACAGTGTGCTATAATAATTGTGTATACGATTTTAAAGACAAGAGGAGTAATGTATATATGCTGGGTCTTGTAGTAGAAGGCGGCGCCAGCCGCACGGTATATTCCTGCGGCGTTATGGAAGCGCTTATGGAGCAGGATATAAAAGCCGACTATTTCATCGGCGTGTCTGCGGGCATAGCCTTCGGGGTGTCCTACTGCTCATGGCAGAAGGACAGGAACAGAAGGCTGATAAACGAGTTCTATGTGACAAAAAAATATTCCGGCGTACATCATATGCTGGATCCTAAGAACAGGAGCTTCTTTAATATAGAATACGACTTCCACGATATCCCCAACAAGCACCTGTTCTTTGACTATGACGCCTTCGCGGATTTCAAGGGCAAGTGCGTGTCGGTCATCACCGATCTTGAGACCGGCGAGGCGCTCTATCCCGATATGCCCCGGGACGACAAGGACTTCAAATACCTTCAGGCAAGCTGCGCTCTGCCGCTGCTCTTCCCGCCTATAGAGATAAACGGCAGAAAATACATGGACGGCGGTATCGCGGATTCCATACCCTTTCAGCAGGCGCTGGACGAGGGCTGCGACAAGGTGATAGTGATACTCACCAGACAGCGCGGCTTTGTCAAGGCGGACGAAAAGGCGCAGCGGCTGATACTGCACACCTTCCGGGACTACCCCGAGTTCTGCGAGCTGATAAAGTCACGTGCTGACCGCTACAACAAGCAGCTGGAGGAGCTGACAAAGCTGAGAAACGAGGGCAAGGTGTTCGTGTTCTACCCCAAAAAGGAGCTGCTCATAAGCCGCACAGAGAAGGATCCTGTCAAGCTCAACAGGCTATACGACTACGGCTACCGTCACGGTATGTGGGCGCAGGACAGACTGAAAGCTTATCTGGAGAGGTGAGATAATGCCGCTTCCCAAATGGCTCGACGAGCCGCTGGACTTTATATACGCTAATTTTCTCGACAGACCGGTGAAACGGCTAAGGTTCTACGTCAGCGAGATAGAGAGCCCCCGCCTGCCGGAGGTCTTTGACGGCACAAGGGTCATGCACCTTTCCGACCTCCACGCCAAGGACTACGGCAGAAATTACAGCCGGCTGGTAAAGGCGTGCCGCAGGCACAAGCCGGATATAATAGTATTTACCGGAGACATTTTCAGCCGCAACGAGAGCGTTCAGCGGATAATGACGCGCATACCTATGATGAGGGAGCTTGTAAGGCTGGCGCCGGTGTTCTATATCCCCGGCAACCACGAGAACGACGCTCCCGCAAAGGCGGAGATACTTTTCAAGACGATGTCCGGCGTAGGGGTGCAGGTGCTGAGGAATGACCGGGTACAGCTCAGCCGCGGCGGCGAGCATATCGACATCTACGGGCTGGAGCTGCCGCCCGACTGCTACACCGCCCCCGACGGCGGTCACCGGCATCTGAGGCGGCTCAGCGTCGGGGAGCTGGACGATATGCTTGGCAGACCAGACAGCGGCAGCTTCAATCTGCTGCTTGCGCACTCGCCGATACAGTTTAAGGAATACGCCGGCTGGGGAGCAGACCTCACCATGTCGGGGCATATGCACGGCGGGATAATAAGGATACTGGGGAAAGGACTGCTCTCTCCCGAGCGCAGGTTCTTCCCGAAATATACAAAGGGAGTCTACCGCCGCAAGAGCGGACGGGGCATTTCGGTGCTGGAGGTCTCGGCAGGGCTGGGGAAATTCAGGATAAACAATCCCGAATCGGTGCCGATATGCGTATTAAGGAGGCAAAGAAAATGACGGCAGACAGCATGACACATACAGAAAATGCAGGTCTAAAGCAGCGTCTTGAGGAGTATTTCGAGGAGCACTTCGACGAGATACTCAAGGACCTCGGCGAGATAATGTCGATAGACTCGGCGTTTTCTCAGCCGGAGGAGGGCAAGCCCTTCGGGGCAGGCTCGGCGGAGGCGCTTGCATGGGGCGCGGAAAAGGGCAGGCAGCTGGGTCTCGACGTGAAGAACTTCGACAACTACGCCGTATCCATGACCTGCGGCAGCGAGCCGGTGCTGGGGATACTCAGCCACCTGGACGTGGTGCCCGCTTCGCCCGAGGGCTGGAAGCACCCGCCCTTCGCCTGCACCGTTGACGGCGATACCATTTTCGGACGCGGTTCCATAGACGACAAGGGACCCTCGGTGGCGGTGCTCTGGGCGGTAAAGGCGCTGAAGGAGCTGAACGTGCCGCTCAGCAAGGGATTCAGGATAATTTTCGGCGGCAACGAGGAGAACGGCTGCAAGGACATAGAATACTACGAAAAGCAGGAAGCCTTCCCGCCCATGGTGTTCACCCCCGACGGCTCCTTCCCGGTGCTCAACTGTGAGAAGGGTCTGGTACATATCACCTTCTCGGCACCCTTTGAGGACGCCGACATCACAGAGATAAAGGGCGGCACCGTGATAAACGCCATACCCGACAAGTGCCGCATAACCTTTGCCGGCACCGACGGCACCACGCTGATGTACGGCGGCAAGCCCGCTCACGGCTCCCGCCCGGAGAACGGCGTCAACGCTATCACAAAATTCTTGGCGGCGTACAAGAAGAACTGCGGCAAGAGCCCGCTGCTCTGTGCGCTGGAAAGAATGTTCCCACACGGCGAGTTCGACGGCGAATCGGTGGGGCTGGGATTTGAAGATCCGGTGTCCGGCAGGATGACCTGTGCCCTGACTCTGCTCTCCACAGACAAGGGCAGGCTCCGGGGCGGCATAGATATCCGCTTCCCCATAGACCAGACATACGGCGAGATAAGCGGTATCATCAGCCGCGAGCTGAAAAGCGCCGGCTTTGAGATAGACGAATGTGAAGGCATGGAGCCGCACCACGTCCCCGAGGAGTCTCCCTTTGTGCAGACTCTGCTCGACGTCTACCGCGACGTCAAGGGCGAGCCGGGCGAGGCTATCGCCGAGGGCGGCATCACATACGTCCACAACACACCCGGCGGAGTCGCCTTCGGCGCGGAGTTCCCCTGGGAGAACAACAATATGCACGGCATCGACGAGCATATCTCCATTGAGACCTTCAAGCTGAACCTTAATATGTACGCAAACGCTATTGCGCGGATATGCAAATAAAATGAGCGTTATAAAATGAAAAAGATGATATGTATACTGGCGGCTGTGACCCTGACGTTTTCTGCCATGCCCGCTTCCGTCTATGCGTTGAACACGGTGTCCGACGGCTACGAGACCGAGATACTTCCCGTCACCGAATTTCAGTACGAGACAAACGAGGACGGCGTCACCATAACCGGCAAGGTCTACTACATCAGGGCGCGGTCATTTGTCACGGTCAGCAGGAAAAACCGCTTCGGCAAGTACAGCAAAGTGACAAAAATAAAGTGCAGATAACAAATATTGCTCCCCCGGACATCAGGACGATGTTCGGGGGAATTTTTAAAAATTTCCGATAATTTTTTTGATTTGCTATTGAAATTTTTGTTTAAATGTGCTATAATGAATATAACTTGCAAACAATGGGAGGTTATGCTCTTGAAAACTATACGCGCTAAGATCATGATAGCAATGCTGGTACTGGTATTTGTTGTTACAGTACTGCTTTCTGCAACCTATCTGTGGTATTTTACCAAAAACAGCGCCGCCAATCTCGCGGCAAACAACAAGCTTCTGGCAAAGGAAGCTTCGCTCAATTTTGATTACATGGTGGATTCCTACGTCAAAAGCGTTTCTCAGCTGGTGACGAGCGAATCCTTCTCCTCGGCGCCCGACAACTCCGATCGTATCAAGCAGTTCACAGACCGCTACTACAACGATACCATGTACACTTCCTTCGGTATCTACACAAGCGACGGCAAGCTGCTTGAATCAAGCTCGTCGGGCTGCGCGGACGTCATCACCGACAGCGACGTCAAGACAGCGGCTACCCGCTATGACGCTACCGTTACAAAGCTGGTGGAGCTGGAAGGCAAATACTACTTCAGCGTGCTGGTGCCGATACCGATAACCGCTTCCAATACCAACAAGCAGATAGCCGCTGCGGTCATCTGCTGCGACTCTATCGCGAAATCCCTTGACCACTTAAGCGAGAACACCTCTAACGTGGCATACGTTATCGACAGAGACGGTCTGATACTCTTCACCACCGGCGAAACGGCTGCGACTGTGGGTCAGAGACCGATAGAGCTCTCCGAGACAGACGCCAACTACAAGGGACTCGCCAACACCTTCAAGACCGCTATAAACGGCAAGAGCGGCTCTTATGACTACAAGATCAGCAACACCCGCTTCACCGCCGGATTCTATCCCGCAAGCCACTTCAACGTGATGATCGTGGTGTCCACACCCACCGCGGCGGGCGTGTTTGAGCTGGGAACAAGCTCGATAAGACTGATAATCCTGTTCTTTACCGTAACTATAGCTGCGACTCTGGTGTTCGCCCTGCTGTTCGCAAGGCGTATCTCCAAGCCGATCGTTTCCTCCACCAACCGTCTGCGCGCCCTTTCAAACGGCGATATCTCCACAAGAGTAGACGTGTGGTACTCGAGAGACGAGCTGGGCGTGCTTTCCAACTCTCTGGAGGAGACAGTTGTAAACCTCAGACAGTACATAAATCTTATACAGATAGCCCTCCAGCAGATCGCCGAGGGCAACCTGAGCCACCGCATGGAAGGCAACTTCAAGGGCGACTTCAAGAAGATAAAGGATACCTTCAACGAGATATTCGAGTCGCTGTCCGTTACCTTTGATTCGATAAACAACTCCGCCGAGCAGGTCACCTCCGGTGCGGTCATGGTATCCAACTCGGCACAGGCGCTGTCCCAGGGCGCTACTCAGCAGGCAAGCGCTATCGAGGAGCTTTCCGCTACGCTGGGCAGCGTTTCCGATCAGGTAATACAGAACTCCGAGAGCGCGAAGAACGCTTACCAGATAGTAAACGACAACACCGCCGCTATGAACGGCTGCAACGAGGATATGCGCAGCATGCTGCTCGCCATGAAGATGATAACCGAGACCTCCGACGAGATCCAGACGATACTCAAGGTCATCGACGATATCTCCTTCCAGACCAATATCCTTGCGCTGAACGCCGCCGTTGAGGCTGCACGCGAAGGCTCCAAGGGCTTCGGCGTGGTAGCGGACGAGGTAAGACAGCTGGCGGCACGCTCCGCTGAGGCTGCAAAGCAGACCGCTGCTCTGATAAAGAAATCCTCCAACGCCGTTGCCAACGGTACCGCGATAGCCGAGACTACCGCTCAGTCGCTAGACGCTCTGGCTAAGGACTCGGAGCGTATCAGTGAACTTATCAAGAACATCGCTGACGCCTCTGCCGAGCAGTCTGAGGCTATCATGCAGATCAACACCGGCGTTGACCAGATTTCCGCCGTTGTTTCCGCAAACACAGCCTCTGCTGTAGGCTCCGCTTCTGCAAGTGAGGAGCTGTCCAGTCAGTCGCTGATACTCAAGAACATGATCGCAAAATTCCGTCTGACCGCCGGCGACGTCAAAAATCACGCCTTTGACGACGATGACGATGACTTCACACCTGCCCCCGTCGATGACATTCCCGACGAGGACGACGGTCTTGACCTGGACGTTGACGATGAACCCAGCGTTCCTGACAGCATAGACGACGAGGACGACAAGTATTAAAACTGATAGGGCGGGAGCTTGCTCCCGCCTGTAATTGCAAGGAGGAAACTATCATGAAAAGACGAATCGGAATACTCACCAGCGGCGGCGACTGCCCCGGTCTGAACGCGACTATCCGCGGTGTGGCTAAGGCTTGCTACGAGCGCTTCGGCAACGATGTGGAGATCATCGGCATACAGGACGGCTACTCGGGTCTGATAAACAACCAGTGCAAGCTTATGCAGCAGACCGATTTCTCCGGCATACTCACTACCGGCGGCACCATATTCGGAACAAAGCGCACTCCCTTTAAGATGATGACAGTAGTGGAGGAGGACAATATAGACAAGGTCAAGAACATGAAAAAGACCTACAAGGATCAGAAGCTTGACTGCCTGCTGACCCTCGGCGGAAACGGCACTCACAAGACCGCCAACCTGCTCAGCGAGGAGGGTCTGCACGTTATCGGTCTGCCCAAGACTATCGACAATGATATCTGGGGCACCAGCGTCACCTTCGGATTCCACACCGCTGTTGACATCGCCACCGATGTTATCGACAGACTGCATACCACCGCCAATTCCCACGGACGTATACTCGTGGTAGAGATAATGGGCAACAAGGCGGGTTGGCTGACCCTTTACTCGGGCGTTGCCGGCGGCGCTGATATGATAGTTATACCCGAGATCCCCTATGACATCGACAAGCTTGCTGACGCCTGCGAAAAGAGAGCGTCTACCGGCAAGGGCTTCTCCATAATGGCTGTGGCGGAGGGCGCCTTCGACACCGATGAAGCTAAGATGAAGAAGAAAGAACGCGCCAAGAGCCGCGCCGAGGAAGGCATCACCACCGCCTCCAACCGCATCGCCAGGCAGATCGAGGCTAAGACCGGTCTTGAGACGAGAGTCTGCGTGCCCGGACATATGCTCCGCGGCGGCAGCCCCTCCGCTTATGACAGAGTGCTTGCCACCCAGTTCGGCGTTCATGCGGCGGCTCTTATCGCAAAGGACAAGTACGGCTACGCCGTCGCCAAGGTGGGCGACAAGATCACCGAGAACAAGCTGAGCGACGTTGCCGGCAAGACCAAGTTCGTTCCCGAGGACGATCAGATGGTAAAGACCGCCCGCGATATCGGCATTTCCTTTGGTGACTGATGATGCTCTTTGACGGCAAACCGCTTTTTGAGATCAGACACCCGGTAATGGAAGAGGACTACCTGCCGGTGCTGCGGCTCTGCGCTGTGCTTGACTGCACCCAGCAGGTGGCAGCCCTCGCCAACGCTTTTCGGATCCGAGAACTGAATATAGACTTGGCTAAGCCCGAGGACGATATCGCCTCTCATTTTGAGAAATACCGTCCCGACATTCTAATGTTCAACTGCGATGTGCTGCCCCCGAAGTACATCGCAGATCTTGCCGAAAGGCTGAAAAACAACGCGCCGAAGCTGCTGGTAACGATCGGGAGCGACGTTGAGAAAGCCGACAAAGCGGGGGATCTTTTCCCGGCGCACCTGCACCTCAGCACTCCCGTGTACCCGCCGAGGGACGCGGAATACTTGGAGAAGATCTTCCTCACCCGGATCATATCCCGCGATTACTACACAGACAAGCTGCGGCAGCTTGCCGCTGTCACCCTCAATGCCATGCACTGTAAGGAGAACTCAGTGGGCAGCGAGTATCTGCAATTCGCTGTTATGAAGGTGCTGTGCGAGCCCTACCGGTACTTCGGCACCTCCCAGGCTTTCAGCCGGATGATCGCCGCCGAGTACAAGGTGACTCCCGCCAACGTCAACAGCGTGCTGAGCAACACCATTTCAAAGGCTGTCCACAACATGACCGGCGCCGAGTACAACGCCGCATTCAGCGGCTGCGACATCGACGGCGAGCCGTCAAACGTAGAGTTCATCTACGCCGCCGCCAGACTTGCTTCACGTCCCGGCAAGCGTATCCTGAACAACCTGCTGGACGAGCCCTTCGAGTACCCCCAGCGAAAGATCAAAATGATATAAAAGATCCCCGGCAGAAGATGAACTGCCGGGGATTATTTCATACACACAAACAAAAGACTGCCGATCTCTCGGCAGTCTTTGTTATATTCTAAGCGTTAGTGCTCGGAATTTTTAATTAGTGCTTCTTCTTGGAAACTGCCATAGCAGCGCCAGCCAGAAGGAGACCTACGGTACCAAGTGCAGCTGCACCGGTAGCAGGGTTGTTATCGGAAGCAGGAGCAGAGCTGCTGTTGCCGCCGTTGCTGCTGTTAGAGCTGCTGCTGGAGCTGGAAGACTCAGGTGCGCTGGACGGATCCTGAGACTCAGGAGCGTTCTGATAGATAGTGAATACTACAGGCTCAACATCGCCGTAGTCTTCAGCGTTCTCAAGAGTAGCAACAACAGTTACGATCTTGGACTCAGAACCAGCGGTGTAGTAAGCGGTGCTGATACCGGACTCGTCAGTAGGAATAACTACAACTTCGCCTTCGCTCTCACCGGTCTTTTCAACGTTGGTCTTGTACTCCTCGGTAGTGAATACCCAGTTAACGTTCTCGTCCTTAACAGCCTTGCCGTCCTGTGTAAGCAGAACGCCGAGCTCGAGCTTTTCGCCGGTCTTTACAGTATACTCGTTCTCTACGCCCTCAGCAGGAGCAAACTCGTATACAGGCTGAGCAGGGGGAGCCTCCTCAGGGATACCGGTGATGCTGAACGAAACAGCAACAGTAGAAGCGCCATCAATAGCATTTGCAGCGTCTTCAACTTCCTTTACATAGTACTTGCTTTCAGGATTAGCAGTCTCTCCTTTGCCGCCCGGGTTGTAAATTTCGATTCTCAGCTTTCCGTTGCCCTCATGATCAGCGAAGTAAATCTGATCGTCAGGAATGGTGGCAACTTCCTTGCCGTCTACGAGGAGATGTACGTTGGTAACATCAATGCCAGCGTCGATAGCAAGCTTCTGCTTTTCTTCGTTTGTCAGGTCAGAACCGTCATCGTTCTTAACACCGTTGGTGCCAGCGCCTACAGCGTCAGCCAGACCCTCAATGTCTACGCACCATACGTTTGTACCAACAAGCTTCTTGTATTCGGTTCCTTCAGGTGCATTGCCCCACTGCTCTTTACCATCTTCATCGAACCACTGAGTGGAGGTGAAACTTACAGTGTAATCGGTCTGATCAGCAGTAACAACTACATCATCACCGTGACCGCCTTTATCTGCGGGATTCCAGTTACCGAACCACTCAGCACCGTCGCCGAACATCTCCCATGCGGTGAAGCCCTCAGTAGGCTTAACAGGCTCGTCCTCAGCTACGTCAACAGTAACCTTGGTGATATCGATGTTCCAAACCTGGAAGAGAGATCCGCCGTAACCGGTTTCATTCTCAGCAGCGAATGCCTTTACGCATTCAGGGCTGAGGTGGAAAGTCAGGGTACCCTTGTCAGTGTAATCATCTGCATAGTAGAATACGAAGAAACCGTCAGCGTTGAGAGAAGGATCGCCTGCATTGGCAGCCTTGCGCTTGGTAACTTCATCTTCGTCAAGAGATTTCTCTGCAGGGAAACCGTCGGTGATGGAAGTACCCTTCCAAAGCTGTGCCTTCAGGCCCTTAGCATAATCGCTGTCTTCGCCCGCATCTTCTACAGCTTCATCATACTTATCCTGGATGCCTGCATCATATGCAGCGCCCCAACCGTCAGCAAGTGCAAGCTTAGCAAGTCTGTAGATGCCGCCGTTATCGTCAGGCGTGTTCTTAACATTGTACTCGATGGAAACAGTAGCGCCCTTTCCTTCAGGTATATTCTGATATACCTTGCTGGAAATGTAGCCCTGGTCGCCCCAGGCTGCATATTCCTTGTTCTCAGCAGGGCTGTAAGGAAGAGAATAATCCTCTTCGGAAGGCTCTTCCTCAACTACTTTAATGTCGGTGATAGTAGCCTGAACGGTGATGTCACCCAGCTTGGTGTACTCTTCCCATTCCTTGCCGTAGCCAACCAGCTCTATCTCAGTAGTGGAAACTCTCTTGCCGTCTGCGCCCTTCTTGCCGAGCTCCAGCTCCAGCTTGCCTTCCTTCTTGAAGTCAGCGTCGCCGGAAGCGGTGATGGTGTACTCGATAGTCTCGGTGGTGTACTCGTTGTCAGCCAGATCCTTAGCAGCGTCGCCAAGATAGAACTGTACGCCGGTACCGCCTACCTGATTGTCCTTGTCGTCAACGACGGACCGCTTCATCAGATCTTCTGCATTAGCAGAGATGTTGATGGTGCCATCTTCGGTAAAGTTTTTGTCTTCGGACTGCCAGTTCCAGTTGCCGATGCCCATTACATAGATCTGAGTACCGAAATCGCTAGCTACGATCTCAGTAGCTGCGGAAGCAGATACCATGCTAAGCATAGAAGCAGCAAAAGCAGCAGCTGACATACCAGCTAAAATTCTTGATGCCTTCATTTTTAAATTCCTCCATTTAAAATATTTTAAGATTTCTAAATCAGGACATACTGCGTGTCCCGATAATCTTACTACGATTATATCACAAGTTTATCATATTTTCAATAGTCATTTCACACAAATAGTACATTTCTTTTTGCGTCTTTTGTATAAAAAACAAACATATTTTAAACTTGTTTTGCAAGGAAATTAACCGAAACACCGTGTTTCCCAGTTAATGCCATGATAAAAATGTGAAAAATTTACTCTTCCGTGCGGTACATCGCGGCTATCTTTTCCAGCCACTCCGCGGTCATTTCGCCGACGTAATCGGGCGAAACTATCTTCGCGTCCTCGCCGAACCGCGCCAGCCAGCCCCAGAAATCAGGAGACAGCTGTACAACCGCGTCTATATAAAAGGTATCCCCCTCCTCCGGGTGGATCACCGTCCGGTCTCCGAAGCGGTCAAGCACCTCGTCCACCAGCTCGTTCTTGAAGCGTATCCGCAGATCCTCGGCAGCGCCCTTGTTCTTGAGCGGCGCCTTGAGCTTTCTCAGCTCCAGCTCCTCGTCCAGCGTGGGGCTGACTCTCTTTTCGTCCACCACAGCCGCCGAGAATATCCTGTCGGCGCGTATCCGGCATACCTCGCCGCCGTTATCGTCCACCGTCCGGCAGATGATGTAGTAATGATCGCTCTCCCAGACAACATTGAAGGGAGAGATGCGGACAGTCCTGCCCTGCTTCTTCTTATCCGCCCCGGAATCTCCGAGAGATATCTCCAGCTGCCTGTCGGCAAAGATCGCCTGCTCGGCAGCGTCAATGATCTTGTATGTAGCGTCCCCCGAGGACTTGGTGCGGTTCTCTATATGCACCGAGCGCCTCAGCGCGGGAGCCTTGTGCTCACTGGTAAGCGTCTGAAGCTTACGGATAAGCTCCCCCGAACGCTTGATAGTCAGGAATCTGGACGTCGCAACGGCATCACAAATCACGGCAAGCTCCTCATCGTCAAAAAGCCTGTCGCCCATATAGTAAGCATTTGAATGACCAATCTTAGTCGTCTGTATATTCAGCCCCGCGTCGTTCAGCGTGGCTATGTCGTCATATATAGTCTTGCGCTCCGCCTTGATGCCCATATCCCCCAGGATATCAATAAGCTGATTTCCCGTGATAGCATGGTTCTCGTCGGTGCGTGACCTGAACAGCTGCTCCATGATAAGCAGCTTCTGCTTCTGTCTTGATACGCCTGCCAAGTCCTATTCCTCCCCGCTCGTTTCTTTGCCCCGGACGCCCTTCGACAGCGATATACGCCTTCCGTCAGGCTCCACGATCGTCGTATGCTCCAGCTGCACGCGAAGATTCCCCGTAACGGCAGCGCGGTACTCATTCCTGAGCGTTTCTCTTTCGCGCTTCTCCGCTTCGGTCAGTTCCCTCTCGCGTGAAATGTGGGTAAGCTCCGACAATCTGTCAAGCTTTTCCTTCTCCATTATTTTTACACTCCTGTCACCGATATCACATCGGGAATTACAGTCTTATCCTCCAACGCTCCCGCAGATAGAGCTCTGCTGCGCTGCGCTCCGCCCGGAAAAACTCCGGCACAGCTTGCATTGTCGGCACAGACCTTCGCGGCTTTGCACATCGCCGCGTCCTCCGCCGGCAGGTAAAATTTCGGACTTTTTGCGGCGATTCTTTTTATATACCGCTTGTTTTTATGTTCAAGTCCATAAATTATCCCTTTTGACGGATAGTAAATATATTATAGCACAATTCTTTTCTATTTGCAATGTCATTTTTGCACGAAAAGTCCGTAATTTTTCCCTCACTTTACACAAAAATACACCATAACCCACATTTTTCTAACACATTTCAAAAGGGTGTCGGCATTTTTGGACTGCATTGCCAATGTGAACTCCGTTTCCAAAAATGTGTACTTGAAATTGTGTAAGTACACAAAATTTTCTCAAAATCATTGACATCCCAAATTTTTCGGGTATAATAGAATACAGAAAGACAAAGCCGCAAAGGCTAACGGGACACAGGTGGGAGCTGACCCGGCCCGCCGCAAAAGAAAGGACAACAAAATGTATTCAGACGCATCTACAGCCGCGCAGCTGCGCGATAGCTACTATGCCGACGCTGCCAACATCGGGAGGTACATAGAAAAGCTCAAGGCTAAAATGAGCGAAAGACCCGATCCCAGGGAGCTTTCCGATCTGGAGCTTCGGACAGCCACACTCAGGGAAGAACGCCGCGAGCTTATAGCGGCGGCAGACAGGCTCGCAAGAGAAGCGGCTCCGCCCCCGCCCTCGCCCAGCTTCTCCGCCCGAAAAAGATCATGAACCGCCTTGAGAAAAAAACGGACGGCGAAAGGCTTTATGACACTCTTATTAAAATTCTCGACAAACAATTGACGGATACGCAAAAATGTTATATAATAATGTATTATAAAGAAAAGATGACCATGCGGGAGATAGCCGGGCTGAAAAACGTCAGCCCCTCTACCGTGAGCCGCACTATAAAGCGCGCCAACAAAAAGCTGGAGCAGCTCAGGAACGCGGCTAGTCTTATCACCGGCAGAAAGCCGGAGTATCCGGAGAATTGAAATGAGTATAGAAAGCTTCGTCCGCGGATATGCGGGATCTGACATATCGAGGTTCCATATGCCGGGACACAAGGGCGCTCCCCTGCTGGGGGGCGAGCCTTATGACATCACCGAAATAAAGGGCGCGGACTCGCTGTTTGAGTCCGGCGGGATAATTGCCGAAAGCGAAAGGCTCACAGCCGGCGCTTTCGGCTGTTTGCGTACCTGCTATTCGGCAGAGGGCTCCTCGCTGTCGATAAAGGGAGCGCTGGGCGCGGTGAGGCGGCTGAAGGGCAGACCGATACGCGTGGCTTCTGCGAGAAGCTGTCACGGTGCGTTTATCAGCGCCTGCGCTCTGCTGGACATTGACCCGGTTTGGATAACCCCCGACAGTCCCCGGCGTATGCTCTGCGAGTGCAGGGTAAGCGCCGAAGCGGCGGCAGCGGCGCTGGACGGACAGGCAGAGCCTGTGGACGCGGTATACATCACCTCGCCGGATTACCTGGGACAGCTTGCCGACATAAAAGGCATAGCCGGGGTATGCCACGAGCGTGGCGCTATACTGATAGTTGACAACGCCCACGGCGCATATCTGAAATTCCCAGAGCCGTCGCTTCACCCGCTGGATATGGGCGCGGACATCGTCTGCGACTCTGCGCACAAGACGCTGCCCGTCTACACCGGCGGCGGGTATCTGCACATATCCAAGACCGCCCCCGCCGGGCTTGCAGAGCTTTGCAAGCCGTCCATGCTGATGTTCGGCTCGAGCAGTCCGTCATATCTGATAATGCAGTCGCTGGACAGGTGCGCTTCTCTGCTGCACGGCGAGCTTCCCGGCATGATACGCGATTGCTGCCGCCGCACCGCGGAGATAAAATCGCTTATGCGGGAACGCGGTATCCCCGACATCTCAGAGGAGCCGTTGAAGATAACCGTCCACGCCCGGCGCTGCGGATATGACGGCAGAGACTTAGCGGAGCTTATGCGTCAGGCTAAAATGGAGCCGGAGTACGCCGATCCCTACGCGGTGGTGCTCATGCTCTCGCCATACAACCGTCCCGCCGACTTCGAGCGGCTTGAGAGGTTTTTCTCGGAGCTAGAGATCCGGCAGCCTGCGTCAGACGAGGCAGAGGACAGCAGCCGGCTGTTCTCCCACCGTCCGGAAAAAGCTGTCTCCGTAAGAGAGGCTATGCTGTCGGCAGCGGAGCCTGTTCCGGCTGAAAAAGCAGAGGGCAGGATATGCGCCAGAGCCGCCATGAGCTGCCAGCCGTCGGTGGCGGTGGTCATGCCGGGAGAAATAATTTCCGCCGAGTCTGTAAAAATTTTAAAAAAGTATAGCATTCCGGAAGTTTTTGTGTTATAATATAAGTTGGGTCTGTGCAAGCTCCGGGCGGCGGGACCAGCCGGCTGCCCGAAGCGGGAGCTGTTCACAGCCCGAAAACAGAGAAAGGGGAAGGCCGCTTATGATCGGCAACGAGACCCAGCTGGAG
This sequence comes from uncultured Ruminococcus sp., assembly GCA_902766335.1. GTDB lineage: Bacteria > Bacillota > Clostridia > Oscillospirales > Ruminococcaceae > YE71. The sequence goes on along the minus strand of CACXDI010000203.1, from coordinate 6,379 downwards.
CTGGTGGAAAGGCTCATCGCCCGCGGGCGCGAGCCACATTCGGTGATGATCTGCGGAGAGCGGGGCACCGGCAAAAAGACGCTTGCGCGTGAGCTTGCGGCGCGGCTGCTCTGCGAAAAGCAGGACGGCAAAAGCTGCGGCGTATGCCGGCACTGCCGTCTGATAAAAGACGGCGCCCACCCCGATCTGGTAACAGCCGGAGCCTCCGAGACCGGCAACTACAAGCTGGACGATATCCGTGCTCTGGTCTCCGAGGCGTACATCTCCCCCAGCGAGGGACGGTACAGGATATTCCTTATCCCAGACCTTGACCGCTCACCTCAGACTATACAGCCGATACAGAACGTCATGCTGAAGGTCATAGAGGAGCCGCCCGATTCGGCAGTCATTATACTGACGGCGAGGACCAGGGAGCTGTTTTTAGACACCATAATCTCGCGCACGCTTCAGCTCACCACCTGCGAGGTATCCCCCGCCGCGGCTCTTGCAGAGCTGGACGTCCGGGGCAAGGACAGGCAGACCGCCGAGGAAGCGGTGCGGCGGTGCGGCGGCAACATCGGCAGGTGCTTAGAATACTGTGAGGACGAGAAAATGCGTGAGAACGCAGATATCGCAGCCGACATCTGCCGCGATCTTGCGGCGTCCGACGAGTACCGGCTGCTCACCGACATAAACCGCATCAGCGGCAAAAAGCAGGGCTTTATCCAGCTTATGGAGTTCTCACAGCGGCTGACAAGCGACACGGTGAGGGTGCGGGCAGGCGTCGGGACACCCTACCTCTACTCGCAGGAGATCTGCCGCGGGCTGGCGCTGAGATACAGCGAAAGGCGGCTCGCCGACATCTACGACATCTTCGTGGAGTGCGCGGCGCGGGCAAATTCCAACTGCCTGACAAGCACGCTGGGAAATTACTTAGCAGCAAGGCTGAGCGAGATCTGAGAGCGCCCGGCGCGGACAAATAAAAAAGGAAGAGTGATAAAATAATGGCAGAGGTAAGATATATCGGAGTACGCTTTAAGAGCGTGGGGAAGATATACTATTTTTCCCCGAAGGGAATCGTGGTGAAGAAGGGCGATAAGGTCATCGTGGAGACGGTGCGGGGCGTCGAGTGCGGCGAGGTGGTGCTCACCGAAAGGACTATCGACGAGAAAAAGCTCAACTCTCCCCTGAAGCCTATCATCAGAGTCGCCACCGAAAAGGACTTTGAGACTATAGAGCGCAACAAAAAGAAGGAAAAGGAAGCCTTCGCTATCTGCGAGGAGAAGATAAAGAAGCACGGTCTGCATATGGATCTGGTGGACGTGGAGTGTACCTTCGACAACAACAAGATGCTCTTCTACTTCACCGCCAAGAACAGAGTGGACTTCCGCGAGCTGGTAAAAGACCTGGCGAGCGTTTTCCGCACCCGTATCGAGCTGAGACAGATAGGCGTGCGGGACGAGGCTAAAATGCTGGGCGGGCTCGGTATCTGCGGTCAGCCCTTCTGCTGCTCCAGATTCTTGGCCGAGTTCCAGCCGGTGTCGGTCAAAATGGCGAAGGAGCAGTCGCTGTCGCTCAACCCCACCAAGCTGTCCGGCAGCTGCGGACGGCTCATGTGCTGCCTGAAATACGAGAGCGAAGCCTATCAGGATCTTCTCAAGACCACCCCGAAGGTGGGCGCTCTGGTCAACACCTCAGAGGGCAGAGGCACCGTCATAGACGTAAACCTGCTCACCGGAGTGCTGAAGGTCAAGCCGGACAAGAGCGACAATATCCTTACCGTCAAGAAGGACGACGTGGAGCTGCTGAAGGACGGCGTGGTGAAGCTTGACAAGAACGAGCTGAGAGCGCTGCGTCAGCTGGAGGACAAGTGATATGCCGTCGATATCTGTACATCTTACGCTGTCTGCACGTCTCACGGAGTCTTTGGAGGTAAAGTGCCTTCCCGACTACTACCTGGGCGCTATAGCTCCCGACGCTGTGAACATAGACGGCTTTGCCTCTCAGGAGCTTCGGTACGGCGCACATATACGCTCAAAGGACTACGCCGAGTGGAAGCGCAATATCGCTGTTTTCCGCAAAGAGAACGGCGGGCTTTACACCAACAGACCGGATTTCCTCAAGGGCTTTCTGCTGCACCTCTACACCGACATCGCCTGGGACGAGGTGGTACAGCCTAAGCTGTTCGACTATCTGCGCTCCTGCGGGCTTGCGGAGGATGAGCTGAATATCCGCAAGTGGGACGAGCTCCGGGGCTTCGACAGCATACTATCACAGCAGCCGGAGTACATCTCCGCCATTTCGGAGCTGAAAAAAGCCCAGCCCACGGCGGTCACCACCGTCACCCCCGGGCAGCTCTCAAAATGGCGCGACAAGATAGTCGCGCTGGAGTACCCCTATCCCCCCGCCGGCTTCCTCAGCGACGAACACATAACCGCCGCCGCCGCAAGAGCCATGCAGCTCTATCACGAAAGCGAATAATACTAACCTTTTAGGGATTAGTATAAAACACAAGACCGCCTGCGGAGCAATACCCGCGGGCGGTAATTTGATACACGCAAAAAACCTCACATCAAAAGATGTGAGGTCTGATAAATGGTGGGAGAAGATGGATTCGAACCATCGAAGCGAAAGCGCAACAGATTTACAGTCTGCCCCCTTTGGCCACTCGGGAATTCTCCCATATTATTGAAGCTGGTGGACGGACTTGAACCCCCGACCTGCTGATTACAAATCAGCTGCTCTACCAACTGAGCTACACCAGCAAGCTTTCCGAACGGCGGTACGTCCGACAGCTTTATTATTATATCACTAAATCTTCCTGATGTCAAGGGCTTTTTGCAAATTTGTATAAATGCACAACACACACGCAGATATAATGTTGAATTTTGTCGCCGTAAAGGTTGATAATTACCCGTTACAGGGTATCAGTACCACTAAAAAAGTATTGACAAATTTACAAAAGTGTGATATATTATTTAGTATAATAAGGCGTCTTGGCTTTATTGGGGGAAGTATAATCAAAAATACAGACAGTATGTTATGACAACATCTATCAAGGAGGAAACAACTATGGCAAAGGGTTCGATCTTAACGCCCGTACTCGCAGGAGTGCTCGGCGTTTCAGTAATTGGCTCGGGCGTTGCATATTATAATGTATATGTAAAGGACTCGGCTAAGGACGAAAATGCAAAGAACGGCAAGAAGAAGGATACCTCTATCGCGCTGAGCGTGGACGAGGCGGCTGAGAACATCGAGGCTCAGATCGGCAAGGCTCAGAAGATCGCTAAGGGCGAGTTCGACGAGGGCTATAAGGGCACCGTTACATACACTCCCCCCTCCGGCGGTCAGATCGGCGAGCTGGGTATCAAGGGTATCACCATTGGCGCTGAGGCTAAGCAGAAGGACAAGATGTCCGGCATGGATTACACCGTGGCTTATGACTCTACCAATCTGCTCACCGTAAACGTTGTATTTGACAACGAGAACGAGACTGCTTATGTGAAGATCCCCGAGCTTTCCGACGCTTATCTCTACGGCACCACCGAGGAGATCGAGAGCTGGGTAAATGACAATATGGGCAATCCTCTGGATTCCTTAATGACTGCTAACCCCATTCGCGGCGGCAGCGGCGACGGCTTCAATGACATGATCATACAGGATTCCGCTTACACGGAGACTGATCCCCTGGTAGTTCCTACTATGTCCACTACAACTCCTACTCCTGACCTTTCCGCACTTGAGGACGTGGACTTCAGCGCTCTGTTCGATGATCTTGCCACCTATGTGGACACCGTTAAGGAGAACGCTCCCGAGGCTAAGGACGCTGACGACTACACCGTGACCAGCGGAAGCGAGAGCATCACTCTTACCACCAAGAGATACACCATTACCAACGAGGACGCCAAGAAGGTAGTAAACGCTGTTGCCGAAAAGGGCAAGTCTGACGCTACTATCAATGACTTCTTCTCCAAGCTGGGCATGAGCAGCGAGGATATCGACGGCTTCTGGAACTCCCTTACCGAAGAGTTCAACGGCGAAAGCGAGGAGACCGTCACCCTCGACGTTTACTACAACGGCGACGAGATCCAGGGCTTAAAGGCTACTCCCAGCGACGACAGCGGCGAGTCTATCTACTACGTAATGGCTTCCGACAAGGAAAAGCTGATCTTTGACTGCAAGGTAAATGTTGACGGCAGCGACGATATGACCGGTTCAGGCCTCGTTACCATGAAAGACGACGTTCTGGACGGCTCTCTCAGCGTGAAGAGCGATGAAATGGAGTTCACCGTGACCTTCAACCAGCTTACCGCTACCGATGATACCCTCAAGGGCAAGATGTCCATAGACGGCAAGGCTGAGGAGCAGACCTTCAACGTAAACTACGAGTTCGACTGCAGCGGCAACGACAGCAGCATTACCCTTTCCGGCAGCGTTGCGGGCGAGGACATCGGCACTATCAACATTTCCACACAGCAGACCGACGCTTCTGATATCAGCGTTCCCACCGGCACCGGCTACAAGCTCTCCGACGAGCAGCAGCTCCAGAGCTATGCTGAAAGCTGCAATATCGAAGGCTGGATGAACACCGTCAAGGGTGCTCTCGGCGACGAGCTCTACGGTCAGCTGTTCGGCAGCATGGCAGGTATGTCAGGCGGCAGCACCGACTTCGACGACTACAACTTCGACGACGAATCCAGCAGCGACTTCAAATTCGACGACGGCAGCGAGCTGAACGTCGGCGCATAAAAAAATTTTTCAAAACCTATTGCATTTTGAAAAAAGATGTGCTATAATATATGAGTATCGCAATAAAAACAGGAAGGGCGTGAAACAAATGGGCGTACCCGAGATAGTTGCAGGCGCAGTTCTGATACTTTGCAGCCTGGTAATAATTCTGGTAGTTCTGGCACAGGACAGCAAGGACGACGGTCTTACCTCCGCTATCGGCGGCGGCTACAATGCTTCGTTCTATGAGAACAACATGGCAAGGACCAAGGACGCTAAGCTTTCCAGGTTCACCAAGGTCTCCGCAGTGCTGATATTCATAATCACACTGGCGCTGAACGTGCTTTCCAATTTCAGCAAGTAAAGCTAAACAGCAATACCCCGGCAGCTTCGCCGGGGTATTTTTTTGCAAAGTAATACTAATCCCTAAAAGGTTAGTATAAGAGACTGCCGTAAAGCTGCGGCAGTCTCGTTTTTTTTCGTCCTGCCTGACGTCACAGCCCTGCGAGGAAGCCCTCGACATAGCTGCGGTAGCTTTCGGGGTCTTTGAGTATCGACTCGGCGTGACCTGCGCCCTCTATCAGGTGAAGCTCGCTTATACCCTTGGTGCGGGCTGCCATGTCCTCTGAATTTTCAGGCGTTATCAGCTCGTCCTCAGCGCCGTGGATAAACAGCATGGGCACAGTATTGTCGTCCAGCGAATCTATCGGGCGCATATCCTTTATGGATACGTGATACCTTACCCTTGCGCCCATATCGGCAAACCCCAGCAGGAATGTAGGCACATTCGCAGCCTTGTAGCCGCGGCGCAGCACATTCTCTATGTCCGAGAACCCGCAGTCGCAGACGGCGAAATCCACCTGAGGCTCGTACTTCATCGAAGCCGCAGTAGACGCCGCCCCCAGCGACTCCCCGTGGAGCCCCAGCTGTGCGATATCCGGGTAGCGGGAGCGGGTATCCTTTACCAGCTCGGCTATGTCCTGACCCTCGCGTATGCCGTAGCTGGTGAAGGCAGACTCATTCTCACCGTGACCGCGCAGATCGTATATCACGCAGTTGAAGCCCAGGTCAAGATACATGGGCACGTATTTCAGCGCTCCCATGCGGTTATCGGTATAGCCGTGGGAGATTATGATATATCTCTCCGTCGGCTGAGGATTTTTCAGAAACTGCACATGGAGCAGATAGCCGTCATAGCTTTTTACCGTGTAATCGGTCTTTTCAAGGCTTTCGTAAAAGGAGGTATCGTAATGCTCCGACTGCCACTTCATAGCCTCGTCAAGGGTCTGCCGCTTGCCGGTCATTATGAATTTCGCCATGAACAGACCTACGATAAAGGATATCAGCACCAGTACAAGTATCACCAGCGGAAGTCTTTTTGCGACTCTTTTCATTTTATATAACACTCCTCAGCGTTCTGTTATCCTAATTATACCAGACCTGCCGCAGATTGTCAATCACAAAACCGTCCCGGCACATATTGCTCCCCCAACTAAACCTTGGGGGAGCAATAAAATGATCCCAAGCGATTGACTATGAATAAATTATATGATATAATAAAGCCAAAGCCCATGCTGTGCATGGGCTGCCGGGCTTGGCGTCCGGCTTGCGGACTAGCGTCCGCGGCTTTATTGTTTCAATCGCAAAAATGCCCTTGCAAGCAAGCATTTTT
>CACXDI010000202.1 GCA_902766335.1 uncultured Ruminococcus sp. | reverse complement strand
GGGCTGTCGCCCTTCAAGCTTTTACAACGCAGAGATTTTTTATTTGTGTCAAGCATTTTTGGCAAGGTTTAGTTGGGGGAGCAATAGTATAGCTTATCATACCATGATATTATAGCATATATGAAATTACAGAATCAATATACGAATTGTGAAATTTCTTTTTAATATTTTGATATTGTTCGCACATAAAAGAAAATGAACATGACGGGCAAAGGGGCTGGACTTTCCGGGGATTTTGTGGTAGAATATTAATTACGGAAAACCCGAAACAACAGGAGGTCATGCTATGAAGATACTGTACGTAGATTCCACCGTCCGCCGCGGCTCCCGGACTGCCGCGCTGGCAAAACACCTGCTTAACAGGCTGGACGGCGACATCGAGACCGCGAAGCTTTCGGAAATGGACTTCCCGAAAACCGACGAGAGCTTTCTGTCCCGGCGCGATAAAGCCTGCGCGGCGGGAGATCATTCCGGTGAGCTCTTCGCCCCCGCAAGGCAATTCGCAAAAGCCGATGTGATAGTGATAGCCGCACCCTTCTGGGATCTGTCCTTCCCGGCGTCGCTCAAGCAGTATTTTGAGCAGATAAATGTGCTGGGGCTCACCTTCGATTACACCGCCGACGGCAGACCTGTGGGGCTCTGCCGGGCGAAAAAGCTTTATTACGTGACCACAGCCGGCGGCCCGGTCTATTCTGAGGAATACGGCTACGGCTACGTCAGGGCGCTCGCCCGGACATTTTACGGCATAGACGACTGCACGCTCATCAAGGCTGAGTGCCTTGACATCATGGGCGCTGACGTTGATGCGCTGCTGAACGCCGCAAGGCTGGAGATCGACAGGCTGGAGCTTCCCTGATAATGAAATATCCGCGCAGAAAAAGGCGCGGATATTTTTTGATTTCGACACAGTTAGACAAATTCTGAACATCTGATCTGCTATAATATGACTGTAGAAACGGTAATAAGACCGAATGGAGGAATAATTATGGCATTTATCAGAGAGATCGAGGAGCTGTACTGCTCCGGAAGATATGACCTTGAGACGATAGCTTCGGTGTACAAGACAGGCGCTGCGGCGCTCGACCGGGGAGACACCCGGCTCAGCGAGAATGATGCATGGTTCATCGCAAACTGCGGCTACGCTTTGGATCTGTTTTATTTCAAGGCGTTCATTGAGCCCGACGGCAGCAGGACGGGTATCAGCGAGATTCTCGCCTGCGGAGCGCTTGCCGCCTTCAGGGATATCCTTGACCCGAAAAAGCACTGCATAGACCCTGTCCCTCTCACCAAAAAGCTTGCCGCTGCGCTGTTTTTCAACATCTACAACACGATGTTCGACAAGGGAACTCTCGCGGGATTCTACGTTGACGATCAGCACACCCAGGTGAATATCACAGCCGCCGGAGCCGAGCCCTTTGCCGTCGATACCACCGTGTTGGCGCGGAATATCGTCAATGAGGCACTTCTCGTAAACGGTGAAAGCTCCCCGGCGGTGCGCTTTGATATGGAAACGGTGAATATGCTCATCTCCCGGGAGCTTGAGCGAAAAAGAGCCGTAGACGCCGGAGCCTACAGCTTTGTCAGCGGCGCGGCGTGAAAAACTTTCTCTAAAACAAAATAAAAAGCTTGACGTTCCGGGGCGGTAGTGGTATAATGTGTAATGTATCATGAAAAAAGTTTGGAGCAAAGATAAATGAGATCAAAAAAGCTGATAGCATTACTGAGCTGTGCGCTGCTGCTTTTATCGGGCTGCGGTAATGTCATAGATAAAAACAGTAGTGTATTTTCAAAAACAGAAACACAGACCGCCCTAACCGAAACGGGTGAGATTACCTCACAGGATACCCAGCCGGCAGAGGACAGCTCTGCTGCCCATGATACCTCGGCGGAAACGAGCGCTGTGACAGACGAAAGCTCCCTTGCGGAGCCGGAGCCTGCGGAGGACTCTTCGTCGGAGAGCGCCGATTCGTCGCTGCCGGAGGAGACGGTACCCGAGACCGATGACCTGTCGGTGCCGTATTCAAAGGCATACGCCCTCTACCGCGCCGACGATGATATGCTTATCACAGAAAAGGCTCTGTATGATAAGATATCCTTAGCGAGCATAACCAAGCTGCTCACGGCTTCGCTTATGCTCAGGTATTATCAGCCGGATGATGAGATCACGGTGGGTCAGGAGGTATATCTCGCCAAGCCCGACTCGACTATGAGCTACATAACCCCCGGCACAGTCCTGAAGGTCAGGGAGCTGCTTGCCGCCATGCTGCTGCCGTCGGGTAATGACGCCGCCTATACCGTTGCGGTCAATACCGCAAGGACTGCCGCCGGCGATCCTGATATGAGCGACGACGCGGCGGTGGAATACTTCTGCGGACTGATGAACGGCTTTGCGGCTGAGCTGGGCATGGAATACAGCCATTTCGCCAACCCCGAGGGCTGGGACGACCCCGACCACTACACGACTCTTGGCGACCTGCTCAAGCTTGCGGACTACGTCCTCAGCGTGCCGGAGCTTTGCGAGATAACGGCTATGCACGAAAAGTACTGCGAGCCCTCGACGGGCGGCAGCTACCTCTGGACTAATACCAATCTGTTCCTCGACCCCAACAGCGAATACTGCCGCAGCGACTGCATAGGCTTAAAGACCGGTACCACAAATTCTGCCGGCTGCTGTATCGTCAGCGCCTTCAGGATCAACGGTTCGACTTACATATGCGCCGTCATGGGCTGCTATGAAAACACCGACCGCTATGAGCTTGCCCAGAGGATCATGAAAAAGTATATCCAGTAGTCAGGGCACTATCAGAAGAATATATCCGTATCAAGGAGCACAGCGTTTTCAAGCTGTGCTTCTGCTTTTTTTGTGTCCCTTTCCAAAGAAAGGGCGGCGATATACCTGCCGAAGTCTCTGACGGCGATATGCTCCCGCAAAAGAGTGGTATCGGTGTTTTTCATGCCTCCGGACAGACCGGTGCCCACCATTTTCAGATAGGCTTCCTTCATGCACCATATCCTTGTGAGCTCCCTGTCCCTGTCCGCAGAGGCGCTTAGCATTTCCAGCTCGTTTTCGGTGCAGATGCGCTCCGCTAATTTCGCGTCAAAGGTGATGATCTCCTGGATATCCGCCCCCACCCCGCAGTCGGAAAAGGCGCAGATACAGCCGTACTTACAATGGCTGATGTTGAAGAAGATATCGGGATAGCCCGGAAGATAAGGCTTGCCGTATTCGGTGTAGCCGAAGTCCCCGATGTGTATGCCGTACTCAGTTTCCAGAATATGCTCCGTCATTCTGTATGCGACAGCGCAGAGCTTTCTGCCCTCCGTGAATCTGAAGCTCAGAGCCTTCTGCTTTCTGCCCTCGGGCAGCCTGCCGATAAGCTTTTGAAGGACGTCATCCGTTATTCTGTCGAGCCGGTCAAAAATATAAACGCTCAAAATATCACCGCCGTTTTTAATATTTCATATGGAAAAAATGCCTGAAATTCTCTTATTTTATCATACCATATTTTACGTCCGTTTTCAAGTTTTTTTATTTACAGGTCTTTACAAATCGAAAGGGATGTGATATGATATTAGAAAAATACTTCGTGAGGTGAAATAAATGACTGATAAAGAAAAGCTGCCCGAGGAGCTGTACGGAGTCCTTGCCGATCTGCTCAACCGCAAGAGCAACATCGCCATTCTGGACAGCATAAGAGGGGAGTACGGCGTGCTCAACTGTCTCAACGATCTCGAGGAAGGAGCTTCGGCGGGAGAGCTTTGCAAAAGGCTCCACGTTGTCCCCGGACGCATGGCTGATATCCTCAAAAAGCTGGAGGAGAAGGAGCTTATCGTCCGCACCAAGGACGAAAATGACAGACGTGTGGTCATCTCGCGCATCACCGAAAAGGGACGCAAGGTCTCCGACGAAAAGCGCGAGCTGATACACAAGGAGTACAAGGGTATGTTTGAGCAGCTGGGCGAAAAGGACGTGAGAGAGCTCATCAGACTTCTCAAGATCGTGCTGGCTTATTACCCCGATAAGACCGATTTGGATAATTATTGCTGAAATTTTTTTGAAATTCAGTATAGGTTTGTTATTAATGCCAATTGATTTTGTAGGAATAATGGATTATAATTGAAACATAAGAATTGTTCGCATTACGAAATAAAATCTTAAAGGAGGTTGAACGGGATGCTGAAAAACATCGGCGGGATAGAATATGACTGCTATCCCTTGACATCGGCACAGCTTCTTAACCTCTCCCTTATCAAAGCGGGCGCTTCGGGAGAGGTAGAGAACATCGGCGTGGGCGATTACCTGCAGATCGAGCTGAACATCGCGGCTCTGCGAGAGGCTCTGAACCGTGCGGTAGAAAGATGCGAGTCCATGAGGATGAGGATATGGAAAGACCCCGAGACCGGTGAGCTTTTCCAGTACATCGTGCCTTATCAGAACGAGTACTTCGAGTACTACGACTTCTCGGCATGGAGCGAGGATAAGGTGACGGAAGTGCTGAACAAGTGGACATCTCAGCCCTTTGACCTCTGCGGCGGAAAGCTTTCCAGGATAGTGATAGTTTCCCTGCCTGACGGATATAACGGATTCTACTTCAACGTACACCACGCCTGCATGGATTCCAGCTCGGTCATCGCCTTCACAAGAGACGTTATCGAGATCTACTGCTCGCTGCTGTATGATATGCCTTACCCCAAGCCTATGGCTTCCTATATCGAGTCGGTAAAGAGAGACATGGCTTACGAGGGCAGCAAGAAGCAGAAGAGGGACGAGGAGTACTGGAAAAAGCAGCTGGAGCTTTCCGAGCCTATGTACACCGACTATACCGGCCCCGGCAGACTTATGCAGCTCAGACGCGAGAACAAGAATAAGAAGCAGCGCTGGGGAATGCTCGCAAGCTCCGACGGCAACGGCAACACCATAACCTACGAGCTTGACGTTGAGTCTACCATGAAGATCATGGAGTTCGCCAAGGAGTATGACCTGCCGATGAGCGCCATAATCCTTCACGCGATCAGAACCGTCCTCGCCAAATTCAATAACGAGGAGAAGGATATCACTATCAGCGATCTGGTGAGCAGACGCTCCACCCTCAATAACAAAAAGTGCGGCGGCGTGAGAATGCACTGCTTCCCGCTGAGAACGATAATGCCCATGAAAACCACCGTTTTAGAGTCTATCCGCATGATAAAGAAGGCTCAGGACGAGATCTTTATCCACTCCGATTACGACCCGCTCAAGTGCTTCGGCGATCTGAGCGAGAAGTTCGGCGCCGCTCCCGGCTCCACCTACGCCAGCGTGGACTTCACCTATCAGCCCGGCACACTCGCGGGCATGGGCGATATGCTCAAGGGCATAAACTTCAAGAGCAGGTGGTACAGCAGCGGCAAGCAGCCCAAGCCTATGTACATCACCGCTATGCACCGTCCCAATGACGGCGGTCTCAACTTCTACTTCGGCTACCAGACCGAGTGCGCAACTCCCGAGGAGATCGAGTTCCTCTACTACTTCACCGGCAGAGTGCTGTTCAGAAGTATAGAGAATCCTGACAAGACGCTTAAAGAGATCATAGATATGACCTGATGAAAGGGGTATTTTAAAATGTTTGAGAAGATGAAAGAGCTTATCTGCCAGTATGTTGAGGTGGATCCCGACAGCATTACAAGAGATTCCAAGTTTATCGAAGACCTGGGCTTCAATTCCTATGACATCATGTGTATGCTTGGCGACGCTGAGACCGAGTTTGACGTTGAGATCGACGAGGAAGAGATCATGAAGTGCAAGACCGTTGGCGATCTGCTCGACTACTTCGGAGGTCAGGAATAATGGCTGAACTCAAGACCTTAAAGCAGCTGGTCTACGAAGCCGACGAAAAGTTCGTCGACGAGATCTTCCTGCGCGAATATATCAACAAGAAGTTACGCGACACCAGCTTCCACGATTTCCGCGTTTCCTGCGATAACATTGCGGTGTGGATCCAGAAGCACTTTACCGAAAAGACCCACATCGCGCTCGTGGGCACCACTTCCTTTGAGTACCTGAGCGCATGGTTCGGCGTGCAGTGCAGCTGCAACGTTTCGGTGCCGCTTGATACCAACAATACTCCCGAGAACATCGCCGACGAGCTGAAGCGCTCGGACAGCAAAATGGTGTTCCTGGACGAAAAGCACGTAAAGGATATCCCGCTGTTCAAGGAGCAGAATCCTCAGATCGAGTACTTCGTTCACCTGAAAAAGCAGGAGGAGGGTATGCTGTACCTTGCCGATATCGCGGCAGAGTATGCGGGTCAGACTCCCGTGGGCGACGTTGAAGAGAATGACCTCTCGGCGATACTCTTCACCTCCGGCACTACCGGCGTCAGCAAGGGCGTAATGCTCTCTCACGGCAACTTCATCGACAACACCACCTGCTGCCCCGATGACGATTACCACGGCATGAAGCTTATGACCGTGCTGCCGATACATCACGTATTCTGCTTCACTATAGATATACTCCACAGCCTCTGGAACGGCGTTACGGTCTGCGTCAACGATAACCTCTTCCACATCGCTAAGAACCTCAAGCTGTTCGAGCCGGAGTACTGCACCTTCGTTCCCATGATAGCTTCCACTATACTGGGCAAAATGCAGCAGGCGGCAAAGAAGATACCCTTCAAGAAGATGATAGCCAAGGAAGTGTTCGGCAAGAACCTTATCGCTATCTTCTCCGGCGGCGCATACCTCAGCCCCGATGTCATCAACGGCTTCAAGGAGTTCGGCATTGACATCGCACAGGGCTACGGCATGACCGAGTGCTCGCCGCGTATCTGCACCGGCATCGTCAACTGCCCCAAGCCTGATTCCGTCGGCAAGATAGTCAACGGCTGCGAGGTCAAGACTGTTGACGGCGAGATCTGGGTACGAAGCAAGTCGGTAATGCAGGGCTACTACAAGAACCCCGAGGAGACCGCCAACGCCCTCACCCCCGACGGCTGGCTCAAGACCGGCGATCTGGGCTACAAGGACGATGACGGCTATCTCTACATCACCGGCAGAAAGAAGAATCTTATCATTCTCTCCAACGGCGAGAACGTTTCTCCCGAGGAGATAGAGAACAAGTTCGCGGCGTTCCGTCCTATCAAGGAGATCGTTGTCTACGAGGACGGCACCACCATAAACGCCCAGATCTACCCCGATCCCGACTACAAGTCGAAGGACATCCAGGCGGAGATCCGCAAGAAGGTGGAAGAGGTCAATGACAGCTTCCCCTCCACCAAGCGTATTGTGAACATCATCTTCCGCGACAAGGAGTTCGTAAAGACCGCGTCGAGAAAGATAATCCGCGCAAGGATAAACGAGTGATGTGATATGACAGCAGGCTTTGTTATTTCGATCATTCTGAATCTGCTGGCGTTCCTGCTGACCGTTGTAGGTACTGTTGTAATGGTCAAGGGCATCGACGCCGACAAGTACCTTGCGGGCAACGGCTGGGGCTCGCTGAAATTCTTCACCGTGCAGTCCAACCTTATATACGGCGCGTATGCGGGCATATTCGCAGTCTGCGAGCTGGTGTGCGGCTCCGCCGATAAGGTGCCGCAGATAATGTATCTGCTGAAATACATCTTCACGGTGGGCGTGACCATAACCATGCTGACGGTACTGCTGTATCTCGCGCCGGTGGTGGAGAAGTCCTACCCCGCGCTTTTCAAGGGCGCCAACCTCTATTTTCACCTGCTGGTGCCGCTGCTGGGCGTGATTTCCTTCTGCTTTCTGGAGAAGGCAGGGGAGCTTAGCATCCCGCAGACCTTCCTCGGGCTGATACCCTTTGCCGCTTACGGCGCCTGGTATACGGTAAACGTGCTGACCCACGCCGAGGACGGCAAGGCGTCAAGGGACTACGACTGGTACAGCTTTGTGGCAGAGGGCATAGACAAAGCCGCGATAGCGGTCATAGTGATGTCCGTTGCGGCGACGGCAGTATGCTTCGGGCTCCGCTTTTTACACATACTTTAAGCTATAGAATTATTTTAGGTATAAAAGACACCGCTTGTTCCGTTAAGGGGACAGGCGGTGTTCGTTTTGCGTATTCCGGTGCGGGCAGGCTCAGCTCCTGATGATGACCGCACCAAAGGGCGCAAGCGAAAGCTTCGCGATCTTGAAAAACTGAAGTCCGAAGGGCACTCCGACGATCGTGATGCAGAGCAGACAGCCCATGAGGAAATTGCCGATAGCAAGCTCTATGCCGGACAGGAAAAACCAGAGGATATTTACAAGAAATGAAGCCGCGCCGCCTTCATACTCGATCTCCGCTCCGAAGGGCATGAAGGAAATCGAGGACAGCTTGAAGCACTGTATCCCGACAGGGATACCGACTATCGTCACGCACCAGAGGAGCCCCGCGCAAAGCCAGCCCAGCCCGCTGAAAAATCCGCCGCATATAAGCCATAAAACATTCCCGAGAAATCTCATAATGTACACCTTTCTGTATGATATGCTATAATTATACCATATCCCGAGGACTTTTTCAAGTGCTAAGGAGCAAAATGTTCAAATCCTAAGAATCAGTCAGAAATTTCAGATTGAAATACTTCGGCTTCTGTGCTAAAATATTATTGCTCCCCCAACTAAACCTTGCCAAAAATGCTTGACACAAATAAAAAATCTCTGCGTTGTAAAAGCTTGAAGGGCGACAGCC
>CACXDI010000201.1 GCA_902766335.1 uncultured Ruminococcus sp. | reverse complement strand
TGGAGGTTATTTTTAATACTCATGCTAAAGCTTTTTAATTCCCCCAGTAGAACTGGGGGTTTATTGACGCTAAAGCGCCAAGAAAAAAAGCGGAAGCCCCTTCGGACTTCCGCTCTGATGCTGCGTAAGTATCAAATTACTCAACTACGAACTTAGCGATCTTGTCGAAGAAGTCGCCGGGCTCTTCGGTGTGAGCTACCAGCTGAATGGTGTTGGCAAGGTCGAGGGAGAAGATACCCATGATAGACTTAGCGTCTACTGCATATCTGCCCGATACGAGGTCAACGTCGAAATCATAAAGCATAACGATGCTGACAAACTCCTTAACGGCAACGATCGAATCCAGTCTGATCTTTTTCTTCATCATAATTTACCTCCTTGAGTCACGGTATACCGCACTTTTTTGCGGTATCACCCTTTGTCAGCGGCTGTTCTTTCTACCGCTCTACATCTATAATTATAATCATTTTTTCGCCGTTGTCAAGCGGTTATTGCATTTTTTTAAAAAATATAGTATAATAGTCAATGTAAAGTTTTTATCACACGTACTTTTAGTACAATCTCACAATAAACCTGGTCATTTTTTGTGCAAATACGACACAAACAATTCACACTTATTTAAAACGAGACCAACCGAAAGGACAGTTACACTATGCCCCTCAGGATATATTACATGACCTTCGGCTGTAAGGTCAATCAGTACGAGACGGATAAGATCGCCGGGCAGTTTGCCGCCGGCGGACATCTGCGCACCGATGAGCTCTCTGAAGCTGACGTCTGCGTCATAAACTCCTGCACTGTAACCTCACAGGCTGACACCAAGCTGAGCCACTTCGTCAACCGCGTGAAGCGCGAGAACCCGAAGTGCATAACGGTGCTCACCGGCTGCTACCCCACCGCCTTCCGCGCCGAAGCGGGAAAGCTGGGCTGCGATATGTATATCAGCAACAAGGACAAGCAGAAGATACCGCAGATAGTCTACGACTACATCGACGTTTCCTACTATGCGGCGGCGTCAATTTACTACGATCTTTCCCCCGCGGAGCAGGTACAGACCGCCGGACAGCGCACCCGCGCTTACATCAAGATACAGGACGGCTGCACGCTGTTCTGCACCTACTGCATAATCCCCTACGCCCGGGGCAAGCTGCGTTCAAAGCCCCTTGACGATATCGAAGCGGAGGTGCGCGGTCTGATCGCCGAGGGCTACCGCGAGATAATACTCACCGGCATAAACCTCTGCTGCTACGGCAGAGACTTAGGCGGCAAGCGGCTCATCGACGCCATAGAGCGGGTGTGCTCGGTGGAAGGCGATTTCCGGGTGCGGCTCAGCTCCATGGAGCCGGAGATGATCTCCGACAAGGACATCGCCCGCATGGCGGCGCTGCCGAAGCTCTGCCCCCACTTTCACCTGTCGCTGCAAAGCGGCTGCGACAGGACGCTCCGGGATATGAACCGCCACTACGACACCGCGAGGTATCTGGAGCTATGCGAAAAGCTGCGGACGGCGTTCCCCGGCTGCGCTATAACCACCGATATAATGGTAGGCTTCCCCGGCGAGACGGAGCAGGACTTTGCCGAGTCTCTTGCCTTCGCCGAAAGAGTCGGCTTTGCGCAGGCGCACATTTTCCCCTACTCCCGCCGGAGCGGCACCAAAGCCGATACCATGCCGGGACAGCTCACAAAAAGCGAAAAATCTGTCCGTGCCGCCGCTATGGCGAAGGTCTGCAAAGGTACGGCTCTGAGGTACAACGAGTCCTTTGCGGGCAGGACGGTGGAGGTGCTTTTCGAGCGCGAGGGCGACAAGCCGTATCACACGGGTCACAGCCGGGAATACATCGAGGTAAGAGTGCCGCGAAGCGATAACGAGACATGGCGGCGGCAGATAAAACAGATAAGGATAACCGGCGCGGAGAGCGATCACTGCACCGGCGAGGAGGTGCTGTAATGGAAGTCATCAGCTTTTACAAAAGCGGCAGGCAGCAGCATTGGCTGAAAGAGATAGAAAAATGCGACTGGGGCGCGGGGCTTTATATCCTTGAGCTTCTCAGCAAGGGGAAGTTTTTCGAGACTCTGGGCGAAAGCTCGGAGTTCCTGATGCTCACCGACGGCGACGAGCTCATATCCTTCTGCACCTTCGCCGAAAGGGACGATATCCCGGGCACCGTGCTGTCGCCCTGGGTGGGTTTCGTCTACACCTACCCCAAGCACCGGGGTCACAGATATGTGGGGCTGCTGTTCGACGAGGCGGAACGCCTTGCAAAAGTCAGAGGCATATCCCAGGTCTACATCTCCACCGGTCACGTCGGGCTGTATGAGAAATACGGCTGCGAATATCTGACCGACATGAGGGATATACGTGGGGAAATGTCGAGAGTGTACGTCAAACGCTGGGATAAATAAGGAGAGATCACAATGGATAAAAAGAAAATGAGCAAGCCTGTATACATAGCGCTGATAATAATAACTATAGTATTGTCCCTTGTAAAGGGCGGTATGACACTTTCAAAGGCAGAGGACAGGATAGAGGAGGAAAAGGAAAAGAACTCGCCAAAGGGCGGGGTGACGGTAAGCACCTATGTCGTGACATCGTCCGGGGCAGAGGCAGAGACAGAGACCGGCATAGACGCCGACACCACAGACCAGCTTGCCCTCACCACCCGTCCGGAGGAGTACGTCACCTACACCTTCCGCAGCAAAAAGCGGCTGGAGGAGCATTATGAAAAGCACGGACGGGAAATGGGCTTCGCCACCGCCGAGGACTACGAGCGCCGCGCCTGCGACATCATCAATGATCCGGACACCCTCTTCAAGGTAGAGCGCGAGGACGGCGACGGGGTGTACTATGTGGAGTCCACCGACGAGTTCGTGATACTCTCCACCGACGGCTACATCAGGACATACTACATCTGCTCCGGCAGGGATTACTTCGACAGGCAGTAGCATACAAAAATATTTATTGACAAATTGAAAAAAATACGCGCAGGATTTGACAAAGTGTCTCTGTATATGTTATAATGTAAATAGTATTTTCATAAGCAATATCAGCTTTTTGAAAGGAGTAAAAAATATGTCTGTTTACAGAATTTACGTTGAGAAAAAGCCGGAGTTCGCCGTTGAGGCAAAGTCTCTGGCAAATGACCTGGCTTCCGCGCTGGGTATCAAGGCGCAGAGCGTGCGGATAATCAACCGCTACGACGCCGAGGGACTTACCGACGAGGATTTCAAGGCTGCTGTACCGGTGGTATTCTCCGAGCCGGCAGTTGACGTCACCTATGACCATATGCCGGAGCTTACCGGCGGCGAGAAGGTCATCTGCTCCGAGTATCTGCCCGGTCAGTTCGATCAGAGAGCCGATTCCTGCGCACAGTGTATCTCTCTGCTGCGCGGCGGCAAGAGACCTGTGGTAAAGTCCGCCAAGGTATACATCTTTGCCGGCGTCACCGACAAGGATCTTGAGATCATAAAAGGCTACATAATCAACCCGGTAGAATCCCGCGAGGCTAAGCTTGACCGCTTTGAGACGCTGGACGTGACCTACGAGATACCCACCACCGTAAAGACAGTCACCGGCTTTATCGAGAAGTCGGGGGACGAGCTGGCTGCTATGGTAGCAGAGCTTGGTCTTGCTATGGACGTTGACGATATCAAGTTCTGTCAGGAGTATTTCCGCGACACCGAAAAGCGCGATCCCACCATAACCGAGATACGCATGATCGACACCTACTGGTCTGATCACTGCCGTCACACCACCTTCTCCACCATAATCGACGACGCGAAGATAGACGCACCCTACATCAAGCAGACATATGACGAATATATCAAAGCCCGCGAGGATCTCTACGGTGACCGCAAGGACAAGCCTCAGACCCTTATGGACTTAGCCGTTATCGGCGCAAAGCAGCTGCGCAAGGCAGGGCTGCTGGATGATCTTGACGAGAGCGAGGAGATCAACGCCTGCTCCATAAAGATCACCGTTGACGTTGACGGCAGGGACGAGGACTGGCTTCTCATGTTCAAGAACGAGACCCACAACCACCCCACCGAGATCGAGCCTTTCGGCGGTGCGGCGACTTGTCTCGGCG
>CACXDI010000200.1 GCA_902766335.1 uncultured Ruminococcus sp. | reverse complement strand
CAGCCCGCCGTCGTCAACTTTATGCAATCTGACGAAAAATCTGACGGCGTTTCTGACGCACAATGATTGTGCGGTGTTGCCTTAAACAATTATCTATCGCAATAATATCACCCCCGGGCTTAGTTTCGCTAAAGCTCGGGGGTGTTTTTTATCTTTCATACGGGTCTGAAATATAGCTGTTGTAAAAATATACGTCGCCGTAATTGCTTTCGTCGTAGACGAGGGCGTCTGTTATGAAGTATTCCTTGCCGTTCAGGTCAAAGTAGTATACATTCACGCCCACTTCCTTCGGATCGGGGTCTCCGGCTAAAGTGCCCAGCTCCTTTTCGGAAAGCCCGGGGACGTCGGAAAAGTCCATATGCTCACATCTCGTGTATTCCGGATCGACGGTTTTCTTTTTCTTCATAGATGTATATTCCTTGATCCGATCCATGTAGTATTCGCCTTTTGTCTCCGTCTCGTCGAGATATCTTTTCTGAGCGACGCCGTAGGAGCCGAGCCTGTTTTTGTAATCGTCATCGCTTTCGTATATCGGGATGACCGAATCTATAAACCGGCGGCGGTCTTCAAGCTTTGTGAACTCGTTGCCCATTTCGGCTACATCGTCGGGATCAATTTCGCCCTGCGCTATCATCTTGACATTGCATATGGCGTCCTGTTTAAGTATCACCGAGCTGCCCTGATGATCGGAGTTCACCTTGTCGCAGAGATACTCGAAGTATTTTTCCTTGAAATTGCTTGAGGTGGATGGCGTGCTGCCAAAGTTGGCGCCGTCAATGACAACATCGCTCATGTAGCTTTTGATGTAATATTCAAAGCCAAGCTCGTCCTCGAAGTAAGCTGTCCGGTAGTCGTCGCCCTCCTCGCAGCGGAGATAGGTGCATTTGCCGTTCTGTTTAGCCTTAAGTTTAAGCATTCGCAGGCTGGAAACGTGCCCGCAGGACGACAGGCAGACCAGGGCGGTCAAAATAAGCAATATCAGCGCGGTCGTTTTTTTCATCGGCATTCACTTCCTCACAAATTATTATTGTTAAAGATATTTTAACATACTATTACACAAACTGTGTTAACATTCTGTTAATGCGCAAGTGAAAAAGCTAATAATTTGATGAAAAATGTATGTTAGACCGTCTATTCGGCAAGCAGTTCCGCAAGAGCTTTCCCGATAAGCTCGCCACTGTATTCCGCCTGGTCAAGCGTGTTGCCGTGACTTCCTACCTCTATCAGCAGCGAGCCGTCGGTGAGGTCCTGGTTGTAAAAGCGGTAGTCGAACAGTATAGGGCGGGTGAGTCCGGGAAAGAGCGTTTCGGTCTTTGACTGAAGCTCGCAGGCAAAGCGGAAGTTGTTCATGTAGTTCGGCATACCGAAGGTGCCGTCGTCACAGCCGGATATTATCATTATCTGAGCGGCTTCCTTGCCGCCGATGTCCGCTACAGGTGCGAGACGCACTCCTTCGGCGGTCTCTATGCCGTCGCGGTGTATGTCCAGCGCTATCTTGACGCTGGGATACTGCTCCAGCAGCTCTGATACCGTCTCGCGGCTGGAGTCGTATGCCGCGTCGTAGCTGGGGTAATCGTGCACCAGAGTGTCATGTATCACCGATATCCCCGCCGCTTCCAGCTGTTCGCATATCTTATCCCCGACAGCGGTTATGTTTTTGTCGGCTTCGGTGGTCTTTGCTCCGAAGCTGGAATCATACCAGTCCTTGTCCACAAGCTCGAAGCATTCAGTAGTATGGGTGTGATAGATTATGACCTGCGGTTCATCGCTGCCGGTCTCTATATCAAAAACTCTGCCGAGTGTGCTGTTTTCTATAAGTTCGGAATTTGTATGCCATGTGCAGTTTCTCACCTGACCGCCGTTTTCCAGATCGAAATACTGCTCGCCGCTGTAGCTGCCGAAGTTTGTCTTTTCGATAGGTCCGTCATGATCTGTGAGATCGGCGGGATAAGGGATAGCGTCAAGCACCTGCTTAGAGGGCAGGGGAGTCGGTATCTCAATGCCTTCGGGGAGTCTGCTCTCTATCTCTTCGGGGGCTGCCATAAGGTCTCTTGCCCCTGTGCTGACCTTTACTGCCGATAGGGGAGCAGCAGCACTCCCGGCTTCAAGCTGAGAGTATCCCGAAAGCTCCCTGGCTGCCGAATAAACGATCTTTTCTGATACATTCGGAACGTATCCGTAACCGCCCGATATCAGCATCGGAACGGCAGAGCAGGAAAGGACTATCAGTCCCGAGCATTTCAGTTTTTTTCTTTTGTCCATTTTATATACACCTCCGTGATAAATATATGCTTGTCGGCGGACAGGTATTCGCGCATATAATGTAGCATTATACTATCAAAGAAAAGAGGTTTTTGGGGTGGATACTCTGATACTTGTGGACAGCATCCAGGCTGTACCTGACGACTGGTCGCCGAAGCTTGTCATGTGCGGTAAGGTGCTCCTTGAAGAAAACACGGCGCGAAGCTTTGAGGAGATGAGAAAGTGCGCAGAAAAGGAGGGGATAGGGCTTAGGGTATTTTCCGGCTACCGCCCGGCGGGATATCAGAAGGAGCTTTTTATGCAGAGCGTGTATGGATATATGAGCGAGGGTCTTTCCGAAAGCGACGCGAGAGCGCTTACCGCAAGATACCTTGCAAAGCCGGGACACAGCGAGCATCAGACGGGGCTTGCCTGCGATATCTGCCGTCAGGACGCCGATGACGCGGACGAGAGCTTCTCCAAGACAAAGGAAAGCGTATGGCTGCACGATAACGCCTACAGATTCGGTTTTATACTTAGATACCCGCGTATGAAAGAGCATATCACGGGTATCGCCTACGAGCCCTGGCATTACAGATACGTGGGTGAAAAGCACGCCGGAAATATCATGAAGAGGGGGATAACTCTTGAGGAGTATTTGTATTATTCGCCGTTTGAAAATTCAATTGTTAAATCTTTGACAATTGATTAAAATAAAAATTAGTGGGTTAGTTAAAGCTAACCAAAATGTAACAGTGTGATTTGATGTTTTGCGTTAAAATGACTAAAAAAATAAGAGAAGTTTGTGTAACATTTTTTTGAAATTGCTTGAAAAAGACTCAAAAATAATGTATAATATTAGAGTGAGTTATGCCTGCATTTTCTATACCGACGAGGGCATATTTTCAGGTAATTATCATATATCACGAGGAGGTTTTTTTATGAGTGAAAAAACTGCTGTTCCTTTTCAGGGCACACCTGAACAGGAGGCTCAGTTAAAGGAGGTCATCGCTAAGCACCATGACCAGCCCGGCGGACTTATGCCTACCCTTCAGGAGGCTCAGGGCATCTATGGTTATCTGCCTATCGAGGTACAGACCATGATTGCTGAGGGTCTTGGCAAGTCGCTGTCCGAGGTTTATGGCGTGGCGACCTTCTACTCACAGTTCTCGCTCACACCTAAGGGCAAGCACAGGATCAGCGTATGTCTCGGTACTGCCTGCTATGTTAAGGGCTCCGACAAGATCCTTGAGGCTGTTGAGGCAAAGCTTGGCATCAAGAGCGGAGAATGTACTGCTGACGGACTGTTTTCCATTGATTCCTGCCGCTGCGTAGGTGCCTGCGGACTTGCGCCCGTTATGATGGTCGATGAGGACGTTTACGGTAAGCTGACAGCCGAGCAGGTCGGAAAGATCCTTGATGGCTATAAAGACTGATGATAGGAGGAAGGCAGTATGACCATAGAACAGCTTAATGAAATAAAAGCAAAGCGTGCTGACATAGTTAAGGTCAGAACAATAATTGCCGAGGAAGGCGAAAAGCTCGCTGCTCAGACCGGTTACCGCAAGCAGGTACTGGTGTGCGGCGGTACAGGCTGTACATCTTCCGGAAGCATGAAGATCCTTGAAGCTCTGAACAAGGAGCTCGAGATCAAGGGCATTAAGGACGAGGTTCTTGTTGTTAGAACAGGCTGCTTCGGTCTTTGCTCTTTAGGTCCGATAGTTATTGTATACCCTGAGGGCGCATTCTATGCACAGGCTACTCCCGAGGGTATCACCAGAATAGTTGACGAGCACCTCGTAAAGGGTGAGATATGCAAGGATCTGCTCTATAAGGAGACTGTACACGAGGACGGCTCTATTATCTCTCTGTATGAGACCAACTTCTACAGAAAGCAGAAGAGAATCGCTCTGAGAAACTGCGGCGTTATCGATCCTGAGAATATCGAGGAGTATATCGCTACCGACGGTTATCAGGCACTTTATAAAGTACTCGACTCCATGACTCCCGATCAGGTCGCTCAGGAGATACTCGATTCCGGTCTGAGAGGACGCGGCGGCGCCGGATTCCCCACCGGAAGAAAGTGGATGTTCACCAAGGACGCTCCCGGCGATGTTAAGTATGTTGCTTGTAACGCCGACGAAGGTGACCCCGGTGCATTCATGGATCGTTCTATCCTTGAGGGTGACCCTCACGCTATCATCGAGGCTATGACTATCGCTGCTTACACCGTAGGCGCTTGCCAGGGCTTCGTTTACGTTCGTGCTGAGTATCCTGTTGCTGTACACAGACTTCAGGTAGCTATCGATCAGGCTAGAGAATACGGTCTGCTCGGCAAGAACATCTTCGGCAAGGACTTTGATTTCGATATCGAGATCCGTCTCGGCGCAGGCGCATTCGTCTGTGGTGAGGAGACCGCGCTGCTTACCTCTATCGAGGGTAACCGCGGTGAGCCCAGACCCCGTCCTCCGTTCCCGGCTGTAAAGGGTCTGTTCGGCAAGCCTACTCTGCTCAACAACGTTGAGACTTATTCCAATATCGCT
>CACXDI010000199.1 GCA_902766335.1 uncultured Ruminococcus sp. | reverse complement strand
GCTTGCAGGCTGACGCCTGCGGCTCTATTGTACCATTTCGCCTCGGACTCCTTGCAAGCAAAGCCGCTCGGCTTCATGGTATAATATAGTTATAAATATCAATAGCCTTCAACAACCCCATTTTAAAAAGCAGGTGATAATATGAAATTCAAACGACTTATCAGCGGCGCCTGTGCTTTTGCACTGCTTGCAGGTATGCTGGGAGCTCCGGAGACCGCCGGCAGGGCGCTTCCCGGTACGGCTGTTGCGGCAAGCGCGGCAGGAGAGCTTAAAGAGACAGATATCCATGTGAACATATATTGCATAAACTATCAGGATCAGCGTGACCTGATTGCTTCCTGCGACGTGACCGAAAAGGTCACCACAAAGAAAACGAGATATGTTTTCAACACCGGAGAGATCGTTATCGACTCCACAAAGATCAAAGACCTGGAATATGAGTTCTCTATCCCCGATCTGGCGTCAGATCAGCAGGCTAGCTTCAACGGCTATCTGTCCTATCATTTCTTTAATGCGGACTACGACGCCGCCGGCGCGGGTGTCGGCAAGGACGAGCTCCAGACCATAAGCCCCGAAAAGCTGACCTCCACATTTACCTGGAAAGAGCTTTTCGCCAACGATCCCCATGACTACACCCTGATGAGTCTTGGCGGACAGATACTCAATTTCACTCCGTCCAAGTATGTCCCGCCCACTACTCCTATCACCACGGCGAAGGTCACCGTCTCCAACAGAGTATACACCGGCAAGGCTGTTGCTCCCGCTCCCACGGTGGTCTTAGACGGAAAGACTCTGAAAAGAGGCACCGACTACACCGTTGCCTACAAGGACAATATCAATGTGGGCAGAGCCGCCTGTACTGTCACCGGCATAAATGATCACAGAGGCAAAAAGCTGGCGTTCTTCTATGTAACTCCCGCAAAGGTTACTGCCAAGAAGCTGACAAGTCCCAAGACAAAGACCGTCAAGTTCGTATGGGTCAAGGATACTCAGGTGACCGGATACAATGTTCAGATCGCGCTGAACAAGACCTTCACCAAGGGCGTGAAGAAGTACGACATAAAGAATCCCAAGACAGTCTCAAAGACGGTCAAGGGACTCAAGAAGGGCAGGAAATACTATGCCCGCGTTCAGGGCTACGCGAAGATAGGTCAGAGAACATTTGAGGGCAATTGGAGCAAGGTGCTCAAGGTGAAATGCAAATAAACAAAAAGACCCGTATCGCTGATACGGGTCTGATATTTTTTCCGAAAGATCATCTCATTTCCGCGCTGTTCTGTCGTCGATCTCGTCGCCCATCAGGCGCATGAACGACTGGTGCTGTTTCAGTATTTTAAAGAGGATACCTCCGAATACCGTTACGCAGACGAACTCGCCAAGTGCAACGCCGCCCATTGACAGCAGCAGCGGTGCGCCGGTCAGGAATCTAAGCTCAAGTCCCACCAGCACCGCGTTGAACAGTATCGGGAACACCGAAGCCGTCACCAGATTGAGGTGATCTCTCAGGTAATAGATACACACTGCCGCGAACAGCGTGGCAGACGTGCCTATCACTGTGTCGATCACTCCCACGGTGCTGTATATATTCGCAATAAAGCAGCCGAGGGACAGCGAGAAGATGTGGTCCTTGCTGAACAGGCAGAGCAGCATCAGCGCCTCTGCCACACGAAACTGTATACCGCCGTAGCTGAATGCCGACAGCGATATCGTCACAGCTACATATATAGCCGCTATCAGACCGCTGCGGGTGATCCTTCTTGTGCTGATAGATTCCATACGATCTTCCTTTCGCGTGGTCATTTTAATACTAACCTTTTAGGGATTAGTATAAATATACGTACCGGCGGGAGCGCACCCCCGCCGGTATTTTACGTATCAGATACAGCAGCCTACTGCTGCGGTGCAGCGTTCTGCTGAGGACAGCCGCCGGGGAGCCTTGCGTATAGCGCATTTGAAAGCTCGGTCACGTTGGCGTAGTTTGCCTTGCGTGCGGATATCTCTGTACCCAGCTTAGAGCTGCTTACGATCGTCACGCCGGTACGTCCGTCGGGCAGTACGCCCAGATACACCGTGATATTCTCGCCCCATGTGAACATAGAAAATCCCTTATCCAGATGTATGACGTTTTGGACATTATCAGCCAGCTTCACCTTCATACCCATGACAGGTGCTACCTGCACGACGGTGTTAAAGACGTCGGGCAGATTATAAGGGAAAGCCAGATCGGCGCGTGAGTCTTTTTTACCCATAGAGATCTTTCCTTTTCAACGGAAATATGCGTCAGCATATTTCTTGGAAATTCGCTCCTAAGAAGCAGCTTTCTTTATGCCTTGCCGATAGAACCGAACAGCTCCATCTTCTCCTTTACCTTTACCTTGATAGCCTCGGAGCCGGGAGCCAGCAGCTTTCTGGGGTCGAAGCCCTTGCCCTGCTGATCCTTGCCAGCCTCGATGTAAGCGCGGGTAGCGTCACGGAATACCAGCTGGCACTCGGTGTTTACGTTTACCTTAGCAACGCCCATGTCGATAGCCTTCTTTACCTGCTCGTCGGGGATACCAGTACCGCCGTGGAGAACCAGAGGCATATCGCCTACAGCAGCCTTGATCTTCTCGAGAGTCTCGAAGGACAGACCCGGCCAGTTCTCGGGATATACGCCGTGGATATTGCCGATGCCGGCAGCCAGCATGGTAACGCCCAGATCAGCGATAGTCTTGCACTCTGCGGGATCTGCGCACTCACCCATACCTACAACGCCGTCCTCTTCGCCGCCGATAGAGCCTACCTCAGCCTCAAGGGAGAGACCCAGCTTCTCAGCTACGTGTACCAGCTCGGTGGTCTTAGCGAGGTTGTCGCTGAACTCGAGGGAGCTTCCGTCGAACATGATAGAGGTGAAACCAGCCTGGATGCACTTGTAGCAGCCGTCATAAGTACCGTGGTCAAGATGAAGAGCTACGGGAACGGTGATGCCGAGAGACTTATCCATTGCCTTTACCATAGCGGCAACGGTCTCAAAACCGCACATATACTTGCCTGCGCCCTCAGATACACCGAGAATCACAGGAGACTTGTTCTCTTCAGCAGTCTGAAGAATCATCTTTGTCCACTCAAGGTTATTGATATTGAACTGTCCTACTGCATAATGACCTGCTGCGGCCTTCTGCATCATTTCCTTAGCCGAAACTAACATCTTAAAAACCCTCCGATATAAATATTTTTGGTCTTCGGGGCGAAAGCCCCTACACATTCATTATACTATTTTCCACGTCCTTTTTCAAGTCTTTTCCCCGACTTTTACATTTGCTGAATTATTTATTCACAAACTGTACACGTAATAATAAAACAAAAAGAGCTGCCGCATTTTATTGCAGCAGCCCTCTGATGTTCATATCTTATTGCATATAAGACTCAAAGCCCTTGTTTTCTTCCTTCAGGCTTGCGATCTGACCCTTGACAGCGTCTACCTCGGAGGAGATCTTGTCCTTGATAGTGTTTACCTTGGACTGATTCTCCAGGAAATCGTTCTTGGCGGTCTCCTTCTCGGCGTCAACGGTGTCTGCCTGACGGTTGATCTCTGCTTCCTTCTCGGAAAGCACCTTGTTGGCGTGAGCGGTAGCATTGTTGTACTCGTCGTCTACCTCAGCAAGCTTGCGGCGGTATTCCTCCTCGGCTCTGGCGATAGCGGTCCTGTGCTCCGACTGAGCCTCTGCACGCCGAGCGTCAAGCTCTTCGCTGCGGGTGATGACCTCTTCGTACTTCACCTTGGACTCCTCAACAGCCTTCTCAGCTTCCTCGAGCTGAGCCTGGTAATCGCCCTCTACGAGACCGAGCTTAGCCTCAAGATCAGCGATCTTAGCGTTGTTAGCCTCTACCTGTGCAAGAGCGAACGCCTTCATCTTATCGAATGCGCTTCCGCCTGTGGGCAGTTCTACGGTAACGGGAGTCTCGGCAGGTGCAGCGGCAGCTTCCTCTGCTGCGGGAGCTTCCTCGGCGGGTTCATCAGCGTAGATGCCCTCCTGATCACCGAAGGATACCTCGGATACAGGCTCACCGGACTCAAACTCGTTTATCGGATGCTCCTCAATAGGAGTGTCATCGGTTATCTCGGGGATATCAGCGGCGGAGATGCCGTCCATTTCCGGCTCTGCGGGGATCTCTACCTCAGGAGCGTATACCGGCTCGGGGATAGCAGAATCGGCAGTGCCGAGAGAATCAAGGGAGATACCCTCCATAGAAACAGCGTCCATGGTAGGCTCTTCGGGGTCTGCGGGAGCTTCAGCAGGCTCTTCGGGAGCGGCTGTAGCCTCTTCCTGTCTCTTCTTTTCCTTTTCGAGCATAAGCTTCTCGAGCTTGCTCATACCCTCTGTGGATACCTCCTCAGCCGGAGCCTCAGCGGGAGCCGCAGCCTCAGCCTTGAGAGCAGGCTGTTCGCCATGATGCGGCAGAGCGTTCTTGGAACGGATGACCGTCTCAGGGATACTGTCCTCACCGCAGCGTCTTCTTATAACGTTTGTGATAACGTCGGGCTTTACGTCAAGCTCGTCCGAGATCTCTTTAACGGATCTTCCTTCTTTAAAGAGCCTCACCATTTTATCGTTGATAGATTCTTCTTTCTGCTTTTTACCAAATGCAGGCATTTCAGTTTCATTCCTTTCGCACCTATGTATTCTGTCGGCACCGTCAAATACCCATTGTAAAAAATGGCAAATTGCCGCCCCCCGACAGGTCTGATATTTATATTGTATCACAAATTCACAAATTAAGCAATAGTTTGATAAAATTTTCTACAAATTAAGTGTGCAGAAATTTCATGTAATATTTTGTATAAATTATATAATTAGTTCTGTGTAAACGTTTCCTTATGCGCTTTTTTGAAGGTATATTACAAAAAAAGCTTGACAATCCTCTTTAAATGGTGTATTATTATTAATGTATAAAAGCGGCACAGTAATGTGCTAAAGAGAGCTGGTCAGTATGAGATATCACAGGCTGATATGCTGCGCGGCTGCGGTCATGCTTCTGACCTGTGGCTGCGGCAAGGACAACAAAGCGTCGCTCGGTTATGAAAAGCGGCTCCAGGCGGCGGCTCTTTCCGCGAACTACCGCGATACCGAGTCCTATATTTCCTGCTGGCTGCCTCAGGAAAAGCAGCGCTGCACCGAGTCCGGAGAGTATGACGAGGATTTTCTTGATCATACCTTCGCCGGCACAGACGGCACCGGCAGGCTGGTGTTCAAGATCACCGGCAGCACAGAGCTGAATGACGAGCAGATCAAAGTGCTGGAGGACAAGGCTGAGCAGACCTACGGCACGCGGCTCACCTTCACAAAGGCACGCCGTGCGGATGTTGAGATACGGCTCAACAGCAGCAAAGAGGTGCTGACAGACGCCCGTGAGATGATACTGGTGCGGTATGAGAGCAACTGGTACATCTTCGGAGAGATGATCGACAGTTTTTCGTTCGCGGGATCTTAAAGGTCTGCGGACATACATATTACTACATAACAAAGTGAGGAAATTGATTATGGCAAAGGTTTGTACTAATTGCGGAAGCCCGATAGGAGACGGCGAGAAGTTCTGCACTGCCTGCGGAACTCCCGTGCAGATACAGAGAGTTGAGTCTAACCGTTACTGCACACAGTGCGGCAACCTGCTCAAGCCTACCGCTAAGTTCTGCGAGATCTGCGGCAAGGAAGCTCCCGTTGTAAAGCCCAAGGAGGAAAAGGCGGAGGAAGTTCCCGCCACTATGGACGAGATAGTTGTTCCCGAGATAACCGCTGACACCTTTGCTTCCAGCAAAGAGATGAGCTCCGAGAAGTTTGACGGCTTTGAGGCGGCGGTAATGCCCGAAATGGAAAAGCCCGCTCCGCCCCCGGCACCGGCGCCGGCTCCCGCATTTTCCATGGACGCGGCACCTGCTCCGGCAAGACCCTCGACTCCCGATTATCCCACACAGCAGCAGGCTGTACAGCAGGCTCAGAAGACGGCGGCTCAGGTTCAGGCTATGCGTCAGAACGGGGCACAGGCTCCCGCCGGTTTTGCTCCCCAGCCCCAGCAGCAGTTTGGTCAGCAGCCTCAGCAGTTCAACCAGCAGCCTCAGCAGCAGTTCACTCAGCCGCCTATCAACCAGGCAAATCCTATGGCGGGACAGCAGCCGGTAAACTACGCAAACCCGATGCAGAATCCCATTCCCCAGCAGGAGAATATCTCAAAGGGAAGCGGCAGCGCTATAGTGCCGATAATACTCGGTGTGCTCATACTTGCGGTCATCATCGCGGACGTTGTACTGTTCGGCGTCAAGGGCAAGGACAAGGACGACGACAAGAAGGGCAACAAAAAGGATATTGCAATAGTATACACCGTTGACGATATGTAACATACATTTTCATCGGGAGACTTCGGTCTCCCGTATTCTTTTGTGAAAGAGGTAATCTTATGGCTTGTGTTGTAGAGATAAAGGATCTGGTCAAAAGGTACAAGGAGCTTACCGCCGTTGACGGGCTGTCGCTTACCATAGAAGAGGGCGAGGTGTTCGGTCTGCTGGGACCCAACGGCTCGGGAAAGACCACCACTATAAGCTGTCTGCTGTCGCTCTTGGCATTTGACGAGGGCGAGATAACAGTTTTCGGC
Source organism: uncultured Ruminococcus sp. (assembly GCA_902766335.1). Taxonomy (GTDB): domain Bacteria; phylum Bacillota; class Clostridia; order Oscillospirales; family Ruminococcaceae; genus YE71. The sequence continues at coordinate 7,866 of CACXDI010000199.1, read as the reverse complement.
GAGGAAATGACTCCCGACAACTACTCGGTCAAGAGCCGTATCGGCGTTATCATGCAGAACGTGGCTGTTGCCGACGAGCTCACCGTTTACGAGAACATAGATATGTTCTGCGGTATGTATATAAAAGACAAGGCGACGCGGAAGCAATACGTGGAGCAGGCTATAGACTTTGCGGGGCTTAGAGATTATGTAAAGTTTCGTCCCAAGAAGCTGTCGGGCGGTCTGCTGAGACGTCTCAACATCGCCTGCGGTATCGCCCACAAGCCGAAGCTCATCATACTCGACGAGCCTACAGTAGCCGTTGACCCCCAGAGCCGCAACCACATTCTTGAAGGCATAGAGCAGCTCAACCGCGAGGGTGCTACGATCATCTACACTACTCATTATATGGAAGAGGTAGAGCAGATATGCTCACGCGTAGCGATAATAGATCACGGAAAGCTCATCGCCACCGGCACCAAGGAGGAGCTGATAGCGCTCATAGACCACACCGAGACGATAACCGCCGAGGTGCGTGACATCGAGCCGTCCGTCATTGACGAGGCTAAGGCGCTCCCCCACGTTCTGGACGTAAAGCTGGAGGAGGGAAAGCTCACAGCAAACTACTCCGGCGGCAAGCACAATCTGGTGCGGCTGGTGGGACTGCTCAATGACAGGAACGTACATCTGGGCAGAGTTTATTCCGAGCTGCCCACCCTCAACGACGTGTTCCTGGACATCACCGGCAGGACGCTGAGAGACTGACGGGGGTGTACTGATGTTTTTCCACATTCTGAAATATGAGCTGAAGGTGGCGTTCAGAACAAAGGCGGTCATATTCTGGCTGTTCGCCTTTCCCGCCATACTCGGCACCTTCTTTTACATAGCCTTCGGCAATCTCTACAGCGAGGAGCAGTTTGAGAAGATACCGGTGGCGCTGGTGCAGGTCACTGAGGACAGGAACTTCGAGAGCACCATAGATTCGGTATCCGAGGGCGAGGACGGGCTGTTCGACATCAAGAGAGTCGGAGACAGGAAGGCTAAGAAGCTTCTTGAGGACGGCAAGGTCGCGGGTATCATTTACGAGGACGAGGAGATATCCCTCACCGTCAAGAACGAGGGCATAAAGCCCACGGTGATACGCTTTTTCCTCGATCAGTACAAGATCAACAGCGAGATGATCGCCCGGCAGATACGTGAGAACCCGCTGAGGATATTCACCATTTCGCAGGATATGCGGGCGGAGATAGAACCGCTCATCAACAAGGAGCTGGGCAGCGGCAATCAGGATCCCTATGTGCAGTACTTCTACAATCTGCTCGCCATGAGCTGTCTTTTCGGTGCGCTGGGCGGAGTCGCCGCCGTGCTGAGAAGTCAGGCGAACACCTCGGCGCTGGGCGCACGCAGGTGCGTGGCTCCCGTCAGCAAGTTTACCTCCATGACGGCAAGTCTCGCCGCCCAGGGAGCTATCAGCTTTGTCTGCAACTCGGCGGCTATGCTGTATCTCAGGTACGTTCTGGGCGTGGACTTCAACGTGCCGCTGGGCATGACGCTGCTGATACTGCTTGCAGGCTCGCTCAACGGATTGGCGGTGGGGTACTTCGTAGGCGCCCTCTGCCGCAGCGAGAGCATGAGCATACCTATAGTAGTGGGCGTCATGATGTTCTTCTGCTTCATGAGCGGACTTATGATAGGCAATATGCGGGCGATAGTCGATCTAAAAGCGCCCTGGTTCAACCATGTGAACCCGGCGGCACTGATCTCCGATTGCTTCTACGCGCTGAATATGTACGAAAACAACGCCCGCTTCACCAGCAACATTCTGATACTCACAGGCATGACCATGGTGTTCATGTCGGCGGGAGCACTTATAACGGGGAGGAAGAAATATGCCGCTTTATAAAGCATTCATAAAAATATTCTTCCGCCGTCTGCCCTCGATCATCGCCTACTTTGTGATATTCATGGTGATAGCCTTCATCATGGGCAGCACGGGCAAGCAGCAGTCGGGCTTCAAGGCTACAAAGCTGAAGGTGGCGGTGTTCGATATGGACGGCACCGAGTCCAGCCGCGCTCTGGTAAAGTATATCTCCGACAACCACAAGCTGGTGGGCGGTATAGACGATCGCGAGCAGACGCTTCAGGATCATCTCTACTACGCCACAATAGACTACGTCATAACGATAGACGAGGGCTTTGAGGACAAGCTGGCAAAGGGCGAGTTCGACAAGCTGCTGACCACCTCCAAATCCCAGGGCAGCTACAGCGCCGAGTTTCTCGACGGACAGCTGGAGCAGTATTTCAGACTGGTGAAGTCGCAGATATCCGCCGGAGACCAGCCGGGTCAGGCCTGCATAAAGGCAAACGCCCTCTCGCGCGAGCACGTAAAGGTGAATATCGCCGAGAAGACCGGCGGCGGCACCGAGGCCTTCGGATACTTCACCCAGTACCTGGCTTACATCTTCATCTGTATGCTGATAATGGGCGTGGCGCCCTGCCTTATGCGGCTCCAGACAGAGGATCTCCGGAAGAGGATACTCAGCTCTCCCGTTTCCCCGGCGAGCAGGACGGCGCAGATGTCGGCTGGCACCTTCACCATAGTCGCCGGAATATGGCTGGCGTTCATGACGGTGGCGGCAGCAGCCTACGGCAGCGACGTATTCTCACGCAACGGTCTGCTCTGCATGGCAAACTCCGCCTGCTACATCATAATGGCGGCGGGCATAACTCTGCTGGTGGCGCAGTTCAACTGCACCGACAACGTGCTGAGCATGATATCCAACGTCATCAGCCTGGGAATGTCATTCCTCTGCGGCGTGTTCGTGCCTCAGGAATATCTGGGAGCGGGCGTGCTCAAAGCCGCTCATGCGCTTCCCGCATACTGGTATATACGCGCCAACAATATGCTCTGCGGATTCTCCGACGAGACCTTCTCCTACGGAAAATTCTTCACCTTCACCGGGATACAGCTGGGCTTTGCGGCGGCGCTGTTTATCGCGGCGGGGATAGTTTCCGCAAAGAAGAAGCGCTGAACTGTAAACTTTTTATTTCCGCCCCTTGACAAACTCCGGGCGCGGTGATATACTATTATAGTATAGTCAAAGGCATTGACGGAGACAGTAGGCATTTGTCAAAATGCAGCAGCGAGCCGCGGAGGGTGAGAGCGCGGTGCGAGTAGACATCTGCCGAATATCACTCCCGAGCCGCGCACCTAAAGGGCTGTCCCGAGTAGGCTGCGCCGCATTTCCTGCGTTAACGGGAACTCGTATGTCGGTACGTTGTAATGGGTGGTAATAAGCGTGAGCATTTATGCTCCGTCCCGTTTACGCGGGGCGGGGCTTTTTTATTTTCGGGAGGTGCGACGTGGAAGATCAGGTCGGCATGATACTCATCGCCGTGTTCGGCTTTGTTGCCGTACTGCTGGCGGTGATACCCTCGCTTATGATAAAAGCACGCAGGGACAAGCTTCGGAAATACCTCTATGAAACGGAAGCCGAGGTCATAGACATCAGGCAGGAACGCTTTAAAACAGGCTACGACTACGACCTTCATGCGCGGTTGTTCGTGCCTGTCTTCCGCTACTATGCGGGCGGGCAGGAGATAATACATCACAGCCGCGTCGGCACCAGCGAGAACATTTACAGCATCGGACAGAGAGTGCCTGTCAGGGTAGACCCCTATGACCCGCGAAAATTCGTGCTTGTGAACAGCAAGCCTCACAAGCTGGCAACAGGAATACTCTATGCTATATCCGCGTTCTTCCTGCTTGCGACCATAGCTTCGGCACTGATACTCAACAGATTCGGGTGAATGATATGGACAGAAAACAGCTGATAGAGTATATCGCCGGGGAATACGACACCGATATAGAATACCTCTGGGAGAGCACTCCCGACTGCGGGATATTCCGGCACAAGGGCAACCGCAAATGGTTCGCGCTCATCATGAACATAAGGCGCGACAGGCTGGGGCTTGAAGGCGAGGACAAAGTCGATGTCCTGAACCTCAAATGCCACCCGCTCATGCACGGCTCGCTCTGCTCCGAGGAGGGGATCTTCCCCGCCTACCACATGAACAAGCAGCAATGGATATCCGTGCTGCTGGACGGCACAGTTGACAGCGCGAGGATAAAAGCTATGCTTCAGATGAGCTTCGAGCTGACGGACAATCCGCCCCGTCCAAAACGCAAGCCGAAAAGCAAACAATAAACGCCACATCAAACCAAGCACCATCTACAATCACGGATAGCCAACAACATGAAGGTATACGCCAGAGGGTGCAATACAAACAGTGATAACATTTTGACTGCCGCGACAACGCGGACTAAAAAAAGAAAGGATAAGATAGGTATGTACAAGAAGGTTGATCCTAATCTGAATTTTGTTCAGAGGGAAAAGCAGGTGGAAAAGTTCTGGGACGAGAACGGTATCTTTGAGAAATCTATCGACACCAGACGCGAGGGTGAGAGCTATGTGTTCTATGACGGACCTCCGACTGCTAACGGCAAGCCCCACATCGGTCACGTTCTGACCCGCGCTATCAAGGATATGATACCCAGATACCGCACCATGAAGGGCTATATGGTGCCCCGCAAGGCGGGCTGGGATACCCACGGTCTGCCCGTTGAGCTGGAGGTGGAAAAACTCCTGGGTCTCGACGGCAAGGAGCAGATCGAGGAATACGGTCTCGAGCCGTTCATCACCAAGTGCAAGGAGTCGGTATGGAAGTACAAGGGTATGTGGGAGGACTTCTCCGGCACCGTAGGCTTCTGGGCTGACATGGAGAATCCTTACGTTACCTATCACAACGACTTCATCGAGTCGGAGTGGTGGGCGCTCAAGCAGATTTATGACAAGGGACTGCTCTACAAGGGCTTCAAGATAGTACCCTACTGCCCCCGCTGCGGCACTCCCCTTTCCTCCCACGAAGTAGCTCAGGGCTACAAGCTGGTGAAGGAGCGCTCGGCTGTTGTACGCTTCAAGATAAAGGGCGAGGACGCTTACTTCCTGGCATGGACCACCACCCCCTGGACGCTGCCTTCAAACGTGGCGCTCTGCGTGAATCCCGGCGAGACCTACTGCCGCGTAAAGGCTGCCGACGGCTATACCTACATCATGGCTGAGGCTCTGCTGGACACCGTTCTGGGCGGTCTGGCTGAGAGCGGCAAGCCCGCATACGAAGTGCTGGAGAGCTGCAAGGGTACAGACCTTGAATACAAGGAATACGAGCCGCTGTTCGCCTGCTCGGGCGAATCTGCCGCCAAGCAGGGCAAGAAGGGTCACTTCGTCACCTGCGACAACTATGTTACCATGTCCGACGGTACCGGTATCGTACACATCGCTCCCGCATTCGGTGAGGACGACGCAAACGTGGGCAGAAAGTATGACCTGCCCTTCGTGCAGTTCGTTGACGGCAAGGGCAACATGACCGAGGAGACTCCCTACGCGGGTCTGTTCGTAAAGAAGGCTGATCCCGAGGTGCTCAAGGATCTGGACAAGGAAGGCAAGCTGTTCTCCGCGCCCAAGTTCGAGCATGAGTATCCTCACTGCTGGAGATGTAATTCCCCGCTGATATACTACGCACGCGACACCTGGTTCATCAAGATGACCGAGATGCGCGAGAAGCTGATAAAGAACAACGCCACCGTAAACTGGATCCCGCCCAGCATAGGCGAGGGACGCTTCGGCGACTGGCTGAAAAACGTTCAGGACTGGGGTATCTCCAGAAACAGATACTGGGGCACTCCGCTGAACATCTGGGAATGCGAGTGCGGACAGAGACATTCTGTCGGCTCTATCGAGGAGCTGAAGTCCATGTCCGACAACTGCCCCGAGGATATCGAGCTGCACCGTCCCTACATCGACGCCGTTACCATAAAGTGCCCCAAGTGCGGCAAACAGATGAAACGCGTGTCGGAAGTTATCGACTGCTGGTTCGATTCAGGCGCTATGCCTTTTGCTCAGCACCACTACCCCTTCGAGAACAAGGAGCTGTTCGAGAGTCAGTTCCCGGCAGACTTTATCTCCGAAGCCGTTGACCAGACACGCGGCTGGTTCTACTCGCTTATGGCGATATCCACCCTGCTGTTCGACAAGGCGCCTTACAAGAACGTAATAGTTCTGGGTCTTGTGCAGGACGAGAACGGACAGAAGATGTCCAAGTCCAAGGGCAACGCTGTTGACCCCTTCGACGCGCTTTCCACCTACGGCGCCGACGCTATCCGCTGGTACTTCTACACCAACTCACAGCCCTGGCTGCCCAACAAGTTCAACGGCAAGGTAGTTACCGAGGGTCAGAGAAAGTTCATGGGCACTCTCTGGAACACCTACGCATTCTATGTGCTCTACGCAGACATCGACAGCTTTGACCCCACCAAGTACAGCCTCGCCGACTGCAAGCTGTCTGTAATGGACAAGTGGATACTCTCTAAGATGAACACCATGATAAAGCTCGCCGACGACAACCTTACCAACTACCGTCTGCCGGAAGCGGCAAAGGCTATGCAGGAGTTCGTGGACGATCTCTCCAACTGGTATGTACGCCGCGGACGTGAGCGCTACTGGGTACAGGGCATGACCGACGACAAGATCGCCGCCTACATGACTCTCTACACCGCGCTGGTGAACCTCTGCAAGTGCGCGGCGCCCATGGTGCCCTTCATCACCGAGGAGATCTATCAGAACATAGTCCGCACCTGCGACAAGACTGCTCCCGAGAGCATACATCTTTGCAGCTATCCCGAGGCGGACGAGTCCGCTATCGACGCTCAGCTTGAAGCGGATATGGACGAGGTGCTGAAGATCGTAGTTCTGGGACGCTCCGCAAGAAACGGCTCCAACAGAAAGAACCGTCAGCCCCTTGCCTCCATGTTCGTCAAGGCAGACCACGAGCTGCACGGACTGTACGTGGACATCATCAAGGACGAGCTTAACATCAAGAGCGTCGAGTTCAAAGCCGACACCTCTGACTTTGTAAGCTACACCTTCAAGCCACAGCTCAAGACTCTGGGACCCAAGTTCGGAAGATACTTGAACGAGATCCGCACCGCCCTCTCCGAGCTCGACGGCAGAGCCGCCTACAGCGAGCTGGAAGCAAACGGCGTGCTGAAGCTTGTCATCTCCACCGGCGAGATCGAGCTTGCAAAGGAAGACCTGCTTATCGAGACTCAGCAGCTGGAGGGCTACTACAGCCTGACAGACGGCGGCGTGACCGTTGTTCTTGACACCAACCTCACTCCCGAGCTGGAGGAGGAAGGCTTTGTAAGAGAGTTCATCTCCAAGATACAGACTATGCGCAAGGACTCCGGCTTTGAGGTAATGGATCACATCACCGTGACAGTTGCGGGAAGCGAAAAAATCGCGGAGATCGCCAAGCGCAACAGCGACGCTATCAGCCACGACGTGCTTGCCGAGTCTATCACCTCCGCCGACAGCGCCGAGGGCAAGGAATGGGATATCAACGGCGAAAAGGTGACTATCGCCGTCAAGAAGGTTTAAGTAACAATGCACAACTGTCAAACACCATGTTTGTGCAGTATCCCTAAATCATAATATTTTTATATTTAATAATGCCAAAAATCAGGTAGATTATTTGGTAAAGCTAACAAGAATTATCTTCCGATTGCAGCTTTTTTGTTGCAATCGGAAGTTTTTTATGAAAAAATGGTTACATCTATTTACAAGCAAAAAATAGTGTGCTATACTGTAGTCGTAATAAAAGAAATGGATTAAGGCAACACCACACAATCATTGTGCGTCAGAAACGCCGTCAGATTTTTCGTCAGATTGCATAAAGTTGACAACGGCGGGCTGGCGCCCGGCTAGGAAACTTTGTGTGATATGACGGAAAATATGCAAGTTTATGACGTGCAAAGGCGTTAGCCGGTGG
>CACXDI010000198.1 GCA_902766335.1 uncultured Ruminococcus sp. | reverse complement strand
TGACGGAAGAATATGGGTATTAAGCTACGCTTAATACGGCAGATGACGTGCAAAGCCTTCAGGCGGTAGTTGTGCGGTATTGCCTTAATACTAATCCCTAAAAGAACAGCAGACAAATCTCGGCACTGACGGCTCATCACTCGTTGTCAAGCTCCCTTGCAGGGCGTTTAAAAAGTCAGGCGAGTATTTCATCTGCCGTAGATGAGATCCCCGATCTTCAGGTCTCTCTCAAGCGCGTAAGGCTCGGTGGAAGCGGTTATCTCCACCAGCTCAATGCCCATTACCCGGGCAAAGTCGCGGAGCGTCTCGGCGGTGATGTCGTAGGAAAGCACCGTGTGGTGAGCGCCTCCCGCGATTATCCAGCATTTCAGACCGTCTAAGAAATTCGGCGCCGGTCTCCACATCGTCCTTGCCACCGGAAGGTTAGGCATGGGGCTTATCGGCTTGACACATTCCACGTCCTGCGCGATAAGCCTTAGCCTGCCACCTGTGTCTATCATAGAAAGCGCTTTTGCGGCGCCCTCCTTGCCTTCAAATACCAGTCTTGCGGGCGGCTCCTTGTCGCCGATGCCCAGCGGGTGTACCTCTATGCGGGGCTTGTCAGCCGCGATAGTCGGGCATACCTCAAGCATATGCGCACCCAGTATCAGACCGTGAGGGTAGTCGTAGGTGTAGTCCTCCATGAAGGAAGCGCAGCCGTCGGGATACATCGCCTTGATGAGCGCTGTGAGTCCCGCGGTCTTCCAGTCGCCCTCTGCGCCGAAGCCGTAGCCCTTCTGCATAAGGTGCTGAGCCGCAAGCCCGGGGAGCTGTCTCATTCCGTGAAGATCCTGGAAGGTGTTGGAGAAGGCGTGTGCGCCCTCACGCACGAGCATTTTTTCTATAGCGATCTCTTCTCTTGCCTGATACCTTATGGTATCGGTGTCCTTCTCCTCAAAGCTGTAAAGCTCGGCGTACTCCGCCATAAGAGCGTCTATCTCGGCTTCGGTGACGGCGTTCATCTCGTCCGCCAGATCGCCTACGCCCCAGGTGTTCACCTGCCAGCCCAGCTTCAGCTGTACTTCCACCTTGTCGCCCTCGGTGACTGCCACCTCGCGCATATTGTCGCCGAAGCGTATGATCTTCAGCTGCGTGCTGAACGCAACGCCTACCGCAGCTCTCTGCCAGTCGGCGATCTGCTGCTGAACATCTCTGTCCTTCCAGTAGCCTGCCACAACAGCCCTCGGTATGCGGAGCCTTGAGCCGATGAAGCCGTGCTCTCTGTCGCCGTGAGCCGACTGGTGCAGGTTCATGTAGTCCATGTCTATCTCGCTGTCGGGGATAGATTCGTTGAACTGGGTGTGGAAGTGCAGCCAGGGCTTTTGCAGCAGTGCCAGCCCGTTTATCCACATCTTCGACGGCGAGAATGTGTGGCAGAAGGTGATGATACCCGCGCACTCGTCATCGTAGTTTGCCTCTTTGACTATCTTCTCTATCTCAGCCTCCGTCTTGGCGGTGAGCTTGTACTCAACGGGGAAGGGGAGCTTTAGCCCTGCCACTATCTCCTTGGAGTTAGCCTCCACCTGTCTGAGCGTCTCCTCGCCGTAAAGAAACTGGGAGCCGGTTATAAACCAGAATTTCATATTCGTTTTATCCTTTCTATGCCATAACGGCAGCGCGCTCTGCGGCAAGTCCTGCCTTGTAGAGCTTCATGTAGCTTTCAATTCCCGCGATGTCCGCAGCCTCGGGAGATACCGTGCTGCCCTCAGCCCCCGCGAATACGTGAGCGTTGAGGAACCCGCTGAGTGTCTCAGACTTGTCCTGACGCACCATGTAAGCCGCCAGCAGAGCGATACCCCATGCGCCGCCCTCTCCTGCTGTTTTCATAAGAGTAACATCGCTGCCCAGCGCCGCCGCCAGTATCTTCTGACTGGGCACGGGAGTCTTGAACAGTCCGCCGTGAGCGTAAATGCGGTCAAGCTTCACCTTCTCCTCAGCGGTGAGGATGTCCATGCCGATCTTTAAGGTGGCAACGGTGGAGTAAACAAGGCTCCGCATAAAGTTCTGTATCGTGAACGCCGACTCGGGAGAGCGGAATACCATAGGTCTGCCCTCCGTAAGCTCCGTCACCTGCTCGCCGGCGTAGTAGTTGTAGGCGATGATACCGGAGCAGTCCGGCTCGCCCTCGTCCGCCAGCTCGTAGAGTGTGTCGTAAAGCTTGCCCTTCGGCATGGAAGCGCCGGCGCGGTCAAGCAGACCGCCGAACATCTTCACCCATGCGTCCAGATCGGTGGTGCAGTTGTTGCAGTGTACCATAGCAACGGGATCGCCGTCGGGTGTGGTCACTATGTCTATCTCGCGGTGAACGGCAGAGAGATTCTTCTCCAGCACGATCATTGAGAATATCGAAGTGCCCGCCGACACGTTGCCGGTCTTGGGTGTTATGCTGTTGGTAGCCACCATTCCCGTCTGAGCATCGCCTTCGGGCGGGCAAAGGGGGACGCCCGCCCCAAAAGCTCCGCTGGGGTCAAGGAGCTTGGCGCCTGCCTCGGTAAGAGTGCCAGCGCTTTCGCCTACCTTGACTATCTTGGGTAACACATCGATGAGCTTTCTGCCGAAGGGGGTGCCGGCTGTAAGCTCGTCGAATCTTGCAAGCATTTTCTCGTCATAGCCGCGGGTCTCCGGGTCTATCGGGAACATTCCCGAAGCGTCGCCCATGCCTATGACCTTCTCTCCTGTAAGGAGCATATGCACATATCCCGCCAGGGTGGTGATGAACGCCGCCTGAGGTATATGCTCTTCCTTGTTGAGTATCGCCTGGTAGAGGTGAGCCGCGCTCCAGCGTTCGGGGATATTGAAGCCCAGCGCCTCGGTGAGCTTAGCCGCAGCCTCGCCGGTGATCGAGTTTCTCCAGGTGCGGAAGGGGGTCAGCAGTCTGCCTTCCTCGTCGAACACCAGATATCCGTGCATCATAGCCGAGATACCAAGACCCGCAGCAGAGGTGAGCTCCACGCCGAACTGCTCCTTTACGTTCTTCATCAGGTCAGTAAAGCAGTCGCTCAAGCCTCCGTGGATGTCGTCGAGGGAGTATGTCCACACGCCGTTTTCAAGGCTGTTCTGCCAGTCGTGTACGCCGGCGGCAAGGGGAGTATTGTCCTCGCCGATGAGCACCGCCTTTATGCGTGTAGATCCGAATTCAATGCCTATAACGGCTTTTCCGCTTTTTATCAGTTCGCTGTTATTCATAGTGCTGCCTCCTTACTTAGCCTTTGCGGCAGCCATGTCTGCCTTCTTGCGGCGGGAAATGATGATAGACTGTACTACCAGGAATATGCAGAGCATAGCCGCAATGGTTATACCTGTCCACCATGCGTCGTCCAGACCTACGGAGGAAACGATGTTCTGGATAAGCGCCAGAGACAGTACGCCGAATACTGTGCCGATGATGTTGCCTACACCGCCGGTGAGCATCGTGCCGCCGATGATAGAGGACGCGATAGCGTTCATCTCAGCGCCGGAAGCGCCGGAGGGCGAGCCGCAGCCTACGTGCATGAAGTATACGAATCCGCCTACGCCCGCGAGAAGTCCGCAGATAAGGTAGGATAAGAAGGTAGTTCTCTTAACGTTGATACCCAGCATAAGAGCGCTCTGTCTGTTTCCGCCTACGGCGTAGAAGTTACGTCCGGTCTTTGTCCACTTGAGCATGAAGAAGAGAGCCAGCGCAACGATCAGAGCCGCCAGCACGCCTACCTCGATGTAAGCGGGTATGTACATACCGTGTCTGTTGGTAGAGCCCATGAAGGGTACGGTTATTCTTGTGTCCTTGAGCTTTACAAAAGCCTCGTTCTCAACGTTGAAGGGCTTGTTGTTTACTATGGTGGTCATGCCGCGTGCAAAGAACATACCGGCAAGCGTTACGATAAAGGGCTGTATCTCAAGATACGCGATAAGGTAGCCCTGTATCAGTCCGAAAGCCAGACCGATGCCTACCGCCAGCAGCATAGCCGTGAACACGTTGCCGCCCTTGTAGTCTAAGAGTACTGCGCAGGACATAGCTACCAGAGAGGTAACGCCGCCCACCGAGATGTCGATACCGCCTGTTATCATAACAAGGCTCATTCCGCAGGAAAGTATGATAAGCGCCGCGTTTGCGTTGATGATGTTGAACATCGTCTGCGGCTTTAAGAAGCCCTCACCGAGGAATATCATAGCACCGAGGTACATCACGATAAATACCACGATAGTGATAGTCATGAGCAGATTGGTGTCTGTCATTTTAAAGGGAGATCTCAAAGCTCCGCCTGGTTTCTTTTCAGATGACATTATCTATCCCTCCGTCCTTCAGTTTGAGGCAGCATTCGCCGCTTGTGTATGCTCCTTGTTAGCACGGAGTTTCTTGGTGAGCTGAGCAAACTTTTCTCTTACTACGGGAGCGCTCATGATCACCAGCAGTATAACTACTACAGCCTTGTAAGCGGGAAGAGCGTCCGCGTTTACCTTGAACTTGTAAAGGGTGGTGGTAAGGTACTGTATAACGTAAGCGCCGAGTATAGAGGAGCCCATGTTGAACTTACCGCCGCTGAGTGCGTTTCCGCCCAGAGCTACCGCAAGAATGGCGTCCATTTCGATGTCCTTGGCGATTACCGAGTAGTTTATGGTGGAAAGACGGCTTACCTTTATAAAGCCTGCCACAGCAACGCACAGTCCGAGGAACACGTAGGTCAGGAGCTTGATGAGCTCGGGGTTGAGACCGTTGAGACGGGAAGTCTTTTCGTTGATACCTACCGACTGTACATACAGTCCGAGAGTGGTGAATTTAAGCAGCGCCCATGTTGCGATAAAGCATATCACCGCGATAAAGAAGGGCGTCGGTATCGGGACACCGGGGAAGTAGTTGCCGAAGTAGGAGAAGGAAACGTCCTTTACGATAGGCAGCTCGTTGTGGTTTATCCACGCCGCTATCGAGCGTCCTGCCGTAAACAGTATCAGCGTCGCGACCATTGGCTGTATCTTGAAGAATGCCACCAGTGATCCGTTAAAGGCGCCGAACAGCATAGCCACCACGCAGCTGATAAGGAACGCTACTATAATGGGGGCCTGCATAGTCTCGGCACGGGAATCGGAGCCGCAGAGAACTCTCAGCATAACGCTGCCGCTTATAGCGATAGCCGCGCCTACCGAGATATCCTGTCCGCCGGAAGCAGCCGTTACCAGCGTCATGCCCAGTGCCAGGATAGCAAGCTCAGAGCCGTAGTCGATAACGGTGATAAGGTATCCGTTTAGTACCGGATCGCCGTTTGAGTTTTCCGCCAGAGTGATCTTAAAGAAACTCGGGTCTGCAATAAGATTGAATATGGTCAGCAGCAGAAGCGCCGCTATCGGAATGAATATCTGATTTCTCATAAGACCTGCAAAGAACGAGGTCTTGGGCGGAGCCACTTTATTCTGTGCCATTTTTATCACCTCCGGCTATCGTATCCATAATAGTTTTCTGTGTCAGCTGATCGCCTGTCAGCTCACCTACCAGCTTGCGGTCTCTCATTACCAGCAGCCTGGAGCAGGTGCGGAGCATCTCGTCCGTCTCGGAGGAGATAAAGGTGACGCACATACCCTCTGAAGCCAGCTTCAGCATAAGCTTCTGGATATCCACCTTGGTACCTACGTCGATACCGCGGGTAGGCTCGTCAAGTATCAGATATTTGGGGTGAGTGAGCAGCCAGCGGGCAAGTATTACCTTCTGCTGGTTGCCGCCCGACAGCGATTTGATAGGCGTGTTTACCGAAGCGGTCTTGATGTCAAGCAGCTTTATGTACTCGTTGGCGAACTCGTTAGCCTTGGCGTTGGAGAAGGGCTTGAAGAAGCCGGTCTTGACCTGAAGCGCCAGCTTGATGTTGTCCTTGACCGAAAGATCGCCGATGATACCGTCGCGCTTTCTGTCCTCGGGAAGATAAGCTATACCGTGCTTCATAGCGTCTATCGGCTTGTTTATCTTAACTTCCGTGCCTTCCATTTTGACGGTGCCGCCCGTTACCTTGTCGGCGCCGAATATTGTACGTACACATTCGCTTCTGCCGGAGCCGAGAAGACCGGTGAAGCCGTTGATCTCGCCGCGGCGGATGTTGAAGTCGAAGGGGCTGATGCCCTCGGTGCTGCAAAGACCCTTGCCCTCGTAAACAGGCTCGGAGTTCATGTCCACACCGGAATCCGAAGTGTCGGACTTGATGCTTGCCATATCGTCAAGCTCCTTGCCCAGCATCTTGGAAACAAGCTCGACTCTGGGCAGGTTCTCTATCTCGTACTCGCCCACCAGTTTGCCGTCGCGCAGAACGGTTATCTTGTCGCATACCTCGTATACCTGATCCAGGAAGTGGGTAACGAATATGATACCTACGCCCCGGGCTTTCAGCTTTCTCATCAGCACGAACAGCTTTGCGACCTCAGATTCGTCCAGAGATGAGGTAGGCTCGTCGAGTATGAGCACCTGACAGTCCATGTCCACAGCTCTTGCGATAGCCACCATTTGCTGTACCGCGATAGAGCAGCTAGCCAGCTGCTGCGAACCCTTGACGTTTATGCCCAGGCTTTCCAGCAGCTCGTCCGCCTTCTTGTTCATGGAGCGCCAGTTGACCATGTGACCGTCGCCGCGCCCGATGAATATGTTCTCAGCCACCGAAAGATTGGGGCAGAGTGTGATCTCCTGATAAACGGTGCTGATACCCAGCTTCTGGGCGTCCTTAGGCGAGCGTATCTGAACAGCCTTGTCGTGACCCTTGAGGAAAATGTCGCCCTCGTCCTTTACATGAACGCCGGTAAGCACCTTTATGAGCGTGGATTTGCCTGCTCCGTTCTCGCCCATGAGCGCGTGTATTTCTCCCTCACAGAGAGTGAAGTCCACGTTCTGGAGAGCCTTTACGCCCGGAAATGACTTGTATATACCGCGCATTTCCAGCAGTGATTTTTCACGCATTTATATCCCTCCTGCATGATTCCATAGCGAAATATAAGATAAAATTACCGCATTTCACAGTATTTTATCATATTTTTTCTAAAATAAGTGCGGTGGCATATGAATGTTATATGCTTCACCGCACCTACTTTTATTATCCGAAATTTATTATAGCTTTATTTCATTTCCCGGTATATATATATCTATCAGATACCGTAGTTGTCAACATCTTCCTGAGTGATAGTGGAAGCGTCGAAGCCCTTCTCGTCCATGATTATGGTCTTCTGGGAGATAGTCTCGCCAGCCTCGAGCTTGTCGATGATGTCCTTGATGTAAGAGGACTGGAAGGGGTTGCACTGACCGTCATAGTTCCAGTTCTGGTTGAGCAGCTCCTCGAGTGCCCACTTGTTGCAGTCAAAGCCCATTACTACAACGTCCTTGCCAACGCCGTGAGAGATGTTAGCCTTATCCAGTGCAGCAACAGCGCCCTTAGCCATATCGTCGTTCTCAGCGTAGATCACGTTGAAGCTCTCGCCGGAGTCGATAACGGACTGTACGATCTGCTGTGCCTTCTCAGCGTTCCACTCAGCGGTCTGCTCGTTAACGATAGTCCAGCCTTCAGCAGCTGCGGTATCGGTCAGAGCCTGAGAACGACCCTTCTGTGCAGCAGAGCCCATAACGCCCTGGAGGTGGATGATCTTGTACTCGCTGAGGTTCTGACCCTTCAGCCAGTCAACTGCGGTCTGACCTTCCTTAGCCATATCGGAAACGATAGAAGCCTCATACAGGCTCTCGTCTGCGTCGATAGTTCTGTCGAAAAGTATTACCTTAACGCCGGCAGCCTGAGCGTCCTTGAGAACGGTGTCCCAACCGGCGGTATCAGCTGCGGAGAGAAGCAGGTAGTCAACCTCGTCCTGGATGAACTTGTTTGCAGCCTGGATCTGCTCGTCATTCTTTAAGCTGTATGCGAAGGAAGCGTCATAGCCGTTCTCCTTGGAGAAAGCTTCCTTGAGGTCCTTATCGTTAGCGGTACGATAACCGGACTCGTTAGGGTCATTGTTGATGATGCCGACCTTGATGAGGTCTCCGCCGGACTTTCCGCCGCCATTGCTCTTACCGCCGTTGTCTCCGGAGCTTCCGCAGCCTGCAAATACAGCAGCACACATTGCCATACTAATGGACATAGCTAACAGCTTCTTGAGTTTCATGATAAATTCCTCCCTGATTCAAAAAGTTTCAACAGTCATCATGGAAAGTGCAGTCTTTTGTTTGCTGCTCCCTTCCTTGTACTTACATTATAATCAATTTGTGCATACATTTATACCAAAAATCTTAATCAATATGTTTAATTTTTTAAGAAATTGTCGAACAATAACTGTTTTTTTAGACATAAATGTTTGCATTGTTCTGGAATTGTCTGGGTGTTTGTCCGGTACATTTTTTAAATATCTGACTGAAATAGCGGTAGTCCTGGAACCCCACCTCATAGGCTATCTCGTAGATCATCTTTGAGGTACAGCAGAGCAGAGCCTTTGATCGCTCGATCCTTATGCTGTTGATGTACTCCGAAAGATTGCACCCCGTCTCTTTTTTGAAAAGTGAGCTGAGGTAGGTGGGACAGACGCCGACAGCGTCGGCTACGTTTGTCAGCGATATATCGCTGCTCATGTAGTTGCTGTCGATGTAGCTCTTGGCGTTTATTATTATGTAATTGCCGTTGTCGCGGGTGTTTTCTATGCGCCAGCGGATACATTGTCTGATCATCTCGCCGAAAAATTCGACGGTCTCCTCTATCGAACCCAGCTTCTTTTCGATCTCGTCGATGCTCCCGAACAGGCGTACAAATTCCTCGTCGTCAACGCCGATCTCCCTACTGAAGCTGTGCGCCTCGATATACATATCCGCGCCCACATACAGCCGCAGGATAAGCGAGCGCAGTTCGCCAAAATGTATCTCCTCCAGCACCTCGTTCAGCACGCTGCGGTAGTTTTCAAGATTCCCGCTCCTCAGCAGATCCTGTATTTTTCTTACATCAAGTCTTTTGACATTACAACATTCCTCTATGCTTTTATTTTTTTCCATAGTAAGATCACCTTTTTTTGACACTAACCGGGTTGGCTTCTCTGGTTTTCATTAATGTTAAAACGAACAGGTCTCTATGTTTTCATATCCTAATAATTATATCAGCAAGGCTTTAAATATATGCCGTCATACCAGCTTTTTAACGGAACTGCGGGTGATGAGCTGCGGTATGAAAAGCTTATCCTCCGCGGTGGTCTTGCTGTTCTTTATCATGTCAAGTATCATCTCGGCAGCCGCCTCGCCCAGCTTTTTGTGCGGGTGATGTACGCTCGTGAGCGGCACCTCGCATATCGAAGCGTAGCGCGAGTCATCTATGCTCACCACCGAGATATCATCCGGCACGCTGATGCCGTTCTCCCTCAGCAGCTTGAGCAGACGTATCGCCAGCTTGTCGTTGTAGCAGACAACTGCGGTATTGCCGTCTATCAGCTCCAGCAGTCTTTCCCTCGCGTAGTGGAACATCTCGCTGCGCTCTGAGGTGGCGAACCAGTAGACGTTCTTCTCGCAGTCGGTGACGCCGTGCGCCATAGAGCTTTGCATATATCCCTTGTATCTCAGATGTCCCTGAAGATCGTCCAGCGCGAAAATGCCGGCTATGTGCTTGTGCCCGCTGTCGAACAGATGATTGGTGGCGATACGTCCCGCCGCCTCGTCGTCCATGGCAGCAAAGGGGCAGTCAGACCAGGGATACCGGGCGTTGAAGAACAGCACCGGCAGATTCATCTGCCTCATTTTTGCGTACAGCTCGGTGTTGGGATTGGGCAATGCGCTCTTTGAAGGCTCGATTATAAGCCCCTGGACGCCGTTTGCCAGCATAGCCTCAAGCGCCTGACGCTCCTCCGACACCTGGTCATGAGTGATCGCAAGCTGCATAGTACAGCCGCTCTGATTGAGCACGCTTTCTATGCCCGTTACGATGTGAGGGAAGATATAATCGCTGAAATAGGTGGATATCACGCCTATGCTCCCTTTTATCTGTACAGGCTCAAGATTTGTACCCTCATGCTTTTCCGCGACAAAGGTACCGCTGCCGCGCATACGGACGATAACTCCGTCGTTTTCAAGCTTCATTAGTGCCTGACGCACCGTCTGTCTGCTGACACCGTGTATCTCACAGAGCTGCTTTTCGGTAAGAAACCGGTTGTTGGGAGCAAGATTGTTCTTTTTGATGTAATCCTTAGCCCAATCGACGATCATCAGGTATTTATAATTATCCATGCCGCACCTCTTTTCCTGAAGTTTTTGGTTACAATTAGGAATTTGTATTATTGGTCTGTACAAAATATAACATATTTTAATTGATTTGTAAATACATTTTTTGAAATAACATAATATTTTTGTCAGAACTTTTAAAACTAAGTGTTGATTACTGTGCAACAGTCACAAATGATATCCGGCTGATGTCTGTGTCGAGAATACATCTTGTCAAAAAATATCGGCTCTGTACGCTAAATACAGAGCCGAAAGTCATTATTGTATACCCGAGCTGTTTTTGTCAAGTATATGCAGAGGTGCTGTAAAATTTTTGTATATCTGCATAAATTATAAGTGCGGTATATAGGCACAATAACAGTTTATTAAACAATAATAAAATAATATTGCTGATATTTGATCTGACTTTTTTGATATCATGCTGTAATGCAGTTTTCACAAAAATACCCTCCGTCCATAGACAGAGGGCAAATGATTATTTTCCGGTATCAGATCCAGCCTATTCTGAGCTTCTTTCCGGGAGGAGTCTTGGTATTGCAGTCTACCTGTACCATTTTGGTCTCATTGTCGCCGGTGTAGATGATCTTGATGACGCCGTCCTTAGGCTCGGTGTCGTCATAGGTTATGGTGACATCAGAAAGAATGGTGACGTTCTTAAGGAAGTAAGCCTTTCCACCGTCTCTCTCGTCTATCAGGTATACCTTGAAGGTGGATACCTCTTCGCCGCGGACGCTGTTATACTGCATAGTCTTGATAGTGTAGTTCTTGTCAAGAGTGGTATAGCTGTCATACTCTGACAGAGTCTTGTATATGCCGTCCTGATGATTGAAATAAGCGTTATAGAAAATGTACGGCAGCAATCCGAATATGATTAGAAAAGTTATGATATAAGTGATCGCTTTTGACATAGAAACATCTCCCTTTCGATCCGCATGAGCTGATAGTATAACTTTGTATTTTTATAATACACTCATTTAACGGAATTGTCAATAGCCAAAAGTAAAAAATTTAAAAAAATTTATATTTTTCCGGCTATTACTGAACGGACATCGGCAAGATCGGCGCAGACGGCGGTGAGCTTCTTTTTAAGCTCCTCGTCCGGCTGGGAAAGATCCGGCACCATGACTACCATACACCCGGCGGTGTAAGCCGACTCCACGCCGTTGGGGGAGTCCTCCAGCGCCATGCACTCGCCCGGCTCCAGCCCGAGCGCCTTCGCGCCTTCAAGGTAGGTGTCCGGCTTTGGCTTGCCGTTCTTTATCATATCTCCGCAGACGAATGTGTCAAAGCGTTCATAGACGTCCAGCATACTCAGATACCACTTGGTACGCTCGCGGTCTGTGGCGGTGCAGACGGCGCATTTCAAGTCATGCTCCCTGATGTAGTCCAGCAGCTCGTAAAGCCCTGCCTTAGCCTCCACGCCGTGCTCGGTGATGTATTCGTTCATCAGCTTCTTGCGGTAGTCGCGGACGGCGTAGTAGTCGAAATCCTCGCCGAATATGGACTGCAAATGGGGCGCCGCGTACTTCGCCGACAGCGAGCGTATCCCCAGTACGTGCTCGGGACGCATATCGAAGCCGAAGTGCTGTGCCGACTGACACCAGAATCTGCTGAGCAGCTTCTCTGTGTCGGTGATGAGTCCGTCCATGTCGAAAAGTATTGCTTTTAACATTCTTATCTCTCCTATAATGCCTCCGCTTCGTCCCTGACCGTAAACCGCAGCACTGCGTATATTGGGTCGGCTTCGGGTATCTGCGTGCGGTTTTCCATGGTGAAGTCCTGATACAGCCGGTACTCGCCCTCCGGGAGAATGCCGTTATCCCTACAGATATCGAGCGTCACCGTCACCTCTGCGGTCTCGTACCCTCCCAGAATGTCTGCCACGGAGGGGTAATCCACATCGTCGGCTTTGACCTCGACCCATTCGCCGTTATCCTCGCGCTGGAGGCTCCACTCCGGCGAGTAGTAGAAGGAATCCCCCGTGGTGTTCTCGATCTGAAAAGTGACGGAGTAGTCGTATATGTTTACCCGGGCAAGCTCCGGCGTTATGATGAATCCGTCGTAGTTTTTTATTTTTTCATTGTGATCGTTCCGAAGAACATCGCTCTCGCTCTCCGCCCCATAGGAGCTTGTCGAAGCCTCACTCTCCGACCGCGAATTGGTATCGTAGCGGCTGTCATCGGAGCTGCTCTCGTCCGTTTGGGTATCGGTGCTATCCGTGAAGGACTCTTCCGAGCTTGCAGAGGTCTCGATATGTGTCATAATGCCTTCGTTATTTGAAAATAACGGTTCAGCAGCCGTCTCCGTTGTCTCTGTAGCGGGCTTTTCGTCCGTGAGAACGTCGTCGTGCTCCGTCGCGGCGTAGCTTTCTGTGAGCCTTGCGTCGCCTGCCAGCCCGCCTCTGCCGTCACGCGCCGCCGACAGCCCGAGTGGTATCCCCACCGCCAGTCCGACAGCCGCCGCTGCGCCAATCACCTTGACGGCAAGGGGAGTGACGGATATCCGGCTGCCCACCGCGGGAACGCTCACGCTTTCGGCACACTCGCCGATAATGCTCTCCGGCGGCACAGCGCAAAGGGTCACAGTACCCAGCTCCGGCAGCCTTTCCAGCTGCTTTTTCAACTTCCTTCGCGCACGAAAGAGCAGCTGCGCCGCGGCGTTGCTGCTGATACCCAGCCGCTTTGCCACCTCGTCAATGGAAAGCCCGTCGTAATAATACAGCATGACCGCCGAGCGCATGGACGGCTTAAGCTGGTCTATCAGCCCGCCTAAGCGCCGCTTTGTGTCCTCGTTCACCGCATAGTCCTCCGGCAGTTTAAGCGGCTCATTTAAGCGCGCACGCTCCTCCGCTGCCGCAGAGCCGCCGTCGGAGTCAAGGCTCACTGTGCGCTTCTGCTCGTTTATGCAGTCAAGACATTTGCGGTAGGCGATGGTGTACAGCCAGCTTCGGAAAGCCGCCGTCTCTTTCAGATCTCCGTGCTTTTCCACCGAGCGCAGGAATGCGTCCTCTGTTATATCCTCCGCAAGCTCCCGGCTGCCGACTATTTTCAGCACATAGCGGTAAAGCCCGTCGCGGTGCTCCTTGTACAGCCTGTCTATCTCTCTGTTATCCATTCATAGCATCTCCTTTCCCCGATATTGCTCAATATATAAGACAGCCGAAACGTATATCCTATTACGCTCCGGCTATCGGATTCTAATTATCTTACAAATCGGGCAAAGAGAATTTGTGCAAATGCGCTATTCGGTATAGCCTTAAAAATTGCTCCCGTTCCAGCCCCAGTCGGGCACGTCGGTGTAGCTGACGTAAATGCGGTCAGGGGATATGCCCAGCTCGTCCTCCAGAATGTCGGTGACTCTGCCGGTCATGTCCTGCTTTGCCGCAGCGGAGCAGCTTCCGTAAATGGATATCTGCACCATAGCGCAGCCCTCGTCGCTGCCCTTGAAATACATCTTAGTCTCCGGCTCAAACGCCAGCATGAGCCAGCTCTCCGACTTGCCGGGTATAGCGGTGATAGCCTGTCCCAGCTTTGCCTTGAGCGACTGCTCGGCAGGTATGGTCTTGTTGGTCTTTATGTTGATAAAAGGCATGATGATCTCTCCTTATATGTAGTATGCTTCCTTGCTGCTCAGCGGACGTCGTAGTAGAAGCTGTCCGCCGCCTCTCTGTCCTTTCCGGTGAAGATACGCCGGGTAAGCTGACTGTTCTTCACCAGATACCAGTCGCCGAACTGGTCAAATTTCCTCGCCGATGTGGTGATGTATGACCTTTGCAGCGTCCCGAATCTTCTGCCCGACTTCTTTCCGTAGTCTTTGAGCCTTGCGGCGAAGTCCATGTCCTCAAGGCTCACCAGCGAGGTGTCGAACCCGCCTACAGCCTCGATGTCCTTTTTGTATGCCCAGAACATAGCGCCGCTCAGCGGCCCGCCGTTCTTTATCATTACCGGGATAAGGTTCACCGCCACATACAGCGCCGAAACGGCGATGCCAAGCGACATCCTGTCGAACCGCGGATTTGTGCCGCCGCCCACATATCTGCCGCTTTGCAGCATGGACTTTATCTCGGCAAGCGAATACTTTGTCATAAGACTGTCTGCGTCTATGGTGACTATTATCTCTCCCTGCGCCGCAAAGATACCCGTGTTCCGGATAGCCGCTATGCACTTTTCATCGTTTGGCAGCACCCTCGCTCCCAGCCGCTCCGCTATGGCGGCGGTGCGGTCAGTGCAGCGGTTAGCCACCACGATGATCTCCACCTCGTCGGGAGCCACATACTTAGCCGCGCTCTTCACGGCACGCAGACACTTCCCGATGTACTTTTCTTCGTTATGCGCGGGAATGACCACGGTAAAGGAAGTCCTGCCCATATCGTACCTCCTGCTCAGCGGGATATCAGAGCCCGTTGGGGTTCTTCTGAGTGAAGTTCCAGCCGTCGGCACACATCTCGTCTATGCCGTACTTAGCCTCCCAGCCGAAAAGCTCCTTAGCCTTTGCGGTGTCGGCGTAGCACCATGCGATGTCTCCCGCACGGCGGGGCATTACCTTGTAGGGAAGCTCTCTGCCGCAGGCTTTCTCAAAGGCATGGAGCACGTCCATTACGCTGGAGCCCTTGCCGGTGCCCAGGTTCACCGCCTCGACGCCCTTGTGTTTCAGCACGTAATCAACGGCGCAGAGATGTCCGTTTGCCAGGTCCATAACGTGGATATAGTCGCGGACGCCGGTGCCGTCAGGGGTGTCATAGTCGTCGCCGAATACTCCCAGGAACTCACGCTTGCCGATAGCCACCTGCTGGATATAGGGGAACAGGTTGTTGGGTATGCCGTTGGGATCCTCGCCCAGCAGACCGCTCTTGTGAGCGCCAATGGGATTGAAGTACCTCAGCAGGGCGATAGACCACTCGGGGTCTGCCACCGCCACGTCCTGAAGTATCTGCTCGATCATCACCTTGGTGTAGCGGTAGGGGTTGGTAGAGGTGTGAGTCGGCATTGTCTCGACGTAGGGAACGGGATTGTTCACGCCGTACACCGTCGCCGAAGAGGAGAAAACTATCTTTTTGCAGTCATGCGCCCTCATAGCCTTTATCAGCATAAGGGTGCCGGTGATGTTGTTGTGGTAGTACTCCACCGGCTTCTGGACGCTCTCGCCCACAGCCTTGAGCCCCGCGAAGTGTATCACCGCGTCTATATCGTTCTCGTCGAATATCCTGTTGAGCGCGTCAAGGTCGAGGATATCCGCCTTGACAAATTCAAATGTCCTGCCGGATATCTTTTCGATACGCCTCAGCGCCTCCGGCTTGGAGTTGGAGAAGTTGTCCACGATGATGATATCGTGTCCCGCCGCTAACAGCTCCACGCAGGTGTGGCTGCCGATGAATCCAGCGCCGCCCGTTACTAAAATATTTGCCATAATATTTACCTCCTGTGAGTATTGATCTCATATCCCGCCGCCGGCACACAGGCGCCGCGGCACATTATAATTTTACCACACAAGCCGCAGAATGTCAAGGCGATGTGCGGCAGGATCATTTCTTCTTTTTCTTAGGCACAGGCAGCTCCGGATACATAGCCTCCACCAGCCCCGCAAGGAACTCCCTGTCGTCCGGGTCATCAACGAGCAGCATTTCCTTAGCCCCCTCGTAGGGCAGCTCCGGCGCCGCCTCAGGCATAAGCCGGCGTGCAGCCGCGACGGGCTTCACCAGAAACCTGTTATCATAAATCCCGCCGAAGATACGCCCCTTATAATAGAGTATATACTCTCCCATCATGGCGCGAAAGCTTATATCCTCCAGCCCCGAGAGCTGTTCCAGTATAAAATCAAGATATCCTTTTGTTGATGGCATGGTGTGCTCCTTTCAATTCATATCGCTCATTTTAACCCGCAGCCCCCAGGCGACTCCAAGCTTCCATTGCTTTATTGAAATCATACAAAATTCCGATGAATAGCATTCCCGGGGGTGACAAGGTGATCACTATCACCGACAAAAAATCCTCTGGCGTGGTCTTCCAGTTTTTAAAACAATAGTGCAGCCTGTACATGAAATAGCCAATGATCACTGCCCCAGGACCGATAAAGAGAACCATTTCACCTAGGTATTCTTCAAGAAACGCAGTAGAGTATAATGCACTGGTAAGGACAGGTATTGTAGATATGTAGAGTATCAATAATTCTGAGAAAAATTCGGAAGTATCGAGCTTGAAAGCTACTATCATAATGATAGGAACTAATCCAGAAACAACAATACCCAGAATGCTGGTCATCGGGTGGAAGAAAACTGAGTCAATAAACCCTATTTCAGGCAATAACGACAATGTAAACAACAATGCCGCCAGTAAATTCAGCACCGGAAATATCAGCGTTTTTATTTTGTGTGATGTTGGCATGGTTTGCTCCTTTCCGTATCATTCACAGATTTATCCTATACTCATCGTTCAAAAAAAGTCTGGGAGGTCTGGTCTCTGTAAACTTCCGGCCGTTATTAAGCCTGCATGAGTGGCTGCCAGAGTAACTAATATCACCTGTTATGGTGTCTATCTCTATCGTTATCTCGAACGACAGTATATCCCACCAGTTTTCCTTAAAGCAGTGCAGGGTGATAGGCTCGCCTGCGGGGGTGTCGTTTATCACGATGTCGTAAGCTCCGTACTCGTCGGCTCTGACCGCCACGACAGTAAAACCGCCCTCGTCCTCCGACAACTTCCCACCGTCGGGAACGCTAAAGTTCTTCTCGCCAAGCGGATAAGACTTATCGTCTACAAACATCTTTACCCGCCCCGTTATCCTGTCGCCCCTGTACAGGCGGCAATAGACGGGCGGGGCAGCAAAATATGCGGTCACAGTTATGACCACCGCCGCCAGTATTATTGCTGTCAGTTTTTTCATGGTGTTGCTCCTACCTCAAAGCTCAAACCGTCTCGGCATAAGCTCGTCCAGCGTGTGTTCGCCATCAGCGAGGATTATCCTGAACCCGCCGCCGCAGAACTCGCTCATCACCTGCAAGCAGGCGCCGCAGGGATAGCAGGGGCGGGAATAGTCGCCGTCGGAGCTGCCGACGATGGCGATAGCCTCAAAATCGGTGAAGCCCTCCGACACAGCCTTGAATATCGCCGTGCGCTCGGCGCAGTTGGTGAGGGAGTAGGAGCCGTTCTCGATATTGCAGCCGCAGAACACCCGTCCGCCGCTGCAAAGCAGAGCCGCCCCCACGGAAAATCCCGAATATTTGCTGTATGAATTGCCCGCCGCCTCAACGGCAAGCTTTAAAAGCTCGTTGTTTGTCATGTTGATGTCCTCCTTGTCAGCCTAAGTTGCAGGTCTTTGCCCTAATTATACCACACCCCCGCCTGACATTTCAAGGTGGAGCGGGGAAGTGTTTCACCGCTTTAGCGGTATACTCTCATACTCCTCGGAAAAATTATAACCATCATCAAGGGTATACCTGATAGTGTTGCTGATAGGAATGTAGTCATTTCCAAAAACGAGTGTTATTTCGTAGTCGCCATATTCCCTTTTTTGTGCTATAAATGTCAGGTCATTGAATTTTGTTTTACTGCTCGCACTGAACACTTCATACATTTCACCGTCACGTTTTAAATAGAAATAAATATCGTCTTCCGGAGGAATGAGATGATGTTTATGCTCAACATCATAAAACTCTATCTCAGGACGGTTGATGAAAACAGTCGAGCCGTAGCCACTTTTTTTATCTTCTACGGACAGAGTTATTTCGATATTCTGATCAAGCAAACTCTGTATATGAGAAGTTCTCCAATCCTCAGCGCTGATCTGCACCTCTGCCCAGCTATTTATCACACAGGAATTTTTGAAATATGTTATATTGAACTCCTTATTTTCGCCTGCATTGGTCTTGAATATGGCGTAGTAATCGTCGTGGGAGAAAAGAACATAATGACTTTTTCCTGCCTCGTCAACAAAGCGTATCCTGACAGCTGCTTCGCACTTTTCCACAGTACTTTTGTCGTATTTTCCATAACCGTATATTTTTGCATTATTCACTGTAACAAGATCATCACTGTTATCTGAAAGACAATCATGTACAAATATCATGTCGCCTGACAAAGCACTATACTTGTTGTCGAATCTGAATAATGGCTTATAGCTGAAAACAAACACAGCCAGAAAAAACAAGCACAAAGCGAACCTGACCAGATTACCTATGATATTTACAGCGGTGTCCGAGCCTCTACCTTCCAGAACAAGGAACGGCACCACCGCAAGCGCACCGCCCAAAAACAGCACGCCCAAGCCCTCTGTCAGTATGTAACATAATCCCCAGCCGCCTACAGCCTTAGCAGACATACTCCCGAAGCTGTTGATAATATGCGCCGAAACGAACGCCGAGCCGAACAGTAATGCAGTCCCGAGCGCAGTCAATATGCAGTAAAATATGACAGTTGCCTTTTCCTTTTTCGGGTGGGTCAGTATTCTGTAATTCATCAGGGCGAATTTGGTGTTCATATCATTACATCTCCAATACAAATATTCGCTATCTATAATTATACCACACCCCGCCTGACATTTCAAGGCGGGGCAAAAAATAAAGAATTTGTAAACATTAAAAAAATTCAAAAAATCCCTTGACAACCGCGCCGTCTTGTGATATAATATTATCTGTTCGGAAGCAACAGCAACCGATGATATACCGTGGAGAAGTCGCCTAGCCCGGTTTATGGCGCACGACTGGAACTCGTGTATGGGTTAATAGCTCATCGAGGGTTCGAATCCCTCCT
>CACXDI010000197.1 GCA_902766335.1 uncultured Ruminococcus sp. | reverse complement strand
TGACGGAAGAATATGGGTATTAAGCTACGCTTAATACGGCAGATGACGTGCAAAGCCTTCAGGCGGTAGTTGTGCGGTATTGCCTTAGTATTACTTCTTTTCATTTTCCTTGTTGAACTTCTTGTGGATATTGTCGATATCCTCGGTGCTGCCGCCGCCGGTGTCGTCCTCGGCGCGGAACTCGCCCTTGTCAACAAGCCGCAGGAAGGCGTCAACTACGTCAGCTGTAAGCTGAGTGCCCCTGACCTCCTTCATTATCGAGACTGCCTTTTCAAAGTTCATTCTCTTGCGGTAGGGACGGTCTGAATACATGGCGTCGAAGGTATCCGCAACGGCGATTATCTGCGCCACGCGGGGGATATCGTCGCCGGTGAGTCCCTTGGGGTAGCCCTTGCCGTCAGGACGCTCGTGGTGCGAGCCTGCGCCTATGGCAAGCTCCGGCATTATGCTGATATCCTTCAGCGTGTTATAGCCCAGCGCCGAGTGGGACTTGATTATCGCGAACTCCTTATCGGTGAGCTTGCCCGGCTTGTTCAGCACCTCGGGGGGAACGCCCACCTTGCCGATATCGTGCAGGAGCGCTATGTTGTAGTACTTCTCCACCGTCTCGTCATCATAGCCCAGCTCCTTACAGAGCATGGCGGTATACTCAGCCACGCGGGAGGAGTGACCGTTGGTGTACTTATCCTTCATATCTATGACCTTCGCGAAGGCTTCAACGATCTCACGGATCAGCTGTTTCTGCTCGTTTTCCTTCTTGAGGAAGCGCTTGGTGCGGTGGTCTACATATAGCTTGCCCATAAACAGGAGCAGTCCGAGGACAAGGAAAATTATGATGATATGCACCCATATCTGCTCATAAAAAGCCTTCTGCTTGACGATGACCACTTTCATTTCCTTGCTGGTCTGCTGCTGGGGATCCATTATCCGCATGACGAAGGTGTACCTTCCGCCCCTGAGGTTGGTGTAGTTCACAGGCGCAAGCTCGCTTCGCTTTACGGTGACAGAATCCTTTTCAAAGCCGTCCAGATAGTAGGTGACATAAGGATTTTCAAGGGCGTAGTTATAGGCATAGCTGTAGATCGTGACCTTCTTGACATCAGAGGAGATTACGAATCTTCCGGAATCATCGGGGTAGACGTATTTGCCGTCTGCTTCGATATAGGGCACTGCCATTTTGATGTCGTTGACGTCCTCCAGCACCTTCTCGATGTTCACCTTAGCGACGCCCGTGGTGCCCGATATGAACAGATCGCCGTCGGCGGTAAGCTCACTGTAGGAATTTGAGGTGGTGATACATTCCAGACCGTTATCCATGCCGTAGTAGAGCGGAGAGATATCCTTGTTGGCGAGCAGCTCATCTACCTTGGCGACATATATGCCGTTGCTGCTGAGCACCCACATCTCTCCCCTGCTGTTCTCGTACATATCGAAATTGTTGGAATAGGGGAAATTCTTTACCGTGGTTATGTTGTAATCGGCGTCCATAAACGCTATGGAGTTGCTGGTCACTATCCAGAAGATATCGCGGCTCAGGTCTTTCTTTATACGCATGACAACATCAGACAACAGTCCCGAATCGGTATTGCGGAGCACCATAGTGCCGTCGGCTTTCAGGATAAAGATACCGCCGCCGTCGGTGCCGGCTATCATATCGCCGCTGTCGGACTCTATAGCGGTCAGCACCTCGGTATTCGAGATACCGTCCGATTCGTTATAGACCTTTTCTATCTTATCGTCCCTGATGATCGCGATACCGCCGGTGCATACCACCATATAGGAGCCGTCCTTGCGCTCGCAGACCGTCCTTACGCGGTCAGAGGGCAGACCGTCCTCAACGGTGAATTTCATCACTGCACCGTTATCGTACCTTACCAGCCCGTGCTCGCCGAAGGTAGACAGCCATATACGGTTTTTGCTGTCGCGGATTATCGAGCGTATCTTGCAGCCGCTCATAAGCTCTGTCAGATCGGTGTCATCAAATTCCTTCCCCGACGCGCTCACCGAGCTTGTTATCGGGACGCTCTCCACCAGTTCGCCGCTTTTCAGCACTCTCAGACCGCTGTTTTTCATTCCGATGAAAAGCTGATCGTTATAAAGGCAGGTGGTATAGACCACTTCGTTCTCAAGACCGTACTTTTCAAAGATATCAGTGAACTTGTTGGGGACGATCTTCATTACGCCCTGCTGCGACGACACGAACCAGAGATTCTTCTGATAATCGATCATCATGTTTTCCACCGAGGTATTCATAGGGACATTTGACACGGAGACAAATTCATCGCCGTCCAGATAGCCTATGCCGTTGTCGGTGCAGACCCATACCATATCGCCCACAAAATCTATCGAATTTATGTAAGACAGCGGGTCAAGGTCATAGGTCTTGGTGATCTCGAATCCGTTGGAGAACTGACCGTAATAAAGCTCGCTGCCCTTGTTTCCCACATACACATATCCCGGTCTTTCGGGATCGGGGAGTATCGCATGGATATCGGAAATGCCCAGCTTTTCGGAATCATAGAATTCGGTGACCTTCTTATCCTTGATGACAAAGACGTCGCCGTCCATGGTGCTTCCGTAGATACTGTCTCCGCTGACACGGAGCATACGCATATATTCGCTTTCCAGCTTTTTATCGTCGATCATGGTCAGCTTTAGCTTGCTGTCCACCACCGCCAGACCTTCTGTTGTTGCAAGGTAGATATTACCGTCCTTGTCCTCGGTGATAGAACGTACAGACAGCGATCTCAGACCGTCCTTTTTCCCGAACATGGTGATCTCGCCGTTGACCATGACCGCTGCGCCGTTATCATTGGTGCCTATCCAGAGGCGGTTCTTTGAATCGACATAGAGCGTCTTGACGCTTGCAAGACCATTACGCGAGTCCATACGTTCAAAGCTGTTGCCGTCATAGCGAATAAGACCGCTGTAGCTCCCTATCCAGATGAAGCCCTCCTCCGTTTCGGCTATAGCGTTAGCCTCGGAGGTAGGCAGACCGTTGGTGTTATCGTACATCACAGCGGAGTAGCCGTCGCCCTTGCCTGTAGGATCTACCGACAGCTGCATTTCAGCACCGCCATCCGCATAAACAGTTTTCAGTCTGTCCACGCTGAGAAACGGCAGAGCTGTCAGAAACGCTGCCGCGAGCATTAGCATGGCAATATGCCTTATTCTATTTTTTACTGCGTACTTCATGTATTTGTCCTCAACAAAAACATTTGTTTGTATATTAACCTATACCTATATTTAGTATATCACAAAACAGTCAAAAAGTCATTCATATTTATATTTATATTTGAAAGTTTGTTGATTTTGTATAAAACGCATTGTCTGTTTTTAACATTTTGCATTATCAGAAAGCTTTCGCAAATCATAAAACCTTTATCGAAAGAAAATCAGTTGCAACAGACCGGGAAATATGCTATAATAAAAACAGGTCAGTACTGCAAAAACCGTCTGACCCAGATCACAAAAACAGGAGGCAAAGCTATGGATAATTTTAATTTCTACAGCCCTACGGAGTTCGTTTTCGGCAGAGGGAGAGAAAATGAGTGCGGAGAGTACGCGGTCAAATACGGCGCTAAAAAAGTCCTTATACACTACGGCGGAGGCTCGGCGGTAAGATCGGGACTGCTGGACAGGGTCAAGGTTTCTCTCACAAAAGCGGGAGTCGCTTTCTGCGAGCTGGGCGGCGTTAAGCCTAATCCCCGCGACACGCTGGTATACAAGGGCATCGAGCTTTGCCGTGCCGAGGAAGCCGACTTTATACTCGCTGTCGGCGGCGGTTCGGTCATCGACTCGTCGAAGGCTATCGCGGCGGGCACGCTTTATGACGGCGACTTCTGGGACTTATATTCCGGCACGCCTATAGAGAAGGCTCTGCCGGTAGGCGTGGTGCTGACTATCGCGGCGGCAGGCAGCGAGGGCTCGGGCAACTCGGTGATCACCAAGGAGGAAGGTATGCTCAAGCGGGGCACCGGCTCTGACCTTCTGCGTCCGAGGTTTTCCGTCCTCGATCCGGAGCTTACCCAGACGCTGCCCGCCTACCAGACCGCCTGCGGCGCTACAGACATCATGGCGCACGTTTTCGAGAGGTACTTTACCAACACCAAGGAAGTGGAGATCACAGACAGGCTTTGTGAGGCGGTTCTGCTCACCATGGTGAAGGAGACTCCCCGTGTGATCGCTGATCCCGACAACTATGACGCCCGGGCTAACATCATGTGGGCGGGCATGGTGGCTCACAACAACATCGTAGGCGTAGGCAGGCAGCAGGACTGGAACAGCCACGGTCTGGAGCACGAGCTTTCGGGGCTTTACGATGTAGCCCACGGCGCGGGTCTTGCGGTGATAATGCCGGCGTGGATGGAGCACGTCTACAAGCATGACGTAATGCGCTTTTGCCAAATGGCGACGCGGGTATTCGGCTGTCAGATGAATTTTGAAGACCCCGAGGCAACAGCGCTCCAGGGTATCCGCAGGTTCAGAGAGTTCCTGCGCTCTATCGGTATGCCGATAAACTTTGCGGAGCTTGGTGCGAAGGAGGAGGACATCCCGACGCTGGTGGACAAGCTGGGTATCGGCAGCGGCACCCGTGCAGGCTTCATGGAGCTTTCTGCCGAGGACGTCACCGAGATCTACCGCAAGGCGGTAAGAGCTGAGCTGTAAACAGGATACATGACAAGAGTGAAAAGATCATTGCATGACGATCGCTGCGCTCTGTCTCACAATAAAACTGGCGATACCTTATCGGGTATCGCCTTTTTGTGTTTTATCGCAGAGAGTGCGGGAGGCAGGATTCGCCTTGCGGCGAATTTAGGACATTTCCCTCGCTTCGCATCGGGAAATTTAAAATCGGCACTGGTGGGGTTCACGCTATTTTGGCGGAAAAGGTTCAGACCAGCGCTTTAATCAAGATTGATTTACGGTGCCGATTTTAGTTGCCCCTAGCGGGGCAATTGGGGACT
>CACXDI010000196.1 GCA_902766335.1 uncultured Ruminococcus sp. | reverse complement strand
GACGTCCGACGCGTGTGTCGCTCATTCGCCGTACCTCCCGTTTGGTTGTATAATAAAAGCACCTCGCCGAAGCGGGGTGCGATTATTCGTGTGTTATTTTGACGCTTCTTTTTGCAGCCTTTCAATAGCATAGTTATATGCGGCTAAATATGCGTCCATAGTTGCTCTGGAATTTTCATGCAGCACAGTCTGCCTCTTCCATGCACGCTGTAAATATGCCAGAGCAATGTCGTGAGCAGACTGTTCGATAAATCCGTAAGGAAGTTTGTTCAAACGAAGTTCTTCATCGAGCTGTGTTTTCAGCGCCACGGCTTCTTTGCCCATTTTTTCAAGATTTTTTTCAAGCTCTATCTGCTTGGCAAGAGCCGTATTATATTCTTTCTGCCAGTAGATAGATCTCTCTTTAGCCTTGATAAGCTCACTTTCGAGCCTGCTGACTATATTACAGCCTTCTTCGCAGTTATTCATATTTTTGCTCCTTTCGGGTATAAGAAAACCGCCCTGCCGGAGCAGAGCGGTCATTGTTGTCAAGTATTGTAATTTAAAGTCCACGTATGCAATCATAAAGACAGTCTTTAGTGCCGCATTTGACCTCGCACGAAGATCCTACACTTCTAAACTGAAGAAAATTGCCACAGCGAGGGCAAATAACGACTTTTTTTGGAGCGTTAAACTTATCATTTATAGCTTTTATTTCCGCTTCTGTGTATTTTTTATCCATAAATGATCCTCCTTGCCGTTTCATCATAGTCTATTATCTGACCTGCTTCCTTTGCACGATCATAAGCATCAATCATTAATCTTGCCCGATCTTCTACAGACAAATTTGGTGCATCAACGGCAGCCCTATAACTTGCGTTAAACTCGTCACGCCAATCACCAATATCATACGGTGAAGGATGAGCTTTATAATGACCATAATACTCATGTGCAAGTGTAGCTCTGACCGATAACAGATCTCTATTATCCTTTGATGTTTCATCGGGGAAAATATCCCCTCTGATATAAATTTTTTGATCTGAATCTCTGAATCCCGTTTGTACGCCAGAATTAAAGCGTAGAATGTCAAGTGGGACACCAATTTCTTGGGCTTCGGAATTAACAAAAGAAATGTCTTCGTCATTCAAAAAATAATCTCTTGAACGCCTATGACCATTTGCCATTTCCCTTTCTTTAATTATACCACGATTCTGCTCTTCTGTCAAGCGTTTTTCCAGCTCCTCAGCCTCTTTAGGCGTCAGCACCGTAGGTTTGCTGTACTCGATTTTCTTCGGCTCGCTCACCCACTTCTTCGACCACACATTCTGCCGCCCCTTGCTGCAAACATATTCAACCGTACAGCCGCAGTTGTCGTGCCTGCGGAAGATGTCCCGCGGTGCTTTGTCGGGGTAGCTGTACCTGCCTGCGATCTTTGAGCACCACTCGCAGCACTTGCCGTCGTCGCGGCGCTCGATGTAGGTGTCGAGTCCTGCACGGTTGCGGAAGTCGGCGTTTGCTTTCATGTAGTCGTCGGAGAAGGCGGCCGTGATGTTCTCGCTCGTTCTTTCAAGGACTTCTATGCCGTGGGCGGCGGTGTCCTTGACGCTTGCGCTACCCGCAGCGGCTCTGACACGCTCGGCGGGGAAATCAGCCTTCTGAGGGGCGAGATGTATGCCCGCTTTGCCGTCGAGCTTACGCTGCACCTCTGCGCAGACGGCGTTGACGTCCTCATAGGTGTCACGGAGCAGCGGTTCAAGTATCGAGTGCGCTATGTTGTAGTAGAGCGTGCTGTCGGGGAGCTCGTCGGGTGTCACGACTTCCTTTATCGCACGCCGCAGGTTTATCCCCAGAGTCTGACTGTAGAGAGAAGTATCTCTCATTGTTGCAGTTCCCCGGGCTATCTCATCTTTAAGCCGCACCATGAAAGCGTTGCTGATGTTGCGCTGCTCGAAGACCTCTCTGACACGCTCGCAAAGCTCCTTGCCTATGTCCTCCATGCTCTCACCGCCTTACAGCCCGGTCAGCTCGTGGAACTTCTGCTCGGTGAAGTAGTTGGGAAAAGCCTGCTGTATCTTGAGGACGGCATCGCCCAGACCTGCAAGATCGGAAGGGCTGGGAGAGAACACCGGCTTCCAGACAGGCCTTGTCTGATATAGCAGGCT
Organism: uncultured Ruminococcus sp.; assembly: GCA_902766335.1. Classification (GTDB taxonomy): domain Bacteria; phylum Bacillota; class Clostridia; order Oscillospirales; family Ruminococcaceae; genus YE71. Next base: position 23,448 of record CACXDI010000196.1, on the reverse strand, counting down.
GCGGCTGTAAGCGTGATCGTCGCGCAGACAAGCCGCAAGGTATCCCACGTTCAGGAACGCACTCCCAAAACAGCTTTGAGCGTTCTCGGCTGTATCTCTGAGCGTCTCATGTGCCGCCTGGATAGCCTCGCGGGTGGTGGGATTTGCGGTACTGAACCCGAGATCATCCAGCGTCAGACCGTTTTCTCCCGCGAACACCGAAGCTATCATTTTCAGCTGTTCGGTGTACGGCAGCATAGACTGCTGCTGGAACTGCCCGACGACAGGGTGATCGCCGTTTGAGTCCTTGTCTATCCTCAGGAAGCTTGAAAGTGTTGCAAGCCTGTTGTTGAACTGGCTCTTTTTGTCCATGCCGAGCACATACTTCTGCGGGAAGCTGTAGAACTCTGCCGACACCTCAGAGCGCCAGAGCACACGAGCTGCATATCTGACCTGCGACATATTCGCGCGACTTATCCTGCTGTGTCCGAAAGGTCTGCGGGCATCGGGACGGTATATCACCGGCACCAACAGTGCATACGGTGCCTTGCTGGTGTAGACGTCCTGCTGCTTGCCGCCCGAGTAGATGTACATATCACCGCCCGCAAAGTAAGCCTCGGTCTGCGGAGCACCGTATTCATTGCGGCTGAGCACGGCGTAGCCTTCGGTCAGCAGGTTGTTGGTGGTGTCGATAACGCCGGTAGCATTGCCGCCGTCTATCACCTGCAATCTCGGGTAACCGTCAGCGCCCTTCGAGATATACACGAAGGAGCAGGCGGAGATCAGCGCCGAAAGTATCGCGCTGCCGAAGAAGATGTCCCTGTTGTTCAGGTCAAAGATCTCCTCCAGCATGAAGTTGTCGTCGGCAAAGCTGTCGAACCTCAGCTTGTTCGCCAGTGTGTCCACCGATTTTGAACACCAGCCAAGCACCGTTTTCAGCTGCTGGAAGTTGGCGGGTATTATCGTGCCCTGAACGTCAAGGGCGTTTTTCATCTCGTAGTACTTATATCGCTCGTCTACCCGCACCCGCTTTCTTTCAAGCTTAGTCCTCAGGTAGTCGATACCCTTGTAGTCAGGCATACTGCTTCTCCTTTTCTAGCTTATTCATATTTAATTCACTTATTCAGCGAGATATTTGTACAGTGCAGCGGTTGAAGGGCGATCTCGCCCCTCAGGGGGTCCCCCTCCCCCCTATATCGCCGATTTTCGGTTGATTTTCGTCAATTTTCGTAGAAATCCTGCAAAATAATGCGATAACGAACCAATTTTTTCGGGTCGTGCGGTATTCCTGCATTTTTCTGCGATTCAAGCACGATGGCAGGAAGCGTTCTCGACTGTTCAACTGCCGAGCCGTGACCGGAGGGTCAGAGGGTGTGCCAGTCAAATGTCTGGGGCAGGTCTCTGTTTGAGACCACCTCGGGTATTTGTTCAAACGTCCTTTTCTCGATCAGCTTGTCTGACTTCTGTCTGTTGCAGCAACGATGTGCGAGCTGTAAGTTCCCGATGTCCGAGCTGCCGCCGCGTGCCACGGGGATAATGTGATCCACGGTAGGGCTCAAAGGGTGGGGGTATCTCAGGCTCTTGTCAACGGGTCGCCCGCATATCCCGCATACCTCCTGTGTTGCAAGGATCCTCTTGCGGTTAGATTCAAACTGTCCCCGCTCGGTACCGAGACGGTGGGGCTTTTTCTCCTGGGGCATATTGTTCACCGCCTGTCTTTTCGTATGCCGGGGTAAAAACAAAACCCCCGCCGAACGCCGACGGGAGTCATCACCGAAAGGAAGATCTATGAGTTCTTATAATCTTTCCAGTATAAATTATATCACACGCAAATCGGAATTATCGGAAAGCCCCTCACAAAATTTCAGCCGCCGTTTTGTACATACTGCCTAATCTTCTTCCGCGGCGTACCCTCGTCGGTGTAACCAAAGCGGACTGCTATCTCCAGCCATGTGAAATCTCGTCCCCGCAGCCTCATGTATTTGAGCCGTATCATAGCCCTGATCTTGTCGTCGGTGATCTGCTCGACGTAGTTCTCCACCGCTTTGCAAGCCGCGTCCAGGCTGTGCTGACGTTCCAGCAGCCTGACGTTAGCGGGCGTGCCGGGGATCCCGCTCTGGGTGACGGTGTGCACCGCGTATGGGAACTTCACCGCCGACTGCACGCCGATCACTTCCTCGCTGCCCTCGATCTCTTCGGTTATGGCGGACAGCTCCACTTTGTTCGCACGGTAGTTTTCCAGCTGTTCTATCGTCACTCTGATACCTCCCTCACGTTGCCGGAGCCAGCGCAAGCTGCTCGGCGGGGGCGTCGCCTCTTTTTGCGGCGGGTTTTATATCCATGTCCTCTATCAGCTCGGGGTTGTCGTATATGTTGCCGATGATTACTATTTCTCGTTGTTTCAGCCAAAAACCTAAATCCTGTCGTACATACAGGTAGTTAGGCCAGCTTATATAAAATCCTATATTATATATTGCATATTCGCCAAAATTTATAGTGCCATATATTACACTACAATCCGGCGTTTCGTATTTGATTATATCTCCCTCAAAAATCTTTTTCTCATTTTTATCTGTGTGACCTGTGTACTGTCCGACGGTTTGGGAAATAAAATCATGTTGCACTACACCGCTAGACATTGTACCGTAGGGATACGGGCTTTCTGCCCATTCGCCGTTATCGACCCGCTTTCCGCGGAATAGTATTTCACGCATTGTCTTCGTCCTCCTCTGCATCTTCCTCGGCGTTCTCATACTCCGCCAGCTTCCATGCGGGTGATGATATCTTTCAGGGCGGCGGCTCTTGTTCTGTCCGTTAATCGCTTCATTTAATCACCGTCCATTTTCGCGCCACAGTTCTGACAAATATTGAAATCATCTTTATTCCATGCTTTAGAACCTCTCTCGCACCCGCAGTTTTCGCAGAATGCGTCATTGGTATGGTCTATCGGAATCCATTTGCTGTGCTTCACGGGTTCGACGTCCAGTGTCGGTTGCTCGTCTATGTCAGCTATCGTACTGCATACATTCTCAGTGTCCTTGCATCTTTCATGCTGTTCGCAAGTCTCGCATATATACTGTTTTAGATCGTCAGCATCAATCGGTCTCATCGGTCCGCACCTCCGTCCATCTTCGCACCGCAGTTGGGGCAGTAATTAATATCAAACGGTCTGCTATCAAACTCAGTTACAGGAAAGTAATGTGAACATACAGAACATTTGCTGTTCATTCCTGCGACGTGTTTCCATTTCCCATGCTTTACAGGCTCAACGTCTGCTGTCGGTTCATCGTTCAATATCTTGTCCGCCCATTCTCTTATTGTAAAACCACGATACTGGTATTCATCCATTACCTTTTTCCCGAGATATGCAATAGCTTCGTCGGGAATATCAATTGTCATTTTCATTTAATCACCGTCCATTCCTTGCCGCCAATCGGAATATTTTCGCGTTGGCAGCGGGTAAAAACTTTCGGGGACGTCGTGCCAATTCACATATTTACAGTTATTCGGTTCTTCATCGGGTTTTACAATGCGAATTGTAAATTTATACATTTTCCTACCCGTTATTTCGTCAATCGTTTCAGCCATATCAAATACACGATTGTCATAAATCGCTTTTGCAATCATATCACGAACGTTACGTTCGGCGTATTCTCTCTGTATATCAATCGGAATATTTTCGCGTTCATCAGGCGCGAGTGCTATCCCCTGTAATGTTATAACTGGACGCTCTCGGTAAATGATCGGCGTTTCGCTCAAATGCGCATAGCCGCCTAATTTGCGAATTAACCACTTTTTGAATTTGTTCATTTAATCACCGTCCATTCGTGCGCCGCAATTGGGGCAATAGTTATCAGATTGCAAATCATCAGAGTAGAATCCACATTCTGAGCATTTCTGCCTGTTTAGAATCATGTCGTTGTGGAGCCACCGCCCATGCTTCACAGGCTCGGCATCTACAGTTGGAAATCTCATAATGTCATTTGCTGTTATTCCAACAATTGAGTTGTTGGCGTAATTTGCCAAAGCGTCTGCATCAATTAGTCTCATTTCTCTACCTCCCTGTTGAGCCAGTCCTGTATGCACCTATCACAGTCGGTCTGAGCCAGACCTTCGGGGGCAGGCACGCACTCGGGTTTGCGCTCCCCGACTATCTCGATCGGGCAGAGCTTGTGACGGCTGCGGCTTATCGTTATCATGAGGTCGTAGAGGGCGCGGTTGTGTAGTTTCTCACGGTTTTTCATCGGTGTCACTCACCTCGATTCCAATGTCCGCATCATAATTGACTAGATAAAACTCGAAATCGTCAGCCGCAATTTGAACCGCGTATTCATCTTCATCGTAGTACACATCATGGACATTATACTCCTGAAATAGCGTTCCGAGCCGTTTGAGGAACTCTATTGCTTTTTGATTTAAAACCATTTAGTCACCGCTCCTTCCGTGTTCTCCTCCGTCCACCGCCTGAACGCTTCCAGCCCCGCCTTAGCGTGTTTCTGCTCCTGCAAGGTCGTGCGCTGCTTCTTGGGTGTGGTTGCTTCGATGAAGTCGTAAACGTCCTGCTTCGTGTTGCCGAGCACGTGAACGTCCAGCCGCTTTTCCGCCCACTCGACGGCGGGCGCATAGCCGCAGCTCGCCCAGGCGGTGCAGAGCCGCGCGATCCTTTCCTCACCGAAGCCGAACTCATAGTGCAGGACGATCAGCGCCAGCACGATGTTGTCGATCAGATCGGAGCGGCACGCCTTGCCGATGTACAGCGGCTTGTCCGCGTCGGCGGCGAAGCCTTCCTGACAGGTGAGAATATTGTCCGCGCGGGAGTAGCTGATGTAAGGCGCGTCCCGCAGCAGTTCATTGAAACGGTAGCGGCGGATCTCCTTGTCGTTATCCTCCTGCACGTAGCGTACGTACTCGCAGTAGCTTTCTATGTAGGCTCTCGCCCGCTTGGGGTAGAAGTTCGCCCCGGGGTCTGACATGAGCACGTAGATCAGCCGGCAGAAGTGTACGGCGTTGACGGTCATCAGCCGGTCGAACAGATCTACCTCGGCGCGGTGTTTGTAGTTTGGATTTCTGGCGCAGTTCATATTAACTCCTTATCTATCCCGCATATAATATCCCACAGCCTGCACTCTTTGCTTGCACACGGCAGACCGTCCTTGTGGATCTCATGCTGGAATGTTCTTGATATCTTCGTGTAGTATACGTATCCTTTGCGGTTGAACTCGGCGTCGTCCAGAGCTTCGCGGGCGGCACGCTTTTCGGCTTTCGCCTGCTGCTCGCCCATGTCGCCCTGCTTGAAGCGGCGGTATATCAGCCGCATCGTCTGGAAGTACAGCTGCAGCGGTTGGGTCAATCCTTCGGGCATCGGGTGATTGTGCAGCGCTTCGACGTCCAGTTCGTCGGCTCTTGCTTTAAGCTTTGTATCCATTTTGCACCAGCCTTTCTGCGTCCTCGACAGATCGCACCACGCCTGCCACACATCCGTATCTGTCCCGCATGGTGGCGATGAAATGCTCCTGCTCCCCGCTTACCCGCCCAGTGGGGGTCTTGACCTCGATGTAGTATATCCTGCCGCTTTTGACGGCGTAGAGATCGGGGTGTCCCTTCGGCAGTCCTGTGTTGAACCACCTGCCGTCCGGCATTCTTACCTTGCCGACGTTTGTGCGGAACACCGCATACCCCAGCTCCGACAGCCTGAGCATCACCGCCGACTGTATGTCGTGCTCGCTGTTCAGCTTGTATTCTCTCATAAGAATCTCCTTACCATGTAGTTGTATTTCGGGGGATAGGCTATCCCGTACTTGATCGCCGTATGCAGGCACCAGGCGAACTTGTAGCGCTTCGCCTTCTGGAACTCCACGATATCCTCCCATGTCTCGAACTCCGCGTCCTGCAAGCGGGTGTTCCTGATCTTCTCCTGCCGCCTGATCTCTTTCAGATCGACGTCCACCGTCTTGCGGTTGACGGTGCGCTTCTCGTGCTCCGCTTCCGCCCCGCAGTAGGGACACTTGCTGAGCGTCGGGGGATAGACCGCAAAGCACTCCCTGCACTCGCGTATCTTCACGATGTTCTCCTGCCTGCGCTTCGGCTCTAAGCTCCACTCCCGCGGGTCGTCGGGCAGACCGTGGCGGTAGCAGTTTCCGACATGGTCTATAATGATCGCCGTCTTGCCGGGCATATATCTCATACTCCGCATAGCCTGCTGAATATATAACGTCAGGCTTTGTGTCGGTCTGAGCAGCACCGTGCACTCGCAGTCGGGAACGTCCAAGCCCTCGCCGAACAGATCGGCGTTGCAGAGGATAGTGATCTCCCCGCTCCTGAATCGTTCCATGACGCTGTCGCGCTCCTCCTGCGGCGTCTTGCCGTCCAGACTGTAAGCGGTATGCCCCGCCGCCCGGAACGCCTCTGCGGTTGCTTTGGACGCCGCCACGCCTGCACAGTAGCAGATCGTTTTCTTGCCTTTGGCGAGCTTTTCCCACTGCTCGACTGTCGAGCCGTATATCACCTTGTTGTTCATAAGCTTTGCTACATCGTCCGCCTTGAACTCCCCCGCCCTTGTTCTTAGCTTCGACGTGTCGGCGAGCTCTACCGAGTAGTACTTGTAATCGGCGAGGAAGCCGTGATCTATCAGCCAGCGGGTGGAGACGCTCTCTATCAGGTCTTCGTACACCTCACCCAGTCCGCCGTGGTTCAAGCGTATCGGCGTGGCTGTGAAGCCTAGCCGCAGGGCGTCGGGGAAGTAATCGTATATCCTGCGGTACGTTGTCGCTGTCGAGTGGTGCGCTTCATCGGTGATGATAAGTGCCGGTTTTTCTTTGTCCCCGTCACGCCTGCCTTTGGCAGGCTTACGCACTGCGGGTCGTGCGGCGGTTGTCCCGCTTTCTTTCTGTATGTGAAAATCCGGAATGTCGTGCTCGCATTCTTGCGACTGAGATGATAGTCTGCGGCTGATCGTCTGCACCATGCCTACGGTACACAGCTTCATATCTACACCCTGCCCCTCGAAGGTGCGGCGTATCTGCTCGCAGAGCTCCAGCCTGTGGACTAAGAACAGCACGCGGTTGCCCTTGCTCGTCGCCAGCCGTGCGATCTCCGCTTGTATCACCGACTTGCCCCCGCCGCACCCCAGCACCGCCACGATCGAGCGGTGTGACGCTGCCGATTTTCGAATATCAGCTATCAATTTTGTTTGATAATTACGCAAATTAATATAAATCACCTACTTTCTTAATATTGATTAATATTTCGTTATTATTTTGTTGTTTAATATCGTTGCATATGATATTTGTTTTATATGATTTTGCATTTTGTGACGATGTGTGACCGCGATTTTTAAAAACGGTCACATGAAAACCCCCTGTAATTCTGCGGGTTATAGCGATTTGTGACCGTTGTGACCGTGTGACCGTAAGTTTTCTCGCGTGTAGGAGACTACAAACTCATATATATGTGTTTTTATATCCCGTAAATATATATACGGTTTTCTGCGGTCACAACGGTCACACGGTCACATTTCACTCAAAACGGCACTCCGTCATCGTAACTTTCGGCGTCTTCTTCATCGTCCGGCAATCTCAGAAAAATGCACTTCGGGGATATATTGCCGATGCGTTTACTTCTGGAAGTATATCCTCTACTATCTAGTAGCAATAGATCTTTCGCCTTCGCCCAATTCAGAAATCTCTTTCCCGAGAACCCCGCACCCTTGCAGAGCTCGTCGAATACCGCCCGAATGATGATCATGTACCCGCCGTCTACGCAGCCCCAGATGTCGCCTTTGTAGAGATTATCATCGTTATCTGCGGGGTAGAAACGGTCGTGATGTATGCTTAGCTGATCCACCAGATAGTCATAGCACCGCTTGTCCTCGCTGACGAAATCCTTGGTGCTGAGCGTTTCCGCTGCCGCCGTCAGGTCAAGCCGCACGCCGTCCTTAAAGACGTACCGCTCCGCCAGCTCGTCGGCAAGCATTATCGCCGCCAGCGCGTTGGACTGCTTCTGCATACCGTCCAGCTCGCTCACCCGGTCGAGGTGCGCCTTGTACATCGCCCGCAGGCTGTCTCTGTCCATGCTGAGCACCGCCGCCATGTAGTCAGCTCCCGCCCAGCCGTAGTTGTGCTGTATGATCTCGCAAAGCCCGCGAGGGTCGCGGTAGATCGCCGTAGAACCGCAGGCGAGATCAAGGGTGCGGTTGATAGCACCGCCCTGCATATCCTCGCTGACGGCGGGCTGCTCGCCGTTCATGATAATGACCTGCCGCCACGAGTAGCTGTCCCGCGTGCCGAGATTCTTGTCCGAGCGTCCCTTGCCTTTCTCCTTGCAGCGCTTGTACACGAAGTCCGACATATCGAAGAACGTCCGGTTTTTCACCGTCGCCGAGTCATCGAGTATCAGCGGGAAGCTGTTTAGGAAATTCTGCCGCACCTCGAAGCTGACGTCGGTGCCGTTGAAGTCGGTCATGAACCGCCCGGGCGTCGGGTCTGCCCATATGGACGCCGCCAGCAGCGACGTCACGGTCTTGCCGCCCTCGGTGTTGCCCCAGAGGTTGACACAGAAGCTCTGCACTCCGATGATCTTCAACAGCGGGCTTGCGAAGCTCGCCGCCATGATGAACAGCGGTTCTATCCTGCCCGACTTGCGGACAGTCCTCACGGTTTCGAGCCATTTGTCGCCGTCCCCCGCCGGGGTCAGCGCGTCGTACTGATCGGCAAACTCGTTTTCGCCGTCGAACACAAGCTGATCGTCCGCGCCCTCGTTGGAATAGGGGAAGAACTCCGCCGTCCTGTTCTCCTGCCAGCCCAGCTTCGAGGTAGAGCGTATCAGCTCTATCCTGCCGGGGTTGCAAAATTCCAGGTCGGCGAGGTACTCCACCAGCGCCGCCGTAGTGTCTGATGTCACAGGGAAGTCGTAAGCCGCAAGCGCTGATATCTTCGACTTGTCGGCGATCACCTCCCTCGCGGTGGTGACCTCCTGCCAGCGCTCGCGCTTCTTGAAAGCCAGCGTCACCTTGTATTTGCCGGTGTTGACGTTCTTCATAGAACGCACCCATGTTATAGGGTATCTGCTCGCGAGCTTGGTGGTCAGTCCGTTCTCCGCTGCCTTGCGGATCCCCCGCTCGTTAGCCTGCCAGTCGCCGCATTTGAGGTCGGGATAAGGCTCGCCGAACTGCGTCCGCCCCACCAGCTCCGGCATACCCAGCCGGCGGCGTTCCTCCTGCTCCAGCTCCTTCCTGCGCTTTTCCAGCTGACGCTGCTCGGCGTCGAAGGCTTTCTCCAGCCGCTCGAAGTCCTTAGCCTTGCCGCCGATAGACAGGTAGTAGTCCCGGAAGGCTTGCAGCTCGATCATTCTGTCGGTGAGGAACTCGTTGGCGAATACCGCCTCAAACGCCAGCTGTATCCGCTCATAATCGTCCTTGCTCCGGACGATCTCCTTAAAATCTGTCATGCCCATGTCTCCTTTCCGGAAGGGCTGATGTAAATACCCCCTCCATATATAGGCTCACAGGGGCATTTTGTTGCACCCAAACGTGCAACAATGAACAAAAAATAACAAATTAAATATAATATCATTTGTCTGCACAATAATGTGAACATCAAACTGTGCACATTCACGTCAGAACGGTACGCCGTCGTCCGAGAACAGCTGCTCGTAGTCGTCACCGAGATCGGCGTCGGGTGCGGCGGCAGGTGCGGGAGCTGCTGCTCCCCTGCCCTGTATCGCCACATACTCGCAGTCGAGGGTCTTGTAGGTCTTGCCCTCGTTGTTTGTGTAGGTGTCTATCTTCCCGACGGCGAATACCGTGTCGCCCTTGCGTATCTGCCCCGCGTAAGCGTGCCAGCTCTTGCAGCTTGCCCATATCGCGTCGGGCTTGTCACCGCCGGTGTCATGCTCCCCTACCTTCACCGAAAAGGTGTAGGGAGCCTTGTCCGATCTGTGCTCGGCGTCGCGGGCAACAAACCCGCATATCATCACACTTCCGTCCTTGAACATCGTCTGCATATCTTATCCCTCCATTATGTCTGCGAGATCTGCGTCTATCGGTGTGCTGTCCGTCATAGGCTCTGCGGGCTGCTCTGCGGGTATCTCCGCAGGCTTCGGTGCTTCGGTATGTACATCTATCGGCACTTCGGGGAGATCACTCACGTTCATTTCCTCAGCCGAATACATCCCCTGGAAGTCTTCGGGGAAAGCTTCGCGCAGCGCCTGTATCTTGGCTACCTTGCGTATCATCGTAGCGGGCTTGCTCGCCCACTGACCGTTGACGCTGCCGTCTTTCTTCCTGCCGATGTACTCTTCAAGCGACACCACCGCTCTGATCGGGCGCTCGTAGCCCTTGACGAAAACGTCAGCCCATCCCCCGACGAGCTGCTCACTGGGCAGCACCAGAGCTCCGGGTCTGTAGTCAAGATGCTCGCCGTCATAGACTACCACGCCCGCTTCAAAGCCTGCGTAAGCCGAACATCTTGCGGCACGCTTCTCAAACGCCGCCTTGCCGGTCACCATGGTTGCGGGCTGGCTGCCGTACTTGATGAGGTAGGCTTCCCGCAGGAAGGGATTGAGGTGCTGGAACTTGCAGAGGTTCATGAACATTACAACTTCCTGTGTGGTTACTCTTTCCGCATCGCCGCTGACAAGATAGTTCTTTACTATCGAGGGCGAGAGCTTGACGTCTTCCTCTCCCGCCTTGAAAACGATCTCCATAGGGTTTTTCTTTGCCTGTGCGAGCTGATTTTTGATTGCCATTGTGTTTTCCTCCTTATCGCTTGACTGTGAAATTTATGTTGTTAGTCTTCATGAAGTCGCGTAACGCTATGATCTGCGCCTTTGTGCCGGTGACGGTGAATGTCACGCTGCCAACCTGCTCGGGCTGGGGGAGCGGCGGGGTGGTCTTTACGTCGCCCATGTCCGGCAGCCCGCCGAAGGACTTGTCCACACGTTCCGCTGCAAGGCGCTCCTGTTCCCGGCGTTCACGCTCGGCTCTCTCGCGACGCTCGATCTCGGCAGCGTATGCCAGAGCCGCACCCTTGTCCAATGTGTTCTCAAAGCGGGTCATGATGGCTACCCGCATGGGACTGTCTGCGTAAAGCTCCCATATCTCGTGGAAGTCGCCGGAGATGCGCTTCATCTTAGCCGCCATGTCTTCTTTCAGCTTGTCTGTCTTTGCGGTAACGTTGCCCCACTTGGGGTCAAGTATGTCCTCCAGCCGAACAAAATCCAGGTGGCATATTTCCTCGAAGTATTCTTCCAGAGCCGCACGCTTTTCAGCCTTGCGCTTGTCGTTGAGAGCGGACATCTGACTGTCTATAGCTGCGATAGGCTCATCTATCATAGCTATAAGCTCCTTGCAGTCGTCTTCAAACGGCTTGTAAAGCTCCGTGAAGTGCTTCTTGACTGCCTTTCTCTGGTCGTCGATCGCCGTCCGCAGCTTATTGAGATCGGCGCGGTCGGACTTGGCGTCCTTCATCGTCTCGGGCGTGACCTCTATGCACTTATAATACTCCAGCTGACTCGCCAGCTCGTTCTTGAGATACGCCTTATTGGCTATCCCCTGAGTGATCTCCACCTGTGCAGGTGTGAGCTGTAATTCCATCGACATTTTATTTACCTCCTATTTCAGGCAGGATAAGTGCGGGCTGTCTGTCGCTCTCGACAGCTTGCCAGAACGTTCTTTCCTGCTCGCTTAAAAATATCAAGTCTTCCTTGACTTCGCTGCGCTCGATCGTGTACTCCCTCACGCTCGCCCTGAACACGCCGTCCCGGTAGTAGCGTATGTAAGCCCGCAGCAGCGCAAAGTCCCAGCCGGTGGCGAGGAGCTGGTGGAGCAGCTGCACGTAGTAGCTCTGCGGCACGCCGTCCTCCCATTCTTCCCACTGTTTCCGCCCGTGCTGAATGGTGCAGGTCTTGATCTCCAGTATCCCGCGCCTGCCGTCCTCAGCCGTCAGCTCACCGTCGAGTGTGGCGAAGATGTACGGTGCTCCCGGATTGCGGTAGATCCAGAACTCGTGGTAGTCTACCTTGTACTCCGGGTGATCCAGCCTGAAAAGGTCACGAATAAGCGGCTCTGCGGTTTTGCCGAAAACAACGGCGGGCTTGTCCGAGATATCTTCGGGCGTTGTGCGCCCTGTCTTCTCTTCCCACAGCTCCACGTTTGTCTTGTACTTGTTGACCCCGAGCACCGCGCCCGCGTCGCTGCCGCCGATACCACGCTGCCGGGCTTTGAGCCAGTCGGGGCGGGTGGTTAGTTTGTCGATCATTGAGAAAGCACCTCTTTCAGCGCATAAGCCAGCCCCTTGATCGTGCCGGCATACCCCGCCACTTCCGCGTCGGTGGTGTCGTCGCTGATGATGTCGTCCGCCAGCTCGATGATCGTTACCAGCAGGGCTTGACAGAACTGCCGTTCTGATGTATAATCGTAAGTATAGGACTTAGTGTTGTCCGCACTCGTCTTACTGTCCGTCGCAGTTGCCGCTGCGGCGGGCGTTTCTTTTACGGTCATTTCTACTTTTTCTACCTTTTCTTCGGTCATTGTATCTTCGCTCCTTTTCGGTGTTTCCGGCATTTCCGGGGTTGTAAAGCTCTTGTTAACCCAGCTCATAATAGTCATGCTTGTGCAGCCGATATCAGCTGCGATCTTTGGAAAAGACTCCCCTGCCATGTATCTGCGCACGGCTTCGGCTTTGACTTCTTCGGTGTAGCGCTTAGGTGCACTCATAGTTCCGACCTCTCTTTCTCCTTCTCTCTCTCGATATCCTCCAGGGAGCTATGGCATATCGCCACGCCCCACGGCACGCCTATCAGCACGCCGAAGGCTATGCCTATGCAGGCGGCTATAATAAGGTCACCTATGGTCATCATATGCTCTCACCTCTTTGCTCCCGCCAGGCTTCCAGCTCGTCCAGCGCCTTGTCCAGATTCTCCCGCTGCGCCTGCCTGCGTCTGAGCGTCGCCTTTTCTTCCTTGTCCGCACGCCAGCAGATGTACACGAGACAGCCGAACACGGCGGAGTCCCAGAACGCCAGCGCACCGTTGCCGTCCAGTGCGGCGAAGGTCAGGATGGCAAGATATGTCATGATGATGACCGTCGCCACACCGAGCTCGATGTCTTCTTTGCGTTTTTTCTTCATGTCACGCTTCCTCCTTGATGAATATTGTGCCCGCCCCGCGGAGCCTGAGTTCACCGCCGACGAACTCCGCAGGGTCGATGTGCTCGTGCTGGCAGATCAGGAACACTTCCCTGAGCGTGAGGTCCAGCGGGCTGTCACGGCGGTTGCAGGCTGTCTGCGTTGACCTGCCGATGATCTTCCCGATCTCAGCCATGGTCTTCCTGCCCGCCACCATGTCGAAGTTGTAAGCGATCACCGCCTTGAACTTGTCAACGGGTCTGAGATATACCTTCGGCATACCCTCACTTCCTTTCGGTCTTTGTTTCACTTTCTTTCACGATTCGGGGGGATCGTTTGTTGTGATGTGTTAGTCTCGTTTTACCGAGTAGTGTTCGGCAGCGAAGAGGATAAACTCGGACGCCACCCGCCGAGCCGAGAGCCCCGTCTCGGTGCATACTTCCGTGAGCCGCTCCTGTGCTTCGGGCGTTATCCTGATGGTGTCGCCCACAGTCGGCTTGTGCCCGGTGATACTGAATATCAGCTCACCGTTCTTGTCTTCGGTTTTGACCATTGGTTCACCTCATTTGTCGAGCCATTCCTTAATGTACAGCTTGCATTCGCCGTCAGTATTTTTGATGCGTTCCTTAGCAGCTGCCCTGATCTCTGCCATGCTGTCAGATGCACAGAGCAATTCTCCGGTGTCGATCCTCTCACCAGTATCCAGCATCTCGGTCTCATAAACGTCGTATAGTTCGTATTTCATCGTACTCACCTCATTCCGTTCCTGTGTTGGCGGTCAGTTATTAGTCATTTACTAACTCTTCACAAGTCACGCCAAGCGTTTTTGCGATCTGCACGCCGACGATAACATTAGGCACAGATACGCCGTTCTCATACTTTGCAATCTGAGGCTGTGATACTCCCACCGCCTTTGCAAGTTCTTCCTGAGTCAGCTGCTTGTCCTCTCTGAACTTCTGTATGTTCTTCTGAAACGCCATTATATCCACTCCTTCCGTTATACTTTCGGTATTGACATTCTTAATAAAAAAGTGTATAATTAAGGTGCGAAGATAATTGATACACTTTCTTACTTCAAGGGGATTATTATGCCCTGATTTATGCCACAAGTATATTATAGTTCTAAAAAGCGGAATTGTCAATAGCAAAGTTCTAATTTGCGGAATTTTGTCGTTTTTCACAAAATCAAAGGGGTGATTTTATGTTTTATGAACAATATGAAAAGTTATGCAAAGGAATAGGCACAACTCCTACCAAATTCACTAAAGAAGAATTGAAACTTAGTTCTTCAAAAGTTACCGCTTGGAAGAACGGCTCAATTCCGAAATATGAAATTCTAAACAAAATCGCCGATTATTTTAATGTAACTGTTGGATACTTATTTGATGGCGATAGCACGTCTAATTTATCAGAGAACGCTAAAAGAATTGTAAGTATATTTGATGATTTAACTCCTACACAGCAGGGCGAGATAATAGGCAGAGCGCTTGTCCTCGCTGAACTGAACGAAGCTGAGTATCAACAGAAAGAAATAGTATAAAACTTATCTACTTTAGTAGATAAAAAAGTAACACCTTATACAATATAGGGAGCATCAAATATGAGCCAAAATGTTTTTACTAAGTTTGATTCAGACCGATATATTTATGATTTATGTCTAAATAATAATGTTTGCGAATCTGTAAAAACAATGTATGAAAAATACAAAGGCAGATGCGAGTATTATTTGAATCTTGATCACGCAGATATAAAAATTCGTAGGTATTATGTTTATGCTTGGCATACAAATACAGACCCAAAAATGTTTTTTTATATTGGGAAAGGAACAAAAACAAGATATAATCATATCATTTCAGAAATAAAGAAATACAAGGAAGGCAAACATAATCTTAGGTTTCAAAGATATAGTGAGATTCAAGAAAAATGGGGAATAGATTATGATATAATCATTAGTAATCTTACAGAATATGAAGCTCTCATTTATGAGCAATGCTTAAAACTAGAAATGATTGATAATGGTGAGATATTACTCAACGTTGAAGGAATTCCAGATGAATATCTCCCTCAAAGTTGGTATATTAACAAAAACGGCACTTCGCCCACCCTTCTTAAAGACCCCGTATTTCAAAGATATTTTGAAGATTACGGCTTACCAAAGTTTGATGAAGTAAATTATATCAATTTAATGAAAACTTACATTTATCCATATTTTGTTGACACAACAGATTTAGGAGTTATTTCAGATAAAAATGCAATACTTGAATGGTTGTCAAATAATAGTGCAAAAGTTTATAAAGCCATTTCTACAAAAACAGCATCAGTAATCGTTCAGGGAAATCTAAATTATGATCGATTCACAGACTATAAAAGAAATAACATAAAAGTATTTAGTTCAAAAGATGTTCTTGATTATATAATAAAAAATCCACCCGCAAGGGGTGGATAGAAAGGAATTGTAAAAAATGGACAGTATTACTTTTGATCCTGAATTGTATGATACCCTTTATGAGTTTTCTCAAATATCAAAAAAGAACGATGAAAGGATAAAGGAAATCATTGAGAATTCCACCTTCAAGTTATCTCCGGCAATAACAGAAGCCATTGGCATAATAACTAAGAAAGCATTTGAAAATCTCAAAATTAATGCTAATGAAATTATAGAATCCGGTGAATTATCGATTCCCGATTCTCAGTTTCAGAAAATAGGGCAAATACAAACCGAAGCCTGGAAAGCCGCTGTTAAAGCAATAGAACCGGCTATGGAGAGTCTTAATAAGAGATTTAAGGAATTAGAATTAGAATCAGAATCAAATGCTGTTTTAGACAAAGAAACAACACAAAGAATAAAAGACGAGTTTATAAACTTCGTAGAAGAAAGTAACATCAGTCCTGAAAACAAAGAAGAAATAAAGAATTGTGGACCTGTTAAAACGGCTATGCTCAAAGAAGACTGGACACAAAAAGAAGTAGTAATCTATGGAGCAATTTTTGAATTTTTTATTACATTGATATTCTTTGTTTTGGCAAATGTTTATAATCACTCAAGTCAAGAAACCACTATCAATTACATAACTATCAACAATAATACTACTATAAATAATTATTCAAACAATACAGTTATAGACGATAGTAACTTAACAGAGTCTATTAGCGAAGACTATAATACTATTTCTTCTCTTCCAGATGGCGATGATCTCGAAAAAGACGATTCTCATGAGCAAGACGCTGATTCTCTTCAATCAGATTCTGATTCATCTCTTCCAGACGATTCAGAGGGCTGTGATCAAGAAGAAGTCTGACGACAAGATAACCAATCGCCGAACCAATAAACATTTGTGAAAGCTCGTAAAATAATTGCCACCCGGAACTTATGAAAACAATATAACAGAAAAGTGAAACTGTGCTCCAAAGCATCATCAAACTCATAATACTAGATTTGAATTCTCGTAACGGTGTCATGTTTCCCTCCTAAAAATATACTCAGGTTCTAAACCCTAAGCATATTATAGTTCCGCAATTCCGAATTGTCAATTATTTTTTTAGATTTTCACTTGACAATTCGGAATTTCTGTAGTATAATACAAATATACCAAAAGTATAATAGGCAAAATGAACAACGCCCCCCACCTGCGAATCCTCGCAGGCTGAGGGGTACAAAGCCATAACATCTTCACTTTCTTTCACGGTTCGGGGGGATCGGGAACAGGAGGAATTTATGGCAAAAGCAAAAAAGCTCCCGAGCGGGAGCTGGAGGGTGCGGGTGCCTGACCCGCGCACAGGAAAATACGTTTCATTCACAACAAAGGACGGAAGCAAGCAGGGCAAGCGGCAGGTCGAAGCCGAAGCCGCCATGTGGTACGCCAGACAGGTCGAGAACATGGCACACCCGCCGCTGAGGGAGCTGGTAGAGGAATATATCGAAGCCAAACGCCCGATACTCTCCCCGTCCACGATACACGGATATGAGGTGATATATCGCAACAATATGGATATGCTGCTGGATATCCCGATATCCGATATCACGCCCAAAATGGTGCAGGAATGGATAAACAGTCTGACGATATCAAAGTCTCCGAAATCGGTGCATAACATATATGGGCTATTCACGGCTGTGATATCATATAACGATATCAATATCAGCCTGAAAAAGATAGTTCTGCCGCCGAAAGCACGCAAATTCAAGCAGCTGCCCGACGCTCAGACTATCATTGATATATTCAAAGGCTCTGATATCGAATTGCCCGTACTGTTCGGGATATGGTGCGGTATGCGAATGTCGGAGATATTAGGCGTAAGGCGTCGGGATATCAGTGGGAATATACTCACCATAAACGAAGTCATCATCACAGTGAACGGCAAGCATATCATAAAAGACACCGCCAAGACATATAAAAGTCAGCGTCAGCTAAGGCTCCCGCCGCAGATAATGCAGCATATCAACGATATCAAATGTGCCCCGGACGATCATATCATATCCATGACCCGAAATCAGATATACGAGAAATATATATGGGCGCTGGGCAAGCATGATATACATATCAATTTCCATGACCTTCGCCATATTAACGCCTCGGTAATGGCGGCGCTGGGTATCCCCGATCTATATGCCATGGAACGTGGCGGCTGGTCGAACACCACAACGCTGCGGCAAGTCTATCAGCAAACTTTCACTGCCGAGCGCGACAAGGTCGATCGTACCATTGACGCCTACTTCTCGAAGCTCTACGACACTGACACAAAAGGCATTTTGACTGACACGGAAACCGAAAAAACAAGCAATATCGCGGTTTAAAAGGCGTGCTCGGACGGTTCAATTCCCGTACGGGTCACTTGACGCATTGCTCGCAAATCGTTGTATTTCAACGGTTTGCGAGCTTTTGTTTTTGCGAAAAATCAGTTTTGGGACTTATTTGGGACTTATTGCTATCATCCTGTACCGTACTCTGTCTTGATGTAGATTATTCTAGCTTGCTTGTTCTCTCCTTCTTTACAATTTTCAGTCAAGATGATCTTATTAGGATTTTCAGGTGGATCCGGCTTAGGCGGCTCATTGAAACTAAGTGCATTTGCCACCGCATCGCAGGCCCTTACCTGGTTCTCACGGAACATATGACTGTAAAGATTTAAAGTGGTTGAGACCTGAGCATGGCCTAATACCCCCGCTACTGTTGTCGGGTCAATACCTGCGCCTATTAGTAAACTAGTATGCAAGTGGCGGAATTGATGGATCCCATAAAACGGGAAATCATACTCCTCGCAAAACTCTTTCAGCCAGCCATAAGGCGTTTGAAGATTCATCGGTCTGCCGTCCCATTTAGTAAACAGCCTGTCGGTGGACTGCCACTTGCTTCCGAGACGATGAATCTCTGATTTCTGCCACGCTCTGTACTCTTTCAGCACATCTAAAACCTGTGCCGGAACTTTTATGTACCTGACAGAATTTTCGGTCTTTGGGGTGTCGGTATAGATGCCTTTTGACTTTGTGTAGTTGGATGTGCGCTCGATGTGTATCATTCCCGATGCAAAATCAATATCATGCCACTCCAGTCCGAGCATTTCGCCACGCCGCATACCGCTGTAAATAGCTAATGTGAAGAACGCTTTCCATTTCAGTGAAGCATGATCCTCAAGCAGTTCAAAGAATTGCTTGGTTTCTTCCATAGTTAGAATGTGGCGCTTTTTCTTGCTGCCTTTTGGCACTCTTACTCGTCTGCATACATTCTCCCGAATCATATCCATTATAACTGCGTAATCTATAACAGTGGATATGAACGAGAGATAGTGTACCATCGTCTTTCTAGCAAGAGGTTTGCCTGTTTTTTCATTTGCACCTTCAACAGCAAGACTGTTGATGAATTTCTGGATATCTCTTGCGGTAAGCTTATCGAGCCTTATATGTCCGATTGCTTTATAGACTCTTTTTGTAAGCTGACGCTGACGAGTGAGTGTAGTGTTTTTCAGGTTGAGATTTGCATATTGTTCAAACCACTCCTCTGCAACCGTTTGAAACTTCATAGCCGACGTCACAGGATGGATCTTGCATTCTTCCTCAAAGACTATGATCTGCCGCTGCAATTCTTTCTCGATCTGTTTTGGGGTCATAACAGGATCGGGGGTCCATGTTTTTGTGCGAATAACTTGCTTACCATCGACCATATATCCGCAAGACACCTTTATCCTATATGACTTTCCCCTTTTTTCATAAGATGCCATATTGTAACCTCCTTCCGGAGACCACAGGCATATTTCTGCAATCATATTATATCACGATTTCTCATCAAAATCAAGATATATCATCATTATCTCGAAATATGCGGTACGATCTCCTATGTCATTTTCATTCTTTAGATTCAGCTTTCTTCACCATTCTTCTCCAGAAACTTAAGTAGTGATACCTTATTAACAAGTATCTTTCCATTTCTGCCAACACCGGTTCTGATACTAGCAATCTTATCCTGCATCACCAGATGCCTCACGGTATGCTCGGAAAGACCGTTCACCAGCTGGGCGCATTCTTTGATCGTGAGCATTTCGACAGGCTCGTCCGCAGCGGGTGCCGGTAAAGTTGCCGTTTCTTCGGAGTCGGTGTCGATAAGTTTTTCCAGCAGCTGGGCTATCTGGGTGATTACTTCTCGTTTTTCTGTTATTGTCATAACTAAGTTCCTTTCATTGAACAATGTCTTATATCTTATTAACCGAATTAAGATAGCTCTCCATCTTCTTACGGTTGATAAGCCGTTTCCTACCATTCATAACCACCAAAGGACACTTCCTATCCCTGGTGATCTCTCTCATTTTGTTAATTCCGATTCCAAAGTAAGCGGATGCCTCCTCAATAGTTAGATAAGCCTTATCCGCAATGGTTATCTTGTCTTTCATTTAATTTCTCCTTTATATATCAAAAGTTATAACGGTAATTGTTATCAGGATTCTTTGCAATTGTTATTACGAAATCACGTGAGGCCATCTCAACGATTCGTCCTGCTAAAGCCTGATCAATTCGATTGACATCGTCAATACCTAATTCGCTTGATATGATTGTTATCACATCTCCAATCTTATACCTCCTATCTATTAAGTCGAAAGTTTTTTGAATCTCCCTTGAAGTATAGCTTTTTTCTTTACCTAAAGGTTTAAGAAAATCATCGATGTAAAGAACTTTGACTGTTGAAAGATTTTCCATCAAATCTATTCTATCAGGATCATTGTAGTTAGTTAGTTTTTCGATCGTACTTACCCATATTACATATCGGGTTTCGATCCCTTTCTCGATGAAAGCTTTAGCAATTGCAGAGCATATATGAGTCTTTCCTGCACCACTTTGACCGCCGACAAAAAAGCAAGTTTGTTTATTATTATTTCCTGCAAATAACATAGCTTTCTTCTTTAATTCAGCTTGCCAAGACTTATTCGTTTCAAAATCGTCGAAAGACTTGATACTATTAGAAAGGCCGCTCTTACGAAGAAGTCTGATACTCTTGCGTGTCGTCATGCATAAGCACTTGCTTGCAACAATAGAATCCCCTTCAATTCTGTATAAATAGCCCTTGTTTTTGCAAATAATGCAATTATAACCATCTACTTCATCGAGGCTTCCCTCTATCTCATTCGACCAGCGTAATTGTTCACTAAGGTACTCCTCATCGCTTATGAGTCTCCTCGGCGACCCATTTTGAAGTGAAATCAAAAGTTCCTTGATTTTGTCCAATATCATCATCAACCTTTCTGTTATCGTATTTCCCTTCAATTATTTTAATGGCATTATCCTCCTTCATAATCCAATCGAATGATGCTTTCCAGTTTGAGCCTTTAATCCTACCGCTTAGGAAGTCGCTTTTTTCAACTTTCTGAAATAAAGATTTGAAATCGCCATTAATTAGAGCTTCTACCTTATCAATAGCCTTAGTTCTTGACGATGTGATACCATCAATTCTTGAAAGTGACACACATATTGAATTAAACATCACCATGATATTGTTATAGATATTCTTAGCACTATTATCTATATCATCATCTGATATAAAATCAACAACTGTGTCATTTCGATCATCCATTTCTGTCAAATCGAAATCACATTTAACTGCTATTGATTTCCCCTTTTGGGTTAAACTATACCAATTGGTATGATTCCATTTATTCGAACTCAATTGAGCCAGCTCTATTAAATTTAATTCTTTTAACTTTTTAATTGCAAAGCTAATCTGGTGTGATGAAAATTCTGGAAACACCTCGTGTAAATCAGCGATCGTACTGTATGTCCAGTATTTATCATTTATGTAGTTTTGCTTTTTTCTCTCATTTATCTCGAGCCAGAAACAAATGTGCCGAAATATAACAGCGGATATAATGCTACCTGTAAGCCGTGCGACACCAGCGGAGTAGCTGTGATAGATTTTGTATATATCTTTTTTCTTTTTCTCTTTCATTCATCATCCTCCATAGTAAGTTATATGTTATTAATACGCTTTAGAACCGGTTCTATGACGTTATTATAGCGCATATCTTACCGTTAGCCAATATCCCATATTGCTCATTTATTGTCAAGAATTGATGTATAAGTTAATTAAGAAAACTAATAATAAAAGATATATTTCATTATTCTTTATTATACAAGAATTATAATTCGGCATTTAAAAAAAGTGATTGTAACAGCCTTCAACTTGTTAATAATTTGTTTAAAATAAGAAAGCTAATTATTCGATATCATAGCTCCTAAAGGATCTTATCAGTATGTATAAAGTTATTACAATTGTTATTTAATGCTATAACAACTAGCTCAGCGCGACCGTTTAATTGAATAAACGGATCAAGTTCTCTATATCTTTTCGACTTTTTTTCAGCATCTATCTTCGATATTGAGAATTCAATATTTGAACTTTCAAATAGCTGAAATAAATAAAGATCATATGGAATATATGCACGTTTAATCGATTGAATAGAGTCACGATTCAATAATGAAACAACATCACTAATTGTTAAATCATTTTCATTTATTCTGCGATAAAAGCATTTAGCGATAATATCTTTACTATAATTAGCGACAATCACTCCCTTCCTTTTACCAATTTCAATTGGAACTATAATAATATTTCCGTCAAAACACCCCATATCAATATATGTCTTCTCTGATGTTGTTATAGCCAACGCATTAAGAAATCTTGTAAACAATCAAATTATCACCGCAAGTACAGATAGTAGTGTATTGAATCTCTCTGATCCGATAATAGCAATAATTGATATCTGTCACAGTAACCATTATAGCTGTCATTGCGCCGTATCGAGCGCAGGCATTTGAACTTAGAAAACGCTGTCCAAAATCAACAAGTATCAAGATTGATACAGTTGACGGCTTTCAGGGAATAGAAAGTGATATTGTGATCTTTTCCATCACCCGTACAATAGGCGCACAACGTTTCCTTGCTGATGTGAGAAGGCTGAACGTAGCTCTGTCGAGAGCTAAGAACAGAATCTATATTGTTGGAGATCTTAATTATTGTCGGAAGCATAGTTTGCTTGACAGTATTGCTGATCTTTGTGAAGTTGTGAACATGTGAAAGTATAACTCAATGATAAATTGCAGTGTGCAAGGTAGGAATCGAACATGCATTGCGAGAGCGACAATCCGACGTATTACCCTCCCATGTATAGAGAATGAAATCCTCTTGTCGCATCATCAAATTTGTTCTTCAAACGCTTAGTGACCACTCTTCTTCCATCATATACTGACATAAAAAGGAGGGACACAAAACGTGTCCCTCCTTTAACAAGAGGACGGATTTCAACCGTCATCAGTGTACAATATCTTGCCGTTAAAGCAAGCCTTTTCGCATTACGCACTAAGCGTTAGCCTGCCTCTTTCCTGCCGTCCTCACTCTTAATATACTTCTTGTCAAGATTATTATACGGTATCTTCATAATTCTGTCAACCATCTTGTTTCCTCACACCCCCATCTCCCTAACCTTCCGATAAAACAACGTCTTAGTGACCCCACACCTTTTCATAGTCTCCACCGCCGTCTGCTCGCCCGCACGCCACTTAGCGCATTCTTTTCGTAACAGTTCTTCATCGATCTCTTTTGGCTTTCTTCCTCGATATCGTCCCTCGGCTCTTGCGATCTCGATTCCCTGCCTCTGGCGTTCTCTGATGTTCAGGCGCTCTTTCTCGCTGACGTAGCTGAGTATCTGAAGAACCAAGTCAGCTACGAACCGATGGTCGAGGTTGCCGTCCTGCTGCGAAGTGTCCAGCAGCGGCATATCCAGGACTTTGATGTTCGCATTCAGATCCACAGTGATGTGCTGCCATTGCTGACGTATCTCCTCGTAATTTCTTCCAAGCCTGTCAAGGGAT